>CAVCPW010000068.1:0-15670 GCA_963604075.1 Anaerovoracaceae bacterium | reverse complement strand
ATGGAGAGCGCGGTGAGTACATCTTTTTGGTGGACGAAGCGCATAATCTTGTGGAGCGTGCCAGAGAAATGTACAGCGCCAAGCTCGAAAAAGAGGAATTTCTTGCCGCAAAAAAAATGTATGAGCCATTCAAATCGGTTGTAAAACAGATCAATAGCTGTAATCGTAAGCTCTTGGAATTAAAACGAGAATGTGATGGCTGGAAGCGTCTTCCCGAGGGAGAAGGTATCGGATCTTTTGTGATGTCACTTGAACGTCTTTATGAAGAATTAAATCGCTTAAGTGAGAAGTATCCTGAATGGACAGCGCCCAAAGAGGCCAGCGAATTCTTCTTCCATGTGAGAGATTTTTTGGAGGTTTATGAGCGGCTGGATGAACATTATGAGGTTTACATGGAACACACGCCGCAAGGGATTTTTCAACTGTACCTTTTATGTGTTAATCCGGCAGAACGTTTGCAGGAATGCTGTGCTCAGGGCATTTCAACAATCTTCTTTTCAGCAACACTTTTGCCAATTCGTTATTATAAAGAATTGCTTGGACAGGGTGAGGAGTCAAAGGCAATCTATGCAGCATCGCCATTTGATCCGAAAAAACGATTGCTTCTAACAGCGGGAGACGTTTCTTCAAAATATACCAGAAGAACAACATCTGAATATATCCGAATAAGTCAGTATATCCAGACAATAAC
The DNA here is from genome assembly GCA_963604075.1 of Anaerovoracaceae bacterium. Classification (GTDB taxonomy): domain Bacteria; phylum Bacillota; class Clostridia; order Lachnospirales; family Lachnospiraceae; genus Anthropogastromicrobium. Next base: position 14,979 of record CAVCPW010000068.1, on the reverse strand, counting down.
CTCTTGTAAACGGGGAAATTATCTTGTTTTTTTTCCGTCATATGCCTTTCGAGACGAAGTAGAAGCTGTTCTTGAAAAAAATGCTGACACGATTTATATTCGTCAGGAAAGCAACATGACTGAAACACAGCGCGAAGAATTTCTCAATGCATTTCGGGAAAAGACTAATCCAACTGTCGGATTATGTGTCATGGGCGGCATTTTCTCGGAAGGAATTGATTTGCAAAATGAAGCTGTTATCGGAGTTATAGTTGTCGGAACGGGATTGCCTCAGACGGGCTCTCGTCAGGAAATTTTGAAGAGTCATTACGAAAATGAGGGCAAAAATGGTTTTCTCTTTGCATATCTGTATCCGGGTATGAATAAAGTGTTGCAGGCAGCAGGGCGTCTAATCCGCACGAGTGAAGATTATGGCGTGATAGCTTTGTTAGATGAGCGTTTCATGCAAAGCTCGTATAACAGTCAATTCCCACCGGATTGGACCGATATGCAGCTTGTGCATATTAATAACTGCTTGGATGTCCTTACAAATTTCTGGAGTAACTTGTAGCTCTATAGTGCAGCATTAAAAAAACACTTGACAGAAACTGTTTTCATGTTTAAAATATTGTGATATAAGGTAAAGGCGCCCTGAAGTTTCGGGGCGCTTTTTGCTTTGTCCGTTTGCTTTCTTGTGTTAAAGCAGAAAAGGACTGTAGAAAAAAGCAAAGGAGTTGGTGGCATGTACCGAGAATTGGTAGAACATACAGAAGAAATCAATCGTCTGCTGGCAAGATATGGAGTAAAATTTGGTATTTATAAGAATGGTGAGTTTAAAGAACAGCTGTTTCCGTTCGACGCGATTCCCCGCGTGATCACAAAACAAGAGTTTGAAGTGTTGAATCAGGGACTTTGTCAGCGTGTTGATGCATTAAATCTGTTTTTAAATGATGTTTATGGCAAAAAACAGATCATAAAGGATGGTGTGATTCCGGAGGATTTTGTATATTCCTCAAAGGGCTATCTGCCTCAGTGTGAGGGTATCGTGCCGCCAGGAGGTATCTATAGCCATATTTCTGGTATCGATCTTGTTCAGGCAAAGGACAAATCGTGGTACATATTAGAGGATAATCTGCGAATACCGTCTGGAGCATCCTATCCGATGATTGCAAGACAGCTTACAAGAAGTGCATGTCCGACTACATTTGCCAGGACACATGTCATGGACAACCGTGATTATGCGCAGCTGTTAAAGGAAACCATGGATCATGTAAATGTGGGTGGAATCAACGTTATCTTAACACCAGGCCGCTACAATGCCGCATATTTTGAACATTCATACTTAGCAGAGCGAAGCGGTGCCGTGCTTGCGATGCCTCAGGAGCTGTTTGTGGAAGATCAGGTTTTGTATTATAAAGATTACATGGGTGAAAACAAGCGTGTTGGCGCAGTTTATCGCCGTCTGTCTGACGAATATCTTGATCCGCTTACGTTCCTTCCGGAGTCTGTAATCGGTGTGCCGCATATTATGGATGCTTACCGTGCAGGTAATGTAGCCATTTTAAATGCACCGGGAAATGGTGTTGCAGACGATAAAGGTATTTACTATTTTGTACCACATATGATAAAATATTATTTAAAAGAAGAACCAATCCTGAAAAATGCACCTACATACCTGGCATTTTACGAAAAGGATCGCAATTATATCCTTGATAATTTGAAAAAGCTTGTCGTAAAGGATGTATCAGAGGCAGGTGGATATGGAGTTGTATTCGGACGCGATCTGGATGCAGCAGGACTTGAAAAGATGGAAAATCTGATCAAAGAACAGCCGAGACGTTTTATTGCACAGGAAGTCATTGACTTCTTGGATCTGGAGATTATGGAAGGCAATCAACCGGTGCCAAGAAAAGCTGATCTTCGTGCATTTGTATTGAGTGGAAAAGAAACACGCGTATGGCCGAGCGGTCTGACCCGTTTTTCAAGAAATGAAGGTTCTTTTGTAGTGAATTCATCTCAGGGAGGAGGATTTAAGGATACATGGGTATTGTGTCAGTAGAGAAAGCAAATCATTTATATTGGCTCGGACGTTATACCGAGCGCGTATTTACAACATTAAAGGGGTTCATCAGCGTTTACGATAATATGCTGGATGCAGACCCGACTGCATATAAAAAGTACTGTGAGAGCATTGGAATTGCTGATATTTATCAGTCGAAGGATGACTTTATTGAACGCTACATCAATGAAAGTTCTGATGGAAATTCAATTATAAACAGTCTGAACCGGGCATATGACAACGGAATTGTGCTTAGAGGAGAAATAGGCAGTGAGACACTTGGCTATTTGCAGATGGCAATTAACTGCTTTGAAGAATATGCGACTGGCAGCTTTTCATTGTATCGCTACCAGCGTGTACTTGATTTTCTGTATGCCTTCTGGGGGTGTGCCGATGACTGCGTGGAGAATGAAACGAGCCGTAACATTTTAAAATGTGGTCGTTACATGGAGCGTCTCGATTTGTATTTGAGACTTAGAATGCCATATCCAAGGATTGAAAAAGAGTACAGTAAGCTGAAAAATCGTATGGAAAGAAGCAGACTTGCTGTAGATGAAAATGCAAAAATACGCTTGTCGGAAATCCTCGGAACAGAAGATTGGCAGAAGGAATATCGAGATGCTATTAACAGTTTGGAGGGATTATTTATCATATGAGAAAGCTTCGGTTTTCTTTTCATACACAGCTGCAGTTTGACCAGCCGGTCACGCAGCAATATTATACACTTCGCTGCATTCCATCTTCGGATGGGGTGCAGCAGTTGTTTTCTGTAAATTGCAGGGTTGCGCCAAACGGCAATATCCGCTATAATAGAGATGGTTTCTGCAACACAATCGGTACTGGCTGCATCAAAGAGGCGCATCAGTACTTTTCTTTTGATGTGGAGGGAATTGCGTTTGTAAATAACAAAAAACGCCCGGTGCAGGATTTGGATGGCAGAGATGCCATATATCGTTATCCGACTGAGCTTACGATGCCGGATAACACAATAAAAAAATTTTTAACACAGCAGCAGATAGGAAAAGCGAATGACGTAAACGAACTGATTCGTTTAAACCAGGCACTTTCAAAGGCAATGAAATATGTGCCGGGTGCGACTGATGTGAAGACAACAGCATCACAGGCATTTATGCAAGGTAAGGGTGTTTGCCAGGATTATGCACATATTTATTTGACAATAGTAAGGCTTTTGGGATATCCGGCACGGTATGTTTCAGGAATGATGCTTGGAGAGGGTGCCACTCACGCATGGGTAGAGGTGGCTGTTGACAATATGTGGTTTGGAGTAGACCCGGCAAATGGTTGTCTTGTGGATGATCGTTATATTTGCTTTGCGCATGGACGTGATTATGCAGACTGTCCAGTGGAAAGAGGTGTTTTTCTGGGAGCGGCATCACAGAGTCAGCGTGTATTTGTGACAGTTCGTGAGGAGTGATGTTGTAATACTCAGAGCCTTGGAACATATGGTTTGCAAATAGGCTTTTGTCAGGAATCGTATCTGCAAAATGTGAGAAGGAAAAATAATGATAGAAAAAGTGGTATCAGTGGGCCTTGCGGTGGACGAGGCAATGGAAATACGAAAGAACCATCTGGCGCCGAAGGTGCTGACAGGGAATGAAAAGCGTATCTGTATCGTTACAGGAACGCATGGAGATGAGCTGGAAGGACAGTATGTCTGCTACGAAATTGTCAGAAGAATTAACGAAAATCCATCGTGCTTAAAGGGAATTGTTGATGTGTATCCGGCAACAAATCCTCTTGGAGTGGACTGCCTGACAAGAGGAGTTCCGATGTTTGATTTGGATCTAAATCGTATCTTTCCTGGTAATGAGAACGGTCATATGGCAGAATATGCAGCATCAAAAATTATAGAAGATATCGTAGGTGCGGATGTTTGTATTGATATTCACGCAAGCAACGTATTTTTAAGAGAGATTCCGCAGGTACGTATCAATGAGCAGACCGTTGACACTCTTTTGCCGCTTGCGAAGGAGCTAAATGTCGATTATATCTGGATCCATGCAGCAGCAACGGTACTCGAATCAACACTTGCATATAGCTTAAATGTGCGCAATACACCGACACTTGTAGTGGAAATGGGCGTAGGACTTCGCATCACTGAATCCTTCTGCCATCAACTGACAGATGGTATTTTCCATCTGATGGCACAGCTTGGCATCTGGGATGGTCCGCATATTGAGACAGTGAAGAAGCCGATTGTCTCTACAGATGGCTGCGTTGGTTTTATCAATGCGGAAAGCACTGGTATTTTTGTGCCATGTGTAAAGCACTGGGGCAGTGTCAAAAAGGGAGAATGCATCGGCGAGGTGCTTGAGCCAATTTCCGGAACCGTTTGTCAAAGAGTTGAGTCGCCTATGGATGGTATGGTCTTTACACTGCGAGAGCATCCGATTGTATCAGAGGGATCACTTTTGGCAAGAATTCTTGGAGGCGTAGAAAAAAATGATTAAAGAATCGTTATATACATTTAAATCCCCTTACCGTCAGGACATGCATATATATGGTTATCATTTCGGAAAGGGGGAAAATAGTGCATGCATCGTCGGAGCAATCCGTGGAAATGAAGTGCAGCAGCTTTATATCTGTTCTCAGCTTGTGCAGCGTTTGGAGGAGCTTGAGAAAAAGGGAGCCATTGTATCGGGAAAGCGTATTACTGTGATTCCGTCAGTCAATCATTATTCAATGAATGTTGGAAAACGTTTTTGGCCGGCGGACAATACAGATATCAATCGTATGTTTCCAGGCTACAATTTAGGTGAGACCACACAGCGCATTGCAGCGGGTCTGTTCGAGGCAGTGAAGGGTTACGAGCATGGCATTCAGCTTGCCAGCTTTTATATACCGGGTGATTTTGTGGCGCATGTGCGTATGATGGAGACTGGTTATCAAAATGCCAGCCTTGCAAATTTGTTTGGTCTTCCTTATGTAGTTATCCGAAAGCCGCGCCCAATTGATACGACAACATTAAATTATAACTGGCAGGTATGGGAGAGCAATGCATTTTCTGTCTACACGAATAAGACAGACAGTATCGATGAGCAGAGCGCAAAACAGGCAGTATCAGCGATTCTTCGCTTTTTAAATCGCATGGGAATTTTACGATATAACTGCCATGGCGGTTTTATTTCCACTACCATTCGTGAGGAAGAGCTTGTAAGCGTCATCTCGGATGTCCCTGGTATTTTCCTTCGTCGCAAAAATGCAGGTGAGGAGGCACATGTAGGTGATGTGCTGGCACAGATTATTGATCCGCTTGAAGGCGATGTGAGAGAGGAAATTCTGGCGCCAACGGACGGAGTGATATTCTTTGCACACAATGATCCGCTTGTGATGGAGCATTCTACAGTATTCAAGTTGATTAAACGTTTGCATGCTTGATGAAGAGATGCAAAAAAGGTTCGGAATTGAATGTTGCTTTTATAAGTTAGAGCGCAAAACCCACTACCTTTAGGTGATGGGTAGTTCACTTAGTGGTAGAAGCAACCGAATTATGAAAGGTAAGTAATCGAATTATGGAAAATCAGTTTTATCAGATGTATCTGGATGAATTAAGCGCGATTCCAGAATGTACGAAGGATGAAATCGAGTCTTTACTAAAGAGCCTCCCAAATGAAGCGGCAGTAAAGCGTTTGGCAGAGGGAAGCCTTGCGTATGTAGTACGTGAAGCTGCAAATTATACCGGAAAGGATGTTGAGATTTCTGATCTGGTTCAAGAAGGAAATATGGCACTGGTACTGGTGCTGAAAAACTACGCAGCGCACACGGTTACAGGCAATGATCCGGCAGCATATTTTGAGCAGCTTCGTGAGCGCGCCGTTCATATGGCAATGCAAAATGTTATTGATGCGCAAAAGCAAAGCGAGCAGACAGCCGAGAAAATGACGTCTTCGGTTAATGTCTTAAATGTCGTTATGACAAAGCTGGCAGAGGAACTCGGCCGCGAGCCAAAGCTTTCTGAAATTGCCCAGAAGATGCAGATGAGCGAGGAAGAGGTGCAGGCAATCATGAAGGAAGCAATCAATGCCGTTTCTGTTGATCGAAGTGAAGCTGCACAGAAGGAAGATGAGGCACTCGAAAACCAATAAGCCAGCTCAAAATAAAACAGGAACGAACTGAAGTAGCAAACTGAAAACATGAAATCAGAAAATGTGAAATAGAAACCGAAAAAGACAGAAAAGAGGCACTTTATATGAAGCGGGCGATAGTAAAGCGTTTTATTGTTGTATTGATTATGGCGATGGCAATCTGCAGCATTGTCATCAGTATGTCCTATTATCGCTTGGCGAGCAGGCGAGTTATGGAGGATATGAAACCTGTCCTGTTGCTGCTGGATTCTATGATTGACTGGGAGAATGATGATTTAGAATCACAGGTGATTGCACTTAGCAGTCAGATGAATGATGAGTATCGTATTACATTGATCGACCAGGATGGAAGCGTGCTGGCTGACTCTGAGACCGATAATCCGGAGACTATGGAGAACCATGCCGACCGGAAAGAGGTCAAGGAGGCATTAAAAAATGGATTCGGAACACAGATTCGAAATTCTAGTACAATTCATGGCAGTATGCTGTACGTGGCATATTGTTCGTCGACCCAGCAAAAGGTTATTCGATTGTCTATTCGCCATGAAGTTCTTGTCGATCTGATGAGCATGATGATTCCGTCAATTGTACTTAGCTTTGTGCTAGCACTTTCTGTTGCTGGTGTACTGACAAACAAGTTTGCAAATTCCGTGACGAAGCCACTGCTTGAGATTTCCGGAAAGCTTGAGGAAATTTACGATGAAAAGATTGATTTTAATTTCCCAGAGTATCAGTATGATGAATTAAATATTATTGCACGTACGACAACAGATATGTCGAGGAGTGTACAGAAGTATATACGAAAGCTTGAGAAGGAAAAGACGATTCGTCAGGAATTTTTCAGCAATGCCTCACATGAATTAAAGACACCGCTAACAGCAATTCGCGGTTATGCGGAATTGCTTCAGAGCGGCATGGCATCAGATGCCCAGATGCAAAAGGAGTTTTTGGGGCGAATTCACTCTGAAGTGGAGGAGATGACTAGCCTGATCAATGATATTTTAATGATTTCCAGACTGGAGAGCAAAGAGCTTATGCCGACGAAGGAGATGATAAGCGTTGAGAGCGTCGCAAAGGAAGTTCAGAAAACACTCCAGCCGTTATCCAATGAAAATCATGTCTCCCTTGAGGTTCACTGCTGCAGCGATGTGGTTTATATGGATCCGAGCCATTTGCAGGGAATCATGACTAATCTGATGAGTAATGCAATCAAATATAACCGACCGGGCGGCTTCGTCAAGACGGATGTCATGATGGACAGTACTGGACTTATGATTCGTGTCGAAGATAGCGGAATCGGCATTGCAAAGGAAGACCAAAAACGCATTTTTGAACGTTTTTACCGTGTCGATAAGGGGCACAGCAAACGTGTCGCCGGTACCGGTCTTGGTCTATCTATTGTAAAGCACGTCATTGAGTTTTACGGCGGATGTGTCAGTGTGGAGAGTCATCTGGGTGAGGGAAGCATCTTTGTGGTGCAGCTTCCGGCGGCATCGTTAGTCAAGAAAGAAAAATAGTAGGATGATTTGGTGTGTCTGTAGCGGTGGGCAGCTGAATGATAGAATGAAAGGTTAATAAATTATATGAAAAAAAAGAAAGTGCCTCTTGGCCGTCGTATGAAAGAGTATACAAAAGCAAGCTTTATATGGGGACCGCTTGATCACAATCTGTTTTTTACGATTATTTTTCTGAATATATACGGAATCATCATGGTATACAGCGCAAGCTACAACAATACAATTACAAAAAATTCAAATTATTTCATGATGAACCAGCTTAAAAATGTAATATTTGGCTTTGGCATTATGTTGGTGGCCTCCTATGTTAATTATCACCGCGTCGTGCGGTTTGGCTATGGCTGGCTATGGCTGTTCTTTGCATTTGGTGTGATCGCAGCATTAAAGACTCCGCTAGCGCACAGTGAGCTTGGTGCAACCAGATGGATTTACCTTGGCCCGTTTAGTTTTCAGGCAGCAGAGCCAATCAAAGCAGCTGTCATCATATTTTTTGCCTATTATGTGAGTTATGTGGGGCTTCGAACGTGGAAGCAGCAGCTAGCAGCAATCGTGTTGTCCGCTGCTCTGCTGGGGCTGTTGTTTGCTTTTTCAAATAACTTAAGTACCGTTATCGTATTGTTCGGTATTTGCGGTGTTATTATTTTGTCTAGTGTAAAGAAGCCAGATATCTACTGGTATTTTATTGCTATTGCGGCAGTAGTTGTAATTGCAGCGATTGGTATTACAATTTATCTGTTGTTGCATCAGGGTTCAGAAAATTTCAGATTTGTGCGTATCCGTGCATGGCTGCATCCAGAAGAGTATGCAGCAACGGAGGGACTTCAGGCAATGCAGGCGCGCTACGCGATCGGCGCAGGTGGTTTCTGGGGCAAAGGTCTTGGCCAGAGCTTAATCAAATTTAAGCTGTCGTATTCGTATAATGATTTTATTTTTGCAATTATCTGTGAGGAACTTGGTGTGTTTGGAGTCATCGTCATGATGTCGTTGTTTGGCTATCTGTTGTATCGCATTTACAAGATTGCACAGAATGCATGGGACATCGATGGAAAGATTCTGGCAATCGGTGTTTTTACACAGATTGCAATGCAGCTGTTAATTAATATAATGGTCGTTACAAGCATAATTCCAACAACAGGTGTTACACTCCCGTTCTTCAGTGCGGGTGGAACCTCAGTTGTGTTTTTGTTAGCAGAGCTGGGAGTCGTATTAAACGTAGACAAGTATGCAAAGGAACGTCGTTTCCGCGAGGAGGCTGAGCGCCATGTTGCACAGGTAGAGCAGCGCGGTGGAATCGGAGCAGCCGGCTGGAGGCGTCGCTTGAATTCGCTTCGGACACATAAGGGATAAGAAAAAAGAGCTGGGTGGCGATGTGATATGCCACCTGGCTCTTTTGCAGTCTTTTCACTATGTTTTCTAAAAATACTCTTTCGAGCGGTATGAGAGTCCCGTGATGGTTCTCTTGCAGCCTTTTTTGCCAAATCCATAAAAAACAAGTAAAAATAATGGAATTATATGTATCTTTAGGGTGTATTATACGCGTTCTGCAATCGTGTAGATCAGCTTCTCAGAGCTGTCCCAGTCCAGACACGGATCTGTGATGGACTTTCCATAGATATGCTCGCCAATCTTTTGATTGCCAGCTTCAATATAGCTCTCAATCATGACACCCTTTACCAGATGTTCAATCTCTGTGGAGTGAGCACGGCTGTTCATAACTTCTTTCACGATACGAATCTGCTCCATATGCTTCTTTCCAGAATTGGAATGGTTTGCATCTACGATGCAGGCCGGATTTAGAAGCTTTCTTTCCTGATACATTTCGTACAGACGGTACAGATCCTCATAGTGATAGTTAGGGATAGTCTTTCCGTATTTGTCAACAGCACCACGCAGGATGGTGTGAGTCAGCGGATTTCCATCGGTCTGAACTTCCCAGCCGCGGAAGATAAAGTCGTGTCCGTGCTGTGCAGCAACAACTGAATTCAGCATAACAGAGATATCACCACTTGTCGGATTCTTCATACCAGCCGGAATATCGATTCCACTTACAGTCAAACGATGCTGCTGGTTCTCAACAGAACGTGCGCCGACAGCAACGTAGGAAAGAATATCAGACAGGTAACGCCAGTTCTCAGGGTACAGCATCTCATCGGCAGCAGTCAGACCCGTCTCATCAATGGCACGCATATGCATATGACGGATAGCAAGAATTCCAGCTAACATATCAGGCTTTTTCTCCGGGTCCGGCTGGTGAACCATGCCCTTATATCCCTCGCCAGTGGTACGCGGCTTGTTGGTGTAGATACGTGGAATCAGGATCAGCTTATCGGAAACCTTCTCTTGAACACGTGCCAGACGGTGAACATAATCTAAAACAGCTTCCTCATTGTCAGCGGAGCATGGTCCGATGATGACAAGAAATTTGTCACTCTCGCCGGTAAAGACCTTGCGAATCATTTCATCACGTTCGGCCTTTGCCTTAATAATGGTCTCAGATACCGGATACTGTTCGCGGATCTCTGCAGGAGTAGGAAGCTTTTTCACAAAATTGAAGCTCATAGTAAATCCTCTTTTCTAATAGTGCAATTCATAATCGAAAGTTTATGACGATTTTCAAAATAATGTTTCCAATCACCACTGGATTGCAGTATTCGATTGAATCGCTATAGTAAACTTTCATAATCAGAATTATAAATAGGAAGATTAGTAATGTCAAGAACAAAGATTCTCGTTTCGAATATACTATAGTAACAAGAAAACGAAAAGTGGAAGCAGGCGGCATCATGTAGCGATAAGTCAAAGAAGAAACAGGAAATACAAAAATCAAGGTATACTTTTTGATATATTTGAATTAAAATAGACGTAACTATTCAGAAACATGCGAAAGGAAAAATGAATGAATAAATGGATTAAAGCGGGTACAGCGACTGCGCTGACAGGTGCAGCTGCACTGGCACGCTCTGAATATGAACGAACTCATTTGGATGTCGTGCGATACGACATCACAACAGAAAAGCTTGGTTTGGCATGGAATGGTTTTAAGGCCGTTTTTTTGTCGGATTTGCATGACAACAGCTTCGGACGAGAGAATGAAGAGTTGCTTGCAGCGATTGATAATGAACGGCCAGACATTATCTTGATTGGCGGAGATATGCTGGTAGTAAAGGAGTGGGTAAGGCCTGATTTTGCACCGCTTGCACGATTGTATCATCAGCTTGTCTTAAAATATCCGGTTTATTATGCATTTGGCAATCATGAGCAGCGCATGAAGGAAGAACAGCAGACATATTCTGGCTGGTGGAAAATGTATCGCGAAGTACTCAAAAACAGTGGGATGAAGATTCTTGTTAATAAAAGTGCTACGATTACAAAGGATGGTACTTCGATGCATATCAGTGGAATTACCATTCCGCGTGAGTGCTATCGAAAGGGCAGAATTCCAACGCTGTCGGCTGGCTATATAAATCACAAGATTGGAAAAGCCTCCCCTGCAGACTTTGAGCTTTTGCTTGCTCACACTCCGACCTTTGCAAAAACATATGCTGCCTGGGGCGCGGATCTGGTGCTGAGTGGTCATTTTCACGGCGGAACCATACGTATTCCGGGTCTTGGCGGTGTCATGACGCCACAGCTGCAATTTTTTACACCGCTTGCAAGAGGCAGTGTCACTGAAGAAAATACACAGATTATCGTCAGCGGCGGACTTGGAACGCACAGTATCAATGTGCGCCTCAATAATTTGCCACAGGTTGTTGTACTGACGTGGCACAAGAAAACCTTGTAAATACATTGAATTTCAAGCTGCGTTATGTTATACTGAAATGGTCTATCAACAAGAAAGAGGAGTGTCGGATGTTATCATACAAACTGGAAAAATTTGAGGGGCCGCTTGATCTGCTCCTTCATTTGATTGAAAAAAATAAAGTCAGCATATACGATATTCCGATTTTTGAAATTACAAATCAGTATATGGAGTATGTCAACGCCATGGAGGAAGAGGATCTGGACATTGTAAGTGATTTTCTTGTCATGACAGCGACACTTCTGGATATCAAGTCTAGATTGCTGCTCCCGGCTGAGAAGGATGAAAACGGTGACGAGATTGACCCGAGAGAAGAACTGGTGACTCGTCTGGTTGAATATAAAACATATAGAAGTTTGGGTGAGGAGCTAAAAAGCAGACAGCTTTTGGCGTCCCGTATGCTCTACAAGGATCCTACGATCCCCGATGAAGTAGCAAAATATGAGCCGCCGGTCGATGTGCAGGAGATGCTTAGCCGTGTGACACTGGAGCGCCTTCAGGAAATTTATCGTATGGTAACGCGCCGTCAAGTCGACAAGATCGACCCGGTGCGAAGCAAGTTTGGAAATATCGAAAAGGATCCGGTACGTCTGTCACAAAAGCTTGCATTTGTGTATGAATATGCCGAGCAAAAAAGACATTTTTCCTTCCGTGGACTACTTCAAAGGCAGTACACAAAAGCAGATGTTGTTGTTACATTTTTAGCTTGTCTGGAATTGATTAAGATCGGACGACTGACTGTACAGCAGGAGGGAACATTTAAGGATATTCATTTGGATTGGAATGAAACCTGCACGACAACGATCACGAGAGAGGATATGGAGCAGTACGATTAAGTATCAAGAAAATTGATTAAATGATACTTATGTTTGCTTTTCTTATGATACAATCGTATTCGAACTATATATGTGTATAGAAAACAGGAGTAATTAGATTTATGGAAAACTACGACTATTATCCGATTGTGGAGAGTATTTTATTCACGATGGGAAAAAGCGTTGAGATAAAAGCGCTAGCAGAGGCGTTGAAACTTACCGAAGAAGAGATGCGACAGGTGCTTGATGGCATGGCAACAGAATATAGCAAAAAAGACAGAGGCATTCAGCTTGTCTTTTTGGAAACACATGTGCAGCTTTGTACCAAACCACAGTATTATGAATACCTGATTCGCATTGCGTCTCGCCCGCAGAAGCAGGTACTTAGCGATTCTGTTTTGGAGACGTTATCAATTGTAGCATATAAGCAGCCAGTTACCAGAGGCGAGATTGAGCGCATTCGTGGTGTGAAGTCGGATCATGCGATTGCCAAGCTACTAGATTACGATTTGATTGAAGAAATCGGAAGACTTGATGCACCGGGCAGACCTGTCTTATTTGCAACAACAGAGGAATTTTTGCGCTGCTTTGGCGTGTCCTCTGTGGCGGATCTGCCACAGGCAGCACCGGAGCAGATCATGGAATTTAAAGAAGAAGCCGAAAAAGAGATTCCGGTAACTGTGTAATCTCGGACATTCAATGATCGAGTAGTTCACCAATAGAATATCGAATCTGCAAATGTGAAAAAGCACGAAACACTTAAGCGCGGCGTATGTTATAGAAAGGCACAGGCAGAATATGAAAGAAAAGTATATTGATTCAAGCAGCAGAAGAGACCGCCTGCATCTGTATATCTGGATGCCAAAGGATCAGCCAAGACCGGGTGTGATTGTGCAGATGACGCATGGTATGGTGGAGCATATGGGGCGTTATGAAGAACTGGCACATTATCTAAATGATCACGGTATCGGCGCGATTGGTCATGATACACTCGGCCATGGAAAAAGTGCACCGACCAGTTCACAGTTTGGCTTTTTTACCAAGAAAAATGGAGATCGCTGCCTTATCGCAGATGTTGCGCGAGTGACATCTTATATTCGTAAGCAATATCCAGGCAGTCATATCATCTTGCTTGGTCATAGTATGGGTTCTTTTGTGTCAAGACAATATCTGACCCAGTATGGTTCCAAGATCGATGGCGCGATTTTGATGGGAACAGGAGCCCCGGGAATGCTAAAGGTGGCATTTGGACTTAGCGTAGCGAGGTTTTTACGTGTACTTCGGGGGGATTTCTACCGCAGCAGTCTTGTCAATTATCTGATGCTTGATAGCAATGATCACTATTTCTTTGAAAAGGAGTGTACTAGCTGGCTAAATAGCAATCAGGAAGAAGTCGACCGTTATTATAATGATGAATACTGTGGTTTTCAGTTTACTGTAAGTGCTTATCTGGACTTCTTCAAGATTTTGATGAAGCTTGCGAAAAATAAGGGAATTGCAAAGATTCCAAAGAAGCTTCCAATTTTGCTATTGTCTGGCGAAGACGATGCAATCGGTGAATTTGGAAAGGGAGTACGGCGTGTATGTGATTGCTACAGAAGAGCAGGCATTCGAGATGTTTCCATGAAGCTCTATCCGGGAATGCGTCATGAGATTCTTCACGAGACAGATAGAAAACAGGTTCAGCATGATATTTTAAACAGGATCGAAGATCACTGTGAACAGGAGTAATCACGAAAAGAAAAAACAAAAGAAACGGAAAACGTATTAAAACAGTTTCGAGACCATACAAAAGAAAAATAGATAAGATACCTTTCGATAAGACAATTTGCCCCCAAAAAAATAGGGCAGATTGTCTTTTTGCGTTTAAATAAAATAGTAGGGATTGAGATTTTGTTTATATGAGCAAGTAGCGAAGCGGATTGCGGGTATCATTGACATGTAAGTTTGTATTAAAAAAAGCAATTTTACAGGACTTAGAACGGCCGCAAAATACTGTAAATCAGAAAGGATAAACTATGGTTGCAAAAGTGTATACAGGAACAACAAACGGAATCGAAGGGATTTTAGTATGTGTAGAGGCGGATATCAGCGACGGACTTCCGATGTTTGATATGGTCGGCTATCTTGGGGCGGAGGTAAAAGAAGCGAGAGAGCGAGTGCGCACCGCACTCAAAAACTCAGGCTTTCGACTGCCTCCAAGCCACATTACAGTCAATTTATCACCTGCAGATTTAAGAAAACAGGGAAACTATTTTGATTTGCCTATTGCAATTGCTGTGCTTGCCGCAGCAGGTTTTGTACGTGCAGACGAATTAAAGGATAAGATCTTTATAGGAGAGCTCGGGCTGGATGGAAGTGTGCGCCCGGTAAATGGTACACTTGTCCTCGCTGAATGTGGCTGTAATGCCGGAATAGTAAAAGCAGTAGTACCGCAGGAGAATGCAAAAGAGGCGGCATATCTGGAGGAAACAGCGGTCTACGGTGTAAGAAGTCTTTCTGAAATCGTGACGTTACTTAATAATTCGGATCGATTTGAAGAGAAAAGACAGCTGATTAGCGATGATGACAGAAAAGACAGCGAAAGTATCACAAAAGCCGCGCTTGACTTTTCTGATTTGTACGGGCAGGAGCGAATGAAACGCGCTGCAATGGTCGCAGCAGCCGGCCTTCACAATCTTCTCTATATAGGAATACCTGG
>CAVCPW010000067.1:0-3076 GCA_963604075.1 Anaerovoracaceae bacterium | reverse complement strand
CCTTTATTGAGCGTTATAATCCGCAGTATGTAATCATCCTTTCTGGTGATCAGATCTGCAAGCAGGACTACAGCGACTTCCTGCGTTTCCACAAGGAAAAGGGAGCAGAGTTCAGCGTGGCTGTTATGGAAGTTCCGTGGGATGAGGCATCTCGTTTCGGTCTTATGGTAGCAGACGATGATAGCCGTATTACTGAGTTCCAGGAGAAGCCAAAGAATCCAAAGTCAAATCTGGCTTCTATGGGTATTTATATTTTCAACTGGGATATCTTAAAGAAGTATCTGGTTGAGGACGAGGCAGATCCGAACTCTCAGAATGACTTCGGAAATAACATTATCCCTAACCTGCTTCGCGACGGTCGCAAGATGTATGCATACCGTTTTGATGGATATTGGAAGGATGTCGGAACTATTTCCTCACTGTGGGAAGCAAATATGGAGGTTCTGGATCCAGAGCACAGTGGTATTAACTTGTTTGATGAAAATTGGAAAATCTACAGCCGTAACAGTGGAATGACCGGACACCGTATCGGTGCAGATGCAGTGGTTGAGAATTCTATGATTACTGATGGATGTCGTATCCATGGTACTGTTAAGCACTCCATCCTTTTTGCAGGCGTTCAGGTAGAGCCGGGTGCGGTTGTTGAGGACGCAGTTGTTATGGGCGGCACTGTTATTAAAGCAGGCGCACAGGTAAGACATTGTATCATCGCAGAAAACGTTGTAGTAGGCGAGAATGCAGTTGTGGGTGAGGCTCTTTCAGAGGGCGGTAAAGGCGTTGCAACAATCGGCGCAGGTGTCTACATTGGCGATGGTGCAAAGATTGGTCCAAACGCAATGGTCAGTGAGAATGTAAAGGGTGGTGAAGAACGATGATAAAATCAAATGTAAATGCGCTGGGAATTATCTTCCCGAACAGTTATGATAATATGGTTCCGGAACTGGTAACGGAGCGTTTGATGGCTTCCATTCCCTTTGCAGGACGTTATCGTATGATCGACTTTATTCTGTCGAGTATGGCAAGTGGCGGAATTGATAATATTTCCGTGTTGGTTCGCAGTAATTACCATTCTTTAATGGATCATCTTGGCTCTGGTCGTGAATGGGATTTAAGCCGTAAGAATGGTGGTTTAAATATCATTCCGCCATATGCTGAGAAAACCGTAAAGATGTATAATGGACGTGTTGAGGCACTCGCAAGTATTCTTGGCTTTTTGCGTGACCAGAAGGAAGAATATGTTGTTATGTCCGATGCCAACATTGCAGTAAATTTTGATTTTAGTGCAATGTTGAATGCTCATATTGAGAGTGGCGCAGATGTGACAGTAGCCTATAAAGAAGAGGAACTCGCAGAGAGTTTCAAAAATCCGGCCGTTATGAAGAATGATTTCTTCTATACATTAGCAATCGAGGATGGCAATGTAAAGAAGATTTATATCAATTCTGAGAAGTCTGGTATACAGAATCTTTCTATGAATATCTACATTTTAAAGAGAGAGCTGTTAATCGACATGATTCATACCGCTTTTGTTCGCGGCTATGTTTACTTTGAGCGTGATATTCTGGCTCAGAGACTCGATAAGATGAAGGTAAAAGCATATCGCTTCGATGGCTATTTAGCAAGAATTACCGATATGAAGAGCTATTTTGATGAGAACATGAAGCTACTTGAGGACGAAAATCTTGATGCATTGTTCGCACCGAATCCGATCTATACGAAGATTCGTGATGATAACCCAACTCGCTACATCAATGGCTCCAAGGCAAAGAATGTTATGGCAGCAGATGGTTGTATCATCGAAGGTGAGGTTGAGAACTGTATCCTCTTTAGAGGCGTAAAGATTGCAAAGGGTGCAAAGGTAAAGAATTGTGTGCTGATGCAGGACACCGTAGTTGGTGAAGGCTCTAGCCTTGAGTATGTTATTACTGATAAGAACGTGACCATTTCTCCAAACAAAGAAATCAAGGGTACAGATACCTTCCCGGTATATGCAACTAAGTTTCAGAGAATCTGAAAAAATCAAAGTTAACGAAATATAATAATCTCATTCGCTCAGAAAATTTGGAAAATAACATTAAAATAAGAGCTATCAAGATTTATAAAAGTGCAAGTAGCGAAGCGGATTACGAATATCATTGACTAGAGGAGTGTCTGATTCAATATGAATCAGCGCTCTTCTTTTTTAGAAAACCACTTGTAGGATTTTTTGAATTTTGGTATGATAATAAAATGTGGGGAAATCAGCTGTTTTTCAGTTGACTTACCGTACAGATACAGGCCTATGGGCCGGGAGGTTAATTTTATGAAACATGCCCATCAGATCAAATCGGTGGCGCCGGGCTCGATTGCAGAGGAATTGGAGTTAGAGCCGGGCGATAAGATCCTACAGATCAACGGTGAGGATATTGAGGATGTCCTTGATTACCGTTTTTATATTCAGAATGAAGAAATTGACATGGTTGTCCAGAAAAAGGATGGCACAGAAGTGGAATGGGAGTTTGACAAGGACTTCTATGAGGATCTTGGCATCGAGTTCGAGAGTGGTTTGATGTCTGATTACCGTTCCTGTACCAACAAGTGCATTTTCTGTTTTATCGATCAGATGCCGCCGGGGATGCGTGAGACACTTTATTTTAAGGATGATGATGCGAGACTGTCCTTCCTTCAGGGTAATTATATTACATTGACAAATATGAAAGAGCATGATCTTTCGCGAATCATTAAATATCATCTGTCACCAATCAATATTTCTGTTCAGACAACAAATCCAGAGCTTCGTGTGAAAATGCTTCATAACCGTTTTGCCGGAAAGATTATGGATACCTTAATTCGTCTGCGTGATGCGGATATTGAAATGAATGGTCAGATTGTTCTGTGCAAGGGCGTAAATGATGGTGCCGAATTAGAGCGCTCCATTCGTGACCTGGCAGGGCTGTATCCACAGATGCAGAGTATGTCAGTCGTTCCGGTCGGATTGAGTAAGTACCGCGAAGGTCTCTATCCGCTTGAACCGTTAACAAAAGAGGATGCGGCAAATGCGCTTGATATTATTGAGAAATTTCAGCATGATATGTAT
>CAVCPW010000066.1:0-3887 GCA_963604075.1 Anaerovoracaceae bacterium | reverse complement strand
CCGGGCCACGATTCATGGTAAGATCAAAATGCCGGGCAATGGTCGCTTTAAGTGATCGCTCAGAAATAGCATACAGAAAAGAAATATCGGATATCGTCAGCAGGTCAACGTATGCCCAGAGCGGAATCTCCTGGTGCAGATCATTAACAAAATGCTTCAGATAGGCTTCATGAGCTAATCGCTGCTTCTTTTGCTGGTTGGCTTTATCAATGATTTCCTTATGCTTTGCCGGATTGGTGAAGTTTTTGGAATCCAGATAGCCAAGAGGTCCGTATGCCTTGGTGAACTCATAGGCGTAGATGGATTTCATCTGTACCTCGATGGTTTCAATGTGATGCAGGATGATATGGCGGAACTCGTGGTCAAAGTGGTAGATATCTTCAATATTCCGGAATGTAGCAGATTTTGCAAAAACATCATTCTTGCGGAGCGTCAGAGAATAACCGCTGACACGATAGTAGTTGTTCCGAAGTAGAAAATCTTTTGCTTCTGTCTCGTCCTCAATTGCGAGACCGCGAGACCGTAGAATTTCAATTTGTTCGTCAATTGTTTTGAAGTCCTTGCCTGCCATAAAAATCTCCTTATACACAAAACGCCCCCAAGTGTGCATGCGCAGAGCGCAGAGGCCTGGGGGAGCTGTTGAGATTATAATAGCAAATCAAGGACGGACTGTCAATGAACAGAATGTGAACTTTTGTTTATAAAAACATTTTCAGAGAAGGGCTTTTGTAACTTGACTTTCTGTCACACAATAAGTATACTGTTGAAGTGGAGGTATGAGAGCAGTTATGGCAAAGATGGGAAGACCGAAGTCGGAGAATCCGAAGAAGAAAACACTGAGTATCCGGGTAGAGGATTCCTTATACGAGCGCATCTGTAATTATGCCGTACAACATCATTTGACTGTAACAGAAGTTGTCTTGCAGGGACTGGAAAAATTATTGTCCAGACCTGAATGATATGAAGCCCTTCTTCTTATCAGAAGGAGGATTTTATATGGCACAGACAAGAAAAGACCTGCGGGGCAGAATCCTGAGAAAAGGAGAAATGCAGCGGGCATCCGACAAACGGTATTCGTATTCCTACACGGATCCGCTTGGACGGCGCAAGTTTATTTATGCAAAGGATCTTGTAACACTGCGTGAGCGAGAAGCACAGCTTGCGAAAGACCAGATGGACGGTCTGGATATCTATGTGGCCGGAAAAGCTACAGTAAATCTTGTATTCGACCGCTATATGAGTTTGAAGACCAATCTTCGGGCAACTACCAGAAGTAATTACTTGTATATGTACGACCGCTTTATCCGTGACACATTTGGAAACAAGCTGATCGCAGATATCAAGTATTCTGATGTGCTTCAATTTTACAACTACCTGCTGGATAAGCAGGGACTCCAGATCAATACCCTGGAAAGCATCCACACGTTGCTGCATCCGACCTTTCAGTTGGCAGTTCGGGATGATATCATCCGAAAGAACCCAACAGATGGTGTGATGGCAGAGGTGAAGAAAAGCACAGGAAAGGCGGCAGGTGTTCGTCATGCGCTGACCCTGACCCAGCAGCGGGCATTTATGGAGTATATTGCCAACCATCCAATCTATTATCATTGGTGGGCTCTGTTTACGATATTGCTTGGAACAGGCTGCCGAATCGGTGAAGCATTAGGACTCCGCTGGGAAGACTTGGATTATGAGAAACGCTCCATCAGCATCAATCATAACCTGGTATATTACCCGACAGGTGACAATCGAAGCTCCGAGCAGCATATTTCCAAGCCGAAAACCGAGGCCGGTATCCGAACAATTCCAATGTTAGATTCCGTCAAGGACGCATTTGAGATGCTCTGGGAGGAGCAGAAGGAAAACGGCTGGAATGAGGTAAGCATCGACGGCATGAGCGGATTTGTATTCAGCAATCGCTTCGGAAATGTTCCGAATCCGCAGTCGGTGAATCGTGCGATCAAGCGTATCATCTCTGATTACAATGCTACAGAAGAGATCAATGCGAAAAAGGAGCATCGGGAAGCAGTTATGCTGCCGGACTTCTCGGCACATCATCTGCGGCACACATTTTGTACGAGACTTTGCGAAAAAGAGACCAACCTGAAGGTCATCCAGTCGATCATGGGGCACAAGGATATCCAGACAACCATGGACATCTATGCCGAGGCGACCGAGGAGAAAAAACAGGAATCATTCGAGCGATTAGCTGCTACGATGGATGTATTTTGAGAAGGGCTTTGCAAGCATATTGCCTGACATCAAAATTTTGAAAAGGACAACAAATTGACATCAAATATTCGTTGATGGTGAAGTATCACGAAGCATGGTAAAGCGGAGGTGTTTCATAGAAAATGCTTCTGCGAAGCACCATGAAGCGTTACGAAGGGAATTCAGAAAGATTCCCGACGATGAAGTCCCTCGACTCCGACAAGAAGGCTGCAAAGCCAGCTGAGGCAAAGAGCGAAGAGGCTCCAAAGGCGGATGAGAAGATTGATTTCTCCAACGTAAAGATCGAGCCACTGTTCGAGGAAGCAGTTGATTTCGAGACCTTCTCTAAGTCCGATTTCCGCGCTGTAAAGGTTAAGGAGTGCGTTGCTGTTCCGAAGTCCAAGAAGCTGTTACAGTTCACTCTGGATGATGGAACTGGCACAGATCGTACCATTTTAAGCGGTATTCACGCTTATTATGAGCCTGAAGAACTGGTTGGAAAGACTCTTATCGCTATCACAAATCTTCCACCGAGAAAGATGATGGGCATCGAGTCTTGCGGTATGTTACTGTCCGCGGTAAACAACCTGAAGGATTCTGAGGATGAAGAGCTTCACCTGATCATGGTGGACAATCACATCCCAGCAGGCGCAAAGCTGTACTAAAGATTATGGGGTAGTTAGTAGAAAAAATGTTGTATACTACAACAAATTTTTGTTGTATAATATGTAATAATAAGTAATAATATATTTGTTGTATTTGAAGAACGCTTTATAGGTGTACTACAAGGACATTTTCTTGAAAGAAATTTCAGGATAATGTCCTTTTTTGTGTTATGGTCAAAAAACAGAGAGGAAATCAGGTATGAACAGTACAGCGTTAGGGGCAAGTCGGTTAAAAGAAGGCATTATATTTGCCAGTGAAGCCCATGAGAAATTCTATTACGAAAAATTGAAAGAAGCACCGTATCAGGATGAGTACTATAAGGCACTTTGTTATTGCCTTGGTATCAGCAACGATACAAGAAAGCACATTGACAGCATTTACGACTTTAAAACAGGATGCGTTAAACCGAAGTGTTTGCAGGATGGGTGGCAGACCAGTGGAAGCATGAAAGTGGTCAGAATGGCGTTCAACCCGTATTGCAATGGTACACCGAGTATAGATGAGGATGATATGGAAGGACAGCTGTGGGAATGCAGGCAGTATACGGCAGAAGAATTATTTTGCTGTTCATATGAACCATTCTTCTGGCAGGCAATTCAGCTCCGCTATCCTGAGTATGCATCCTATGATCGTAAACTGTACGATTTATTAGGAGGATCAGACTAAGTGTTAAAAATAAGGTTAATGGGAACAAAAGGGGATATTGAGTGGTTCCAAAAGCTTATGAAGAACCATCTTCAGGTCAAAGTTTTGGAAGCCTCGGATCTGTATACCAACAAGGGAACGACAAGGTATTACAGATGTTATATGGAAATCAGAAAGAAAAATATAAAAAAACTACAGAGCAATAGAGACGTAAAGGAGAATTGATCATGGGTATAACGAAAAATCAGTGTCGTGTGATTGCGATTGCGAATCAGAAAGGCGGCGTGGGAAAGACAACGACAACAGGCAACTGTGTGGTCAAAAACTTTTGATCCCAGTTCTGTTTTTTTACAGCTTGTACGGTT
>CAVCPW010000065.1:0-6491 GCA_963604075.1 Anaerovoracaceae bacterium | reverse complement strand
CTACTAATCGGTCGAGGGCTTGACCAGAAGGTCAGGGTAGGAAAAAGGTAGAAAAAGGTTTGAGATGAAATGTTTGTGTGCAGTTTTGAAGGTACATTGAAGTAGATAGCTTGAGCATTGGAAAAGTGATTTTCCGGTGCTTTTTTTGCTTTTTTTAAAAAAGTTCTTGACGAAGTTATTCACTTATGCTATACTACTCTAGCGTTTGGAAGGCGCAGGTCTTTTTTTTATGCTCTAAAGACCGAAAGTTTGCTAATTTATTACGATGGAGGTGGAGATTGTGCGAGTAAAGATCACATTGGCATGTACGGACTGCAAGCAGCGTAATTACAACATGACAAAAGATAAGAAGACACATCCAGACAGAATGGAGACAAAGAAGTACTGCAGATTCTGTAAGAAGCATACATTACATAAGGAAACCAAGTAATTGGTCCCCGGTAAGGAGTAGTTGATTATGGAAGAAACAGGAAAGAAGGCAGAAACCAAGTCGAAGAAACCAGCCAAGACTAAGAAAAAGTCTAAGCCATCCATATGGAGTCGCATTGTTGCGTTTTGGAAGGGTGTAAAGGCTGAGTTTCGTAAGATCATCTGGCCGAGCAAAGAATCATTAAAGAATCAGACAATTGCAGTGCTGGTAGTTTCTGTTATACTCAGCGTGTTTATCAGGTTCTTTGATATTGCGTGTCAGTATGTAGTTGAGTTTATCAGGTAAGAGAGGAATCAGAATGGAAGAGGCAAAGTGGTATGTAGTCCATACCTTTTCAGGTTATGAGAATAAGGTAAAGGTTGATATCGAAAAGACAGTCGAGAACCGGAATCTTCAGGATCAGATTCTCGAGGTTGCGATTCCCCTTCAGGAAGTGATGGAGAACAAGGATGGTCAGAAGAAGTCCTCTATGAGGAAGATCTTCCCGGCATATGTGCTGGTTCATATGATTATGAATGACGATACTTGGTATGTAATCCGCAACACCAGAGGTGTTACCGGATTTGTAGGTCCGGGATCCAAGCCGGTACCGTTGACGGATGAAGAGATGACCGCTCTTGCTACCTTTATGGGTACACCGCAGGAGAAGGTAAGCTTCGCAGAAGGTGACCTGATCAGTGTAATCACTGGTGCATGGCAGGGTACCGAGGCTGTGATCCGTTCTGTAGATGCTGACAAACAGACAGCTACAATTTTTATTGACATGTTTGGACATGAAACACCGGTTGAACTGAATTTTACCGATATTAAGAAAGTTCAGTAAAGCGTCGATTAGACGTATGGTTCTGCTGTGGGAGGGTATCCCCCGCAAATACCACATTATTAGGAGGTGCCACAATGGCAAAGAAAGTTACAGGTTATATTAAGTTACAGATTCCTGCTGCAAAGGCAACACCGGCTCCACCGGTTGGACCTGCTCTTGGACAGAAGGGTGTCAACATTGTACAGTTTACAAAGGAGTTTAACGCAAGAACTGCTGATCAGGCTGGTATGATCATTCCGGTTATCATCACTGTATACGCAGACAGAAGCTTTACCTTCGTTTGCAAGACTCCGCCGGCTGCTATTCTTATTAAGAAGGCATGCAATATCCAGACTGCTTCTGCAACACCGAATAAGGTTAAGGTTGCAACTCTTTCCAAGGCTGATCTTCAGAAGATCGCTGAGACAAAGATGCCAGATCTGAACGCAGCAAGCCTTGAGGCTGCTATGAGCATGATCGCAGGTACCGCTCGCAGCATGGGTGTTAACGTAGAAGAGTAAGAATATCAACATTAAGTGGGAGGGATATTCCCGCAAATACCACCAGGAGGTTTTTCGATGAAAAGAGGAAAAAAGTATGTAGAGGCTGCCAAGCTGGTAGACCGCGCTACTCTTTATGATGTAAACGAAGCCGTATCTATCGTTAAGAAGGCTTCTAGTGCAAAGTTTGATGAGACAGTTGAAGCTCATATCAGAACAGGTTGTGATGGACGTCACGCAGATCAGCAGATCCGTGGTGCTGTAGTTCTTCCTCACGGAACAGGTAAGTCTGTTCGCGTACTTGTATTCGCTAAGAATGACAAGGCTGATATCGCAAGAGAGGCAGGAGCTGATTACGTTGGAGCTGAGGAGCTTATTCCGAAGATCCAGAACGAAGGATGGCTTGATTTTGACGTTGTAGTAGCTACCCCGGATATGATGGGTGTTGTTGGTCGTCTGGGTCGTGTACTTGGACCGAAGGGCTTAATGCCAAACCCGAAGGCTGGTACCGTAACTATGGACGTTGCAAAGGCTATTAAGGAAATCAAAGCTGGTAAGATTGAGTACAGACTGGATAAGAGCAATATCATCCATGTTCCGGTTGGTAAGGTTTCCTTCACCGAGGAGCAGTTAGCAGACAACTTCCAGGCGCTGATGGGCGCAATTATCAAGGCTAGACCAAGCACTCTGAAGGGAACCTTCTTAAAGAGTGTTACCCTGGCTTCTACCATGGGACCTGGCGTTAAGTTAAACACCGTTAAATTTGGTCAGTAAAAAGTACTTGACAATTGCTTGTCAGTATGTTATTATTGCAATGTTTGAGGCCGCGAGGCTTTCACATATTTGCCGAAGACAGCAGGTGCCGCAAGGCGTAAGGTAAAAACACCTGCCGAGGAGAGATCTAATTATTAGAGATTATCTTTGCCTCTCTGTCTTTGCAGAGAGGCTTTTTTCGGCCTTTTCTTAAAATATTCAAGAAGGAGGGCACATATCATGGCTAAGGTTGAGCTGAAGCAGCCGATTGTTGAAGAGATCAAGGCATCTTTAGACGGCGCAAAGGGTGTAGTTCTGGTTGACCATCGTGGTCTTACCGTTGAGCAGGATACCGCACTGCGTAAGAGTCTGAGAGAAGCTGGTGTTACTTATAAGGTATATAAGAACACTCTGGTTAAGCGTGCAATCGAGGGCACAGAGTTCGAGTGCTTAAAGGATCTGTTAGAGGGTCCATCCGCACTTGCAGTTAGCAAGAGCGAGGCTACCGCACCGGCAAGCATCATTTGCAAGTTTGCTAAGACAAATGAGAAGCTTGAGGTTAAGGGTGGTGTTGTAGAAGGAGCCTTCTACGATGCGAAGGGTGTTGAGGTTCTGTCCACAATCCCGTCCAGAGAAGAACTTCTTGCAAAGTTCCTTGGAAGCATCCAGTCCCCAATCACCAATTTTGCTCGTGTTATCAAGCAGATCGCAGAGAAGCAGGAAGCATAATTCGGTATTACAGTGGATTTTGGCAGCTGCGTAAAGCAGTTGCATGAGATGATTCAGAATGGATCATCATTCGTGAATGCCGTAAGGCACAGTTAAATATATTCTTATATTAGGAGGAAAATTATCATGACAGCAGCAGAGATTATCGAAGCTATTAAGGGTATGAGCGTTTTAGAGTTAAATGACCTGGTAAAGGCATGTGAGGAAGAGTTTGGCGTATCTGCAGCAGCAGGTGTTGTTGTAGCAGCAGCAGGCGCTGGCGCAGCAGCTGAGGAAGAGAAGACTGAGTTCGACGTAGAGCTGACTGAGGTTCCGGCAGCTTCCAAGATCAAGGTTATCAAGGTTGTTCGTGAAGTAACCGGTCTGGGTCTGAAGGAAGCTAAGGAGTTAGTTGAGGCAGCTCCGAAGGTAGTTAAGGAAGCAGCAGCTAAGGCTGACGCTGAAGAGCTGAAGAAGAAGTTAGAGGAAGTTGGAGCAAAGGTTACCTTAAAGTAATTCTTCCGAAAACATAATATTTTGAGACGTAAAACGGTCGGGGGGGGGTATTACCCCCTGCGGCCGTTTTTTGACATGTAAATTGTTTGTTTGAAAATAAATAAACAATCTCTGCTTCAAGTGCGCAAGGTACACTTTGTGGTGGCATCATCGAAGACATATCTGTCATTGCGGCAAAAATGCAACAAAAAAAGACCGGCATAGCCGATCTTTAAAGTCGGGGCGACAAGACTTGAACTTGCGGCCTCATGAACCCCATTCATGCGCGCTACCAAACTGCGCTACGCCCCGACACTCTAAAACAGAAGAATTATAACATAAAAAATCAACTTTGTAAAGATTTTAACCATTAACGGTATTTATATTGACAAATGAAGATTTCTATGTTAAGTTTGAGAAGATAGGGAACGCATGACTATGCGTTGCGCATACTTTACACAATAGGAACAGCTAAGCAAAGTGTGAGGACATGCTGTCGAAATGCACATTCTGTATGATACATACAATATGTACTAGGCGTGCGAATACGTTTTTTGCGCCTGGATATGCCTGCACGTAAATACATAAAATGGAAGGTATTTCGATGGATGTGAAGAACAGGAAGATGGGAGGTATTTTAATGAATGAAAGAAGCAGGAAAATGAAGGGATTATCCCGCAGGCTGATGGCCTGGCTGCTGTGTTGCGTATTTTTGGTAGCAGCAAGTCCTGTATCTGCAACTACTGCGGAAGATGCAACTCCGGCAGCAAGCGAGACAGTTATTGAGCAGCAGACTGAGGCAACTACAGCCGAGCCAGTGACTTCTTCTATCGCTGAAACGACAACACAATCTGTGTCGATAGACAACACATCTGCTGATGCGGGCAGCTCTGAGGCAGCGACTGGTACAGTTGTAGAGGCAGGAGCAACAGAAGGTACTACTGTAAATTCTGCAAATACAGAAGTTTCTAGTACTGAAGAAGGTACTTCTGAGGATGAAGAGAGTTCAGCACTTACATCAAAAATGGAAGGGTTAGGCGCATATGAAGTGAATGCAGCCACAGATAATTCAAGCTCGAAAAGTATAACCATTGAGCAGGGCGAAACAGGTGATATTACTGTTAGTAATATATCTAAGTTGAATAGTTGGTCTTGCAGTCCAAGCGTAACGGGTATAACAGTTACGAAAAAATCAAGCTCAGGTGGGTACAGTAGTAGTGGGTATCAAATTAGTGTGGAAGATACGGTTGCGGCTGGAACATATACTTTGACAGTTAATTATACTACTTGGGGTTTTTTCTCAAGTGAAACAAAAACGGATACTATCAATCTTACTGTTACGGCAAGCAAGCCGAGTGAGTACACATTCACTGTTACACCGAATTTGGATAATGTAGAGGCTGTTTATTTTGCGTATAACTCAAATTCAGATGTATCCGATAGTATAACATTTACCCCAGTAACCAGTGGTACAGCTGTTACAGTCAATAATTTTTCTAAGAATCATGCAGGCTATATATTGTTTTTTGTGAAGCCAACGGATAATTATCTTCTGACAGCTGCTGATGCAACTGGTAATGGTGATATATATAGTGTCGATGGAACCTTGACGAATATAGGTACGTACCCGCACATTGCTGACATTGTAAAACAGGCAAAGGCATTAGGATATGTTGGAGTTCTAGGATACAGTAGAGCAAGCGGTGATACAGGAAATATGTCGCATACCATCGCATTGACAGGCAAATCACCAAATATTGCTGTTGCTGCAACGCCTGATAAGACGCAGGGGGTAAAGCCAAATGATAAGTTGACATTTACGATTACGGTTACTCCAGGTGTAATTGCAAATGCAACAGTGAGTGGTGTTGAAGTAGTATCGTTGACAATTAATGATCAAGTTATAAGTGGTGTTACTTTAAAAAAGGGTGCAGATGGTAAATACACTGCAAAAGTTGAGTATATTGCAACAGAAGATGATTGCGAAAGTGGTTCAGTTGATTTAAATATTACTGCAAAAGTAAGCTATGACGGAGCATTGGGTGTGAGTGATGGGCAGTCTCTAACTTCTGATGCGTACATTAAAAAGTCAGCAAATACTACTTGCGCTATCGCTGATAAGAATACTGTTGAGTATGTATTGAAGTATGAGAATGCAGACGGCATTACCGAATACCCTGAGGCAATCAAGGAATCCGGAAAGCCAGAAGATATAACAGGTGTATACAGCGGTACTACGGTGAATGTAGATACAACCTATGGAAAAAGTGAAGTGGATGATCCTACAAACCATGGTACATGGGCATTTGATGGTTGGTACAAAGGAAACGACAAAGTTACAAGTTTCACAATGGGAGATAGTCATGTTAAGCTGAAAGGTACATGGACATTTACTCCTTATCCAAATGCTGATCTTACCATTACTAAGACTCTTTCAGGTAATATGTATGACAGCAGTGCTAAGTTCACATTTAAAGTAACTTATACGAAAGATGGAGAAACTAAGACAGAAACAGTAGAGCTTGGAAAAGACGAAACAAGTGGAGCAATTTCTATCCCAGTAGGGGCAACAGTAACTATTACCGAGGACTCAAAGGGATATGTACTTTCAGTGAAAGAAGCTAAAAGTGGTGATAGCAATTTAGAGTATACTAAGATCGATTCTGGCATCACATTTACAATGCCATCAGATGCTGTATCTGTTGTGATTGATAATAGCAAAAATGTTACTGTTGATACCGGCGTTATTCTTGATACGCTTCCTTATATTCTGATTCTGGCTGTTGTAGTTATCGGTGGTGTG
>CAVCPW010000064.1:0-2755 GCA_963604075.1 Anaerovoracaceae bacterium | reverse complement strand
CGCTTATTACGATAAGGATCAGTGGATGAATACCCCATTTATGAAAAAGGCAAAGGCAGATGAACAGGCAATGTGGGTATTTAACGGGCTTGAAGAATTGCTGAAAGAGCATGGTTATGTGAGAGAGAATGGCTATTACCGTGTAGAACGTGCTAATCGGGATACGCTTGTACTGTTTTGCCATTTTGGTGTGGAGTGTGTATTGCTTGGTCATTTGCTTGGAATATCGCCTGTTGTTCTATGGCATGGGACGGCAGCAGCACCGTCTTCTGTCACTACACTGTATACTGAAGAGCGAAGAGATGGTATCGCAAGTTTTCGTATGCAGTCGTTTGGTGATCTTTCTCATCTGTATGCAGGAAACGAGCCTGCATCATTTGCAGCACGCTTCTGCGAAACCTATAGTAACATGGAAGAAAGACACGATTGATATTTGAGTGAAAAATATACTGGGGCAGTGGCAGAGGCTTTTTCTGTTATAGCAAGATGAAAGAATATTTGCCTAAATCGTTGAATTATTTTGAAAAAAATTAAACGAAATTTGAAAATTCAATTGGCAAATGAAATTTCAAAAATTCCGGTTTGCCAAGTTGGATGATGATTGATGGTAGTTTAAATTATCAGATAAAATCCATCGTGATTTTCGACAAATTTTGCCATTCTAGTTCGTATAATCTCTCTTATACGAACTAATTTGTCACCTACAGATGAACAAAGCTGCAGGTGGCTCCCATGCCAAGCGAAATTGTGTGGGAAAATGAGAAAATATCACTGGGTAATCAGAAGAGAAGAAAGCAGAAACAATAATTGATATTGCACAGGTACGCCAAACGCGGTATACTCGACAAAGTGTGTGAAGCAAGAAAGCGACATGTCCTTTGATCTTGGCATGTCGCTTTCTTTGTGCTATTTTGTCACCTTCCATACAAGCGGTGTAAGATGGATTTTGAAGATCCATCTTACACCGCCCTACGGACTTATCTTGCCGAAGGGAAATTCCCTCTGGACTCCCTTAAACAAGTTAATCCCAAGCCCTTCGGGTAGCTTGCTTGTAGAGGGAAAAACTCGCGTTTTTCACCTCAATATACCAATATCACATTATATGCGGACATTTTAATAATTCAATTTGTTTCACCCAGCTAAGATTAAAACCGTTGCAATGACTGCCAGCATATCCTATTTCAGTGGTCTGCCAATTCGTATATATCATGACTTCATCTCCTTGATGCAATGAACTGAACGAAATTCTTTGTCCTCTGTTATATATATACGGACATTTTTCTGTAACTATATCTATATGATATAATCTTTTTTCACCTTCAAAATCATATAAATATCCATCTAAACAATTATTACTTATATCGACTTGCGTAATTACTAATTCATGACATGGTAGTTTTGCAAAATTCATATACAGTTTTTCATCATAGTAGTAGCAATTATATTCATAGCGACCACAAAATTGAAATATACTTACTCCATAAATATCTGGAAAAAGAAACATACATGTAATTAAAATCAATATTTTCAGCATTATATTCAGTTCCCCTTAGTGAGTATAATAGTACTGAATGCAATTAGCAATTCCATTGTTAACAATTCTTCCTATATTGAATTTCGTTGGAGATATAAGATCAGTATAACCACTAATATGTGTTGCTATAACTGTTGGACTTCCATCATAATAGCAAAATACTGGTGAACCACTATTTCCTGCTTCTGTATCTGCCAAATATTCTATAACACTTTTTGATGGATCTTGGGTATTTTGATCATATACAACACTTCCACTTGATAAATATGGGAAAAAAGTTTTTGTTAAATTTATTGGATACCCAACTACATTTACACTTTTTGTATCATATACATTTGCTTTATATCCCCAATAGCCATACGTATCACCATATTTTTTTGCTAATTTTACAACACTCCAATCATTCTCATTATTGTATGATGACACATCTAATGATATTCTTCCACAAAACCAAGATTTAGGATAACACCATTCGCCAGAAATAGAATCTAACGTTTGAGGAAAAGTTTTATATTCTGTCATCATAGTAGGATACGTTCTTACTTCAATTGCCTTTCCAAATTTTTCATGATAAAATATATGACCAGCAGTTAACATAATATCAGGACCAACTAATACTCCAGTGCCTGTTGTAACGGTTCCATTACTATAACGAATTCCTAAAAACATTACTGCTGAATAAGGATATTGTTTAGTAACTCGTTGTTGTTCATCTTCACCTATAATGATAGCTGCCGATGGCATATCATTCATTTTTAGACTTGCAGGTCTTTCTTTAATATCTGTATTAGACACTGTAACATTCTTAACTGCTTCTTGTTGATAATCATACATTAACATTTGATATTCATCTTGTGTTTCCACATTTTCTGCATATAGTGGCTTTGTAGTAAACAACAGTCCTAAAATAGTACAGCTAGCCAAGATCATTTTCGTAATTTTTTTAATTTTTCTCCTTCTCCTTTTGTATTATTTTTAACAGTTACATCGTACTAAAATTCATATTTTTTGTCAATATTTTTTTGCTTTTACTTTATATTCAAACTGATCTCAGAAAAAAAGTTATCAAAATTTGCCCTTGTGATGTAGCCGTTCAGACCTTAACAAAATTTATTGCGTTTTTCGCCCAAAATCGACACTTCAGTTTGTTGTGGTAAATTATAGTTGTAACAACCCGACCTAATAAGATATAATCTTAGGAGGAAATGAGGTATGACACAA
>CAVCPW010000063.1:0-18479 GCA_963604075.1 Anaerovoracaceae bacterium | reverse complement strand
TTTCAAAATCTTTTCCAGAATTTTTTTCAGAATCTATTCTTTAGAACCTTTTTTTTCAGAATCTTATTTTCAATAATATCTTTACTGGACTTATTCTTCACTCCAGCACTCAATGACCGGGCTCGCAAAAAGACCTGTTCCAGACAGCTGCAAGTGTGTAGACGCACCGTCCTTTCGCTTCCAGACGAGTGTTGTGGAAAATTCCAGGCAAAGCCTGTTTTCTCCATCTATAAGTGCATCAGTAATCTCGGTCCGTCCCGGGAAATTTGCCTGATAACCGCAATCCACTCCATTTACAAAAATCTGCGCCGTATCACCACCCTTTTCAAGTCTGAGAAAATAACATTTTTCTTCCTCTTTCCTGACAATTACATTGGTTTCATACCGATAAAATCCGGTAAAACATGGATCAAAGTTTGGTCCATTCAGATTCACCAGTTCTGATTCCTGCTTTATTTTTATAAATGGTTCAAATTCGCCATAGTGCAGCTCATCGCAGCGGCTGACTTCCCACTTGGCATCCAGTGCCGTCTCGGACTGTTTTTGTCTTCTTTGACTGCTGCAAGACTTTGTTTCCAGCACAAAAAATTGCGACTCACCAGGCTCTAAAAGCACATTTAATTTATTTTCTGAAATACCAAACTGCTCGGTTTTGTTACTCCACGGATCATACTTCACTGCTGATAATAACGGCTTATTCGTCTTTTCAAATGCAATTGCAGCACTGATTGATTTTGTGGTACTTTCATTAAAAAGCATGATTACACGAGCATCTCCATGTGCTGTCTGATACAGTCGAAGATCATGAATTATATCTTGTGCATCAAAATCCGTTAAAATAGATGCATAACTTCCAATTTCCTCTCGAACACACTCTGAAAGTTTTTCAAGTGATATTTCCCTGACACTTCCTCGAAACGCTTCTGGAAGTAAGTTTCCGTAGGTATCATATGATGCAGTCTGATCAACTGAATATACAGGTAAACCTTTTTTTGCAGCCTCTATTATAAATGCTGCTGCCTGTCTGTCTTCGCACACAGCACCCGGAAGCACCAGACAACTGTACGTCATGTTTCCGATATGAAGCTCATTATTTTCTACATATGCATGTATAAGTGCCTGAACAGGAACTATATCACAGTCAATTTGACTTTCCATCAACGCACGCACCGGTTTTTGAAACAGCTGATACTCTTTTGAACTCCATTCCGATTCTGCATGATACAAAACAGCGGCATCAATTAGCGGCTGTCCGCCTGTCAGAAGATGAGCCGCACGCTGCATGTAATGCATCAGCTGTGCAAATGCCGGAAATTGCGGATTATTGCCACGTGCATAGAAATGAGGCGGACAATCCCGATCTGGGTATGTCATTGAAAACGCATGCGGTGTAAACTCATTGATGCCGCGCACCAACATATGATTGGTCAGCCATTTCATAAATGAAACGCCCTCTGCCCAGCCATAATTGCCAAATATCTCGCAGAGCGCCCTGTTTTTCTTTTTCTCATCCAGATGTGATGCAGAGCTTGCTAGCTTAGCTAATCCAAAGTGGAAAAATTCTCCATCGCTGTCACCTGCAATCCACTGATGAATCTTACCGGTAAAGCCTGGAACGATCTGATGATGAACCACATCGACGCCAGCCATATGCTGTCCCTTCATTTCCTTAAAATAATGACCAATGCTGCAGGCAAGCTTAGTATGCGCATTGTCATCCTCGATAATATGGCCAATATATTCTACACCATGATCACTACACCAGTTTCCAATCTGACCTGAGAAGCAACTGTATACCAAATCCGTCAAATGCTCCATATACTGTGTGCGCACACGACCTGTTTTTTCACCCATATCATACCACAAAGCCGGAAGATTTTTCAAAAAATCTTCTTTCCACTGCTCATGCAGGCAATCGCCTAACTCCTCGCTCCATGGCAACCGCACATCTCGCCGACCAAGACCCGCGTCAAACGGATAGCCATTTATATTTCCAAGCTCCGGCTCATCTGAGAAAAATCCGGCAATCGTATTGCCAAAATATGAATTATAATGCTCATAATGCTTTTCATAGACTTCATCTATCAGCACACGAACCGACTTGCTGTCGATCAAATTCATGTAATGCTCTCTTCCGCCGCCTTTTTTTGTTGTAAACAAAATAAATAATCGATACGCGCCTTCTGGAAGATCAAAGTAAACAAATCCATCCTTCACACTATGAGTCAAGTCTATTATACCATCAGCGCTTACATTAAGAGTCTGCGTATCTGGTTTAGGGCATGCTAGTATACCGAAAAGCTTTCCGTCAGGGAAAAGGAAATTTTCAACTAACACAGCACCATCTTTGCATGGTCCCATGATATCCATGTGGCGTTCTGCAAGATAAATCTTTTCATGCTCTGGATTTCTCTCAAAACCTCCATTTGCATATCCGGTTGGAAATTTCCTGTCATCTAATATCCACAGCTTCATACCTCGCTTTTTCGCTTCCGGCACCAGAAAATCCATGGTTTCCCACCAGCGTGGACCGCAAAAATCCGGATACGGGCGTGACTCTAAGCAAATTTCCTTTATGCCGCATTCCTCTATCCTGTCAAGCTCCTCACTTATTGTTAAAGTATCTTCTCCCTTCATCCATAAGAATGGAAGAATATGGCTGGTACACTCACCACGCTTTAATTGCTCTAATCGCTCAATCATTGCCGCCTCCTCTTGTCATAAGATTGTGATATATCATGATGTACTTACATCATAATTACTGTACATCATCCTGCCAATAGCTATATGTTCCTGAGCCCACAACCTGCGGCTTCGTTTTCCCACTTTCTGTTGAAATAGTTGCTGTTGTATTCGGTGGAATCGTCACCGTGATCTGTGTGCTGTTTGCCTGCTTTTCCCAGGAGACGCGGATCATTCCGTATGGGTGTTTCATCTGTACATCACATCGCTCCATATCTTTTGCTATATGAGGACATATTTCGATATGATCAAAGCTTGTATTAGTACGGATACTTTTTATTCCTCCAAGTCCTGCAAAGAACCACTCATCTATACTTCCAAGCATCAAATGATTCTGTGAACCGTGCGGGCGGTTTGGATCCGGCCCATCCCACTCTTCGGTAAGAGTAGTTGCTCCTTTTTCTACCTGATAACCATATCCCGGGCGATTTGTGATATTGGTCATCTCATTTAATATATCATTCATGCCATATTTCATAAGTGATGCAACCAGATATGGATGACCTACATCGCCTGCTGTAATAGCAAATCCTCTCTTTACAACTTCATCTTTTAGCTGACTTATTACCTTTTTCTCATATTTTTGCGGAACAAGTCCTGCCATCAAACTCATTGCCTGACACGCCTGACTTCCGTTTGCATACCTGCCTGTCTGATCATCAAGAAATTGACTATTGTATTCGTCATAGACGTATGCGCGTTGTTTTGCAAAATTTTCTGCATCTTCGTCCTTGTTTAATCTGCGCGCAGCCTCCTCCATAATAGTCAAATCCATGTAATAGGTACAAGTGGCCGTTATGGGAACCGGTGTATTTTGCGAATAGGGTGTGCATGGACCGATGTCAAGCCAGTCTCCAAGACCGTGATGCAACACACCATGCGTTGTCTTTGAAGTCAGGTAGTCGACATATTTTTTCATTGGCTCGTACCAATGCTTCATAGCTGTAAAATTACCATACTTTGATGCTAACAGCCATGGATTTAAAACACACGCACTTCCCCACTCCGGTGAATCAACAAAGCCTGTATGCCACTTGTCAAAGCCTGTTACATATTCCGGGCAGATGTCCGGTACTAAACCGTCCTGATGCTGTGAATCCGCCATATCCTGCTCAATTTTTTCATAAAACAGTTCAAGATTCCAGTTGCACATCATTGCCGGTCCGATTAAATGCGTCTGCTCTAGCCATCCTAACTTTTCACGGTGCGGACAATCTGTAAAATAGCTCTTTGTGTTTGACAGCATTGCCTGGCGGATAATTTTATGAATTTTATTAAATAGCTCATTTGAACACGAAAAGCTGCCTGCTTCTTCCAGCTTTGGATAAATAAATTCTCCTGTCAGCGCAGTTATTTTCACACCCTCTGGCACTACTGCCTTCACATAGCGAAAACCTGTATATGTAAAATCAGGCGCAAACTGCTGTATGCTTTCCCCATTGCAAATATATGTCCAGGCATACCCCTGACCTGTTACACGCTGATCCGGCTCGCCCTCTTTTGTAAGTATCTCTGCCGGAGTCAAGACTACTTTTTTTCCTGATGGATTACTGTCTGTTTCGATATATAATCTTACCCAGCCCGAAAAATTTGTGCCAAAATCATACAGAAATGATCCGTCTTCTTTTTTTGTAACAGAAACAGGTTCATATCGCTGCATGATCATAAGCGGCGGAGTCTGACGGGCGCAAAGCTTTCCTTTTGGTGCTTCGCATGCGATTGCCTTTATCCAACTGCTGACATCGCACCCTGGCATTCCATATGCTTTCCAGTCAATACGACCATCATAATCCTCCCCACCGTAAATACAGCAAAACTGAATCGGACTTCTGCCTATCTGCCAGTTTTCTCCCGTTACAACTCGCTGAATATGACCATCTGCATACGTAACTCTCAGCATAGCCTTAAGCTTTCGCTCGCCATAACTTCTCGGAAAATAGACATATCGACCGCCAGGCACATTGTACATGCCGTCTCCGAGCTTTACACATATTGCATTCTTACCGTCCTTTACAAGTTTTGTCACATCATAAGCACAATACAAACAAGTCTTTTCATAATCTGTCCATCCTGCTTCTAATACTGCGTCAGTCACAACCTCGCCATTTATGACACACTCCTGATGACCCAGTCCGCAGATATAAAGTTTTGCAGATGCAATATTTTTTCTTGCTTCAAATTCAGTTCGATACAAATGATACGTATCCTGCGGTTCTGTAATCCACTGTGCCTGCCAGTCATTCTCTAAAAAAAATGCTGTCTCAAAATAAGCTGTTTCTGATGTTATATGCTCTTTACTGCCTTCCTTTGTAACTTCAACGCTCCAGCAATAGCGGCTGTCACTTTTTAATGGCTCTCCCTGATAGAAAACCTGGCTCATTGCTCTGCTCTTAACAATTCCACTGTCCCATACCTGACATCTCTGTCCTACAACAGGCATCTCCCACACACAGATTCGATATTCGCTCTGATACCAGTTTTTTTCGTCTGTTTCTGCTCTCCACGAAAAACGCGGATGTGCGCAGTCAATCTGAATCGGCGCGCTTTGATTTTCTGTCCTTAAATCAATAATATGCATTTTTCAGTCCCTCAATAGCACAAAAAGGAGCAAAAACGAATCTGCCCCTTTTTGTATTTAATCATAACTATTTAATAGCAACCTTAATGATTACCATTATTCTGCCATAGAATCACTTTACTATAGAAGCATTTCACTATAGAACCGCTTTACCATAGAAGCATTCCACTATAGAACTACTTTACTATGGAAATATTTCACTATAGAATTATTCTTCTACTACAGAATTGTCATTCAGCATCTGGATAGTCTCATCGAAGTCCTCATCTGTCTGAGACTTAACGCCATCGATATAAGACTGCCATGCTGCATCATCCTCAACATCATATTCGCCGGTGATAAACTTAAGAGCTTCTTCCTTTGCATATGTCTCACATGCTGTTGCTAACTGAGACTTTGCTGCTGCCTGATCTGAATCCAGGTTCAAAACTGCCGGACGGTCGTATGGAGATACGGAATCTTCTCCGCCAAGACGGTCAGACTCAACCCAGTACTTGCCCTCATAGTAGCCATCCTCTGCGCTCCACCATGGCTCGGTAGTAGCTGCAACCTGAACCAGTGCTGAGAAGTTCTGCGGTGTGAACGGAATACCGGTACGGCATACTGCAGATGCCATCATACCATATTCTGCACTCTTTGTGGATGGAGAATCTGCATTCATGATCTCATCACTGTAAGTCTTTGTGCCATCCTCACCCTCTGTATAGGTCACACCTTCAACACCCCAGTTAAGAAGTGTGGTCATCTCGTCAGAGTACTGATAATCAATCATTGCTACCATATACTCAGGATTCTCCGTATCAGCACTTATGAAGATACCCATATTTGTATTTAAGGACTTGCCAGGAAGCTTAGATCCCCACTTCCATGCTGTTCCATAAGTCTCGTTTGTCGGCAGATATGCAAGACCCCACTCAATACCGGAATCCTCAGCTGCTGCTGTGTTCCATGTATTTGCAGAACCAGCCCACAGTGTCGGGCAGATAAGAGCCTTTCCTGTAGATGCTTTCTCATTGCACATGTTGCTGTCTGCTGTTGCAAACTCAGAATCGATATAGCCTGCATCG
Source organism: Anaerovoracaceae bacterium (assembly GCA_963604075.1). Taxonomy (GTDB): domain Bacteria; phylum Bacillota; class Clostridia; order Lachnospirales; family Lachnospiraceae; genus Anthropogastromicrobium. Next base: position 12,092 of record CAVCPW010000063.1, on the reverse strand, counting down.
TAGAGGCTCTTCAGGTACTTAAGCATTTCACGGAAATTATCCTCAATCGGTCCAAATGCCCACTCGCTTCCGTTCCAGTATAAAGTATCCCAGGTATGGAAGATACCTACAAAACCACGGTAGAATGCATAATCCTTTGTGGAATTCATAATAACAGAATCAGCCTCGATTGTTCCGTCATCAATCTTTGCCTGTAAGTCTGCACACAGCTGTGTAAACTCATCAAGTGTAGTAGCTGGTGTTAAACCAAGTTCCTGTAATACATCAAAACGATATGCAAATGCTGTGAAGGACTGTGCGCCCATGATGTTATCTTCATTATTCATAGCATCCATGAAGTAATACATAGAGCCATCTGCATTAATTGCTACATTTCTTCCGTTTGGATGTCCATCTACATAATCCCAGTAATACTTGATGCAGTCCTGATAATCAGCCAGATTTAAAACAACACCATCCTCGCCATATTCCTGAATAGCAGTTCCATAAGAATACGTGTTGACATCTGCTACATCATCGCCTGCCAGACGCACAAGCTCGTTTGTGCGATAATCTGCCCATGCTGTACGGTTGAATGTAACTTCTACCTCAACACCTAAGTAATGCTCCATTGCCTGCTCCCACAGTTCCTGAATCATCGTGCCTTCCGAAGACTGATTAAAGTCAGCAATATTTGCCTCTACCTTTAATACACCGTCCTCTAACTCTGGAAGCTCGATTCCATTGTCTGCTGCTGTTGCATACTGGCTCCAGTCAATCTCCGGAACACTTGTCTCATCCGCCATTGCCATGCCAGGTACCATGCTCATTGCCATTACACCTGATAATACCGCTGCTGACCACTTTCTTGCTTTTCTCATTTTTCTTCCTCCTGATTTTTATTATTCTTATAATTTTGTATCTTTGCGCGACTATCCGATATATTTTTAAGGTTAGCCACTTATTAATTAACCCTTTACTGCTCCTACCTGAACACCCTGTGCAAAATATTTCTGCAAAAATGGGTAGATACACATGATAGGAAGTGCTGTTGCTACAACACATGCATATTGAATATTCAATGTGTTTAACTTACCATTGTTCATCATCTCAGTTGCCATTGCCATATCACCGCTTCCTGTAGATGTGAATACGATTTTTCTAAGAATCATCTGAATCGGATGAAGCTTTTCATCCTTAATATAGAGCAATGCATCATAATAACTGTTCCACATGCCGACTACAGCAAACAAACCAAAACTTGCATAAAGTGCCTTTGATAGCGGCACATAGATCTTCATTAAAATCTGGAACTCTCCGGCTCCGTCAATCTTAGCTGCCTCACGTACCTGCGGTGAAATTCCTTTGTAGAATGCACGATATACGAAAACATTGTAAGCAGACAGACATCCCGGAATAATCAGTGACAGCCAATTGTTAAACCATCCAAGATTCTTGATCAACAGATACGTAGGAACTGTTCCGCCGCTGAAGAACATCGTGATCAAAAGCATGATTGATATCAGCTTATGGAATACAAACTCCGGAATCATCATAACGTATGCAAGAAGTGATGTCATTGCAAGATTACATACGGCAAAGCCAAGACAGATGATAATCGTATTTCCATATGCTCTCCAGATATTTCCTTCTTCAAATAAGATCTTATAACCTGTTAAGTTAAATTCCTTTGGAAACCATGTAACCTGGCCTGTTGTAATCATCGTATTGCTAGACATAGATACCGCTACCACATTCAAAAACGGATAAATAAAGATGATTGTTGCTACTATGAAAAACAGGTACAGAAGAGCATCTGCAAAACGGCTTCCAATATAAATCCTGTTCTTTTTTTGTGTTTTTACTTCTCTAGCCATTTGTCTTCTCCCCTCTTATTTACCACAGACTGTTTTCCGGACTCATTTTTCTTACAACCATGTTGGTTCCCCATACAAGGATCAGACAGATGACTGATGAAAACAGATTGACTGCTGTTGAATAACTGAACTCTCCACTCTCAATACCCTGATGATATACGAAAGTTGCAAGAACTTCGAGCTTACTTGTATTAGTCGTATTCTGCATAAGAAGAATCTTCTGAAAATCTGCATTCATAACAGAACCGGCATTCATGATAAGAAGTGTCGTAGATGTCGGCATGATCGTCGGCCATGCAATGTGACGTATCTTCTGTAAACGATTTGCTCCATCAAGGTTTGCTACATCATATAATGAAGTATCAATATTAGACAATGCGGAAAGGTAAATAATAGAGCCCCAGCCAACGCCCTGCCATACAGCAGAACCAATATACTCAAGCAAGAAATATGTATCACCGCTGTTCATATCAACTCTGCTCATTCCAAATAATGCACGAACGTCATTGAACAGTCCGTTTAATGAACCGAAGCGGTTTAACATAGAACAGATTACCACAACTGAAATAAAGTGCGGAATGTAAGATGCGGTCTGTGCAACGCGCTTGAACTTCTCACTTCTTATTTCATTGAGTGCTAATGCAAAGATAATCGGAAGCGGATATGTAAACAGCAGTGTCAACACACCTACACGGAATGTATTCCATATAATATAATTGCTGTTTACATTTTTGAAGAACTTAATAAAATTCTTAAATACAGGCTCGCACCAGTCACTTCCCAGAATTCCTTTTTTAGGCTTATAGTTCTTAAAAGCGATCAATATTCCATACATAGGAACATATTTGAAGATAATCAAAATCGCCATTGGCAACGCTGCCATCAAAATCAAGGTCCTCTGCCTCCACATCTTCTGCCAGATGTTTTGCCTGTGTACTGTCATCCCCGAAGAATGACCTTTTTCTCTCTTTCCCATAATATACTTCCTTTCCGTGTTTCACTAACGTAAGTATATGGCATTTTATCCAATTTCAAAATGGAATTTATCTCTTGTTTTATAGATTTTTATTTGTTTTCTATGTCTTATTTCATGTTTGTATGTACTTTTTCCATATTTTCTTTATATTTTTCTATGGTTATCATGTTTTTTTATGCTATACTGTACATTGTACCGGATTAAAAATGTGACAAAATACATTACGACTTAACCGCTACACCCATACCATTTTGGCTGTGGGAAGTTACAGTACATATGAGTTTGATTTTTAAAAGGTACTTATCTTCGTGACTTTGGATCATGGATATTTGCCAGAAAGGGATTGCCAGTTTTGCTATGAGTATTATAAATAAGAAAAAGAAACTGCAGCCGTTGCAAAAACAGCTGATTCATCTGCTGCTTATTTTTGTTATATGTGTTTTAGGCATTATCGTGTGGAGTGTTTCTGATTATATAAAGCTTCAGCGAAAAAATCTTGAAGGATCGCTTGAATTATATGCCGGGCATCTTGCACAGACTGCCAGACAATCCTACACTTCCTATGAAAATATCGCTTACAGTGTTGCCTATAATACACTAGTTCAGGATTATATTCAGGAAACAGACTCCGTTGAACGTTATGAAGCTTATCAGCAGGTTTATAACCTGCTAAGCAACACACTAAAGCTCAATTCCTACCTAGCAGATATTACAGTTTTAAGCAGCAGCGGCAACTCTATATCACTAACCTCATCTCCGTCGCTATATGATTGCTATGCGGATCTCTTATCTACCCCCAGTTATGCTTTTTGCTCAATGGGGACCTTGAATATCCGCGGCACCATCTGTCATATTCTGTCAATGCCTGTTCACAAGCTGTCCACCAGTGGTCAGACAAGCTATCTTGGAACCGTTTTTCTTGCGATCAACAGTGAACGCTTTTTTGCAGCAAGCATTGCCGATGAAAAGAATGAGAATACGCCAGAAATTCTTCTCATAGATGAATTTGATAATCCTGTATATGGTGATGAAACTTTTTTGCCGGATCTTATCACTCACACAGATGATTCTGTTTTTCAGATTACTGCTAATGGTCAGACATACGAAGCTCGTATGTACAGTATATCCGAGGCCGGCAGTAAACTGTATGTTCTGTTTGACACCTCATATTACACAACGGCATCCCTTCAGATCGCAGCACGCTTAGGAATCGGCATTCTTGCCGCTATGTTTTTTGTTTTGCTATGCTTCATCCGCGTGTGCTTCCCTGTGTCATCGTCTTTGCGCAGCCTCACCGATGTGATGGAGCGCATCACCCAGAACGGACAAAGTGCTATCAAAAAGGGAATTGACCTTACTGATATTCATTACAGCTGCTCTGAAATTCAGGATATCTACAAAGCCTTCCACGATATGATAAGCGAGATTAATAAACTTAATCATACTATTTTCAACACATATACAAAAATGTATGAGCTTGAAATGAATAACCGTCAGACTGAAATTGCGTTTTTAAGAAGTCAGATCAATCCTCACTTCCTATACAACACACTGACGACCATATGCGGTATGGCTGCGTCGAATATGAACGACCAGATAATCGATGTAACAAATGCTCTTTCACAGATTTTCCGTTACAGTGTCCGCGGTGGTGACATGGTTTGCCTCTCTGAGGAATTAGATATTATACGTTCATACGTTATGATCCAGTCGTGCCGTTTTGAGAACCGCTTTTCAGTCGAGTATCAGATTCAGGATAATGCCCTCAAATGCCAAATACCAAAGATGATCATTCAGCCTCTCGTTGAAAATGCTATCGTGCACGGATTAGAGCCAAGTCTTAAATCCGGTCATCTTATTATCAGTGCTTCACTTAACGATGATAAAAAGCTTCTCACGATTTCAGTTATGGACACCGGAGTTGGAATGTCAGCAGAAAAGCTCACTCAGTTAAAAACAACGCTTGCAAACTCCATGCAGCACAAAAGCGCGAATGCTCAGGATAACCTTCAAGCCTTTGATTCAAAGGCCCATGACAGCATTGGAATTTTTAATGTAAACAGCCGCATTGTCCTATATTATGGAGAACAATACGCACTAAAGCTCGACTCATGGGAAGGCTTGGGGACAAACATGCAAATCTGTATTCCTGCCCAATATAATTAGGATAATGATCCTGCTTTGCAAATGGAGTTTTAAGTAATTACCATTTTTACAAATTTGCATCTTTGCGCACCTGATGCAAATTGATATGACTGTGTGCGCAGAAACGGAGATTTTTATGTATCAGGCAATCATTGTTGACGATGAAAAATGGGTTGTAAAAAGTCTTACTGCCACTCTTGGCGACATGCAGGTCATGGAGCAATTCCATATCGCTGCTGAATTGTATGACGGATTATCTGCCATACGTTATATAAAGGAGCAGCAGCCTGATCTGGCATTTGTCGATGTCCGTCTTCCAGGTATGAGTGGTCTTGAGATTCTTCAGGAATCAAATCGTCTCGGACTTAAAACACTTTTTATTGTTATTAGCGGTCATGCTGAGTTTGCATACGCGCAAAAAGCCATGCTTCACAATGCAATTGGCTACTGCCTAAAGCCATTCTCACGCAGTGAATTGTCTGACTCTGTCCAGAAGGCCGCACAGATCCTTGAAAAAAGGAAAGAGCAATCTAAGCCTTCCACGGAGGAACAGTCATCTGTCAAGATATTTTCTAAAGGAAACTTTGTCTCTATAATGGTCGATTATATCAATTCTCACTACATGGAAGACATCTCCACTCAGACGCTTGCCGACCTGTGCTCCATCAATCCCAACTATGCTGGGCAGCTTTTCAAGCAGAAAATGAATCAGACCTTCAGCAGTTATCTGGCTGATTTTCGCATTCGCAAGGCTGAAAAGCTTTTAATTGACACCGATATGCCTATCGCACTTGTAGCTGCATCTGTAGGCTATCAGGATTACTTCTACTTTGCCAAGGTTTTCAAAAAGCTTACCGGTTCTACACCTAGCAGTTACCGCCACGATGATGAGCCTCATATCTAAGAAAATATAAAGAAAGGACTTTTATAACGATGCAGATTTCTCATAGGCTTACTCACATTTTTATTATATTTTCGATGCTTCTTGCACCGGTCATGTCTCTGTGCGGATGCCATCAGGACACACAGGCTGACTCTGCCTATGCAAATCTTGATACGCTTGAGGTCAGCATCGGCTACTGGAATATTGAAGATATGTCCAATATCAAAAGCGACGACATGCGAACTTACGTAGAAAACATGTTTTCCATCAGCATCAATCCTATCTCAGTCGACTGGTCAAATTATAAAGATTATTATCAGATGCTGAGTGCTACAAACAGTCTTCCTGATGTCTTTGCCACTCTTACTATTTCTTCGAATGATTCAAATGATTCGGCATATTATGAAAGCCTGATACAGTCTGGCAGCATTCAGCCGCTTCCAGATGACCTTAGCGCATATCCTAATCTTGAAAAGCTTATGAAACAATTAGAATACACACGCTACAGCGATGGTCATTTTTATGCTATTCCCCGCGTATCATTTGTCGATTCTACGCTTGCCTGTTCTGACGCTGCCATGCTCGTGCGCCGTGACTGGATGGAAAATCTCGGAATCGATGATCCGCAAAATATTGATGAATTTATCGATATGATCGCCGCTTTTGCAAATGATGATCCTGATCAAAATGGAATCGATGATACTATAGGATATAATGTCAACGCTTTAAATGCCCTGGGAAAATGGGTAATACTTGGCATTGCGCCCGAATGCAACACATATTCCTGGATCGAACAAAACGGCACTTATATTCCTTCATGGTACAGTGACGAATTTCGCGATGTTGTCACAGCTTACCGTAAAATGTATGAAACAGGCGGACTTGATCCAGACTTTTATCTAAAAAACCCAAATGAAGTAATCAACGACTTTACATCCGGACGCCTTGGTGCACTGGAATACAAATCATCACCTGCTTCCATTCAGATTCTTGAAGAACAATGGGAACTTTATAATGACAAGCCTTTCGAAGAATGTGTGGATGTGCTTCCTATGTTTCCTTCATCTGACGGCACCATCTACTGCAACAGCAGCAGTCCGTTCTGGTCCGAATCCTTTATTTCTTCATCAGTAAGCGAAGAAAAGATGGAGCGAATCCTTGCTTTGTTCGATTTTCTTCTATCTGATGAAGGTATGCATATGAGTAAATATGGTCTTGAAAATATCGATTATTCCATTGATTCATCCGGCAATTATACATGCCTTCTCGACACAGAGGATACTTCTCTTCTGACAATTCTTGAAGATAAATATCCCAGTGTCACTTTATTTGGCGGTCTTGCCACCTGGGGCGGATCTGATGATGATTTTGCATTAAATGATATGAATTATGCCCGCTACGGAAAGCACTCTGTAGTCCTTGCCAACAAGGATGTCACATGGAACAAAAAAAATGCCACACTGGTTGACCGTCCTTATGATTTTCTGATCTTTCCGAAAGAATCATCTGAGCTTTTCAGCACCACAAATGCATTTTCCTGCTTTGTAAAGGCTATTATCGGTTCTGAACCTGCTCTAACCATATGGGATGACTCTATCAATGAGTTAAAAGAGCATGGCCTTGATGATTATATCAAACGACAAAATGATAATTACGCGGCTTCGCAACAATAAACGCTTGCCAAGCCGTGTTAATAACAAGCTAACAATCTATAGAAAGGATGTAACTGAAGGTACTTAACAATTGTAAAAAATGTTATTTTTAAGGTACTTAGCAGTTACAAAAGGATGTTATTATGGATATCAAGCACAAAACAGATATTGACTGGTCATCGGTGCAGCAGCCGGTTCCTGAATGGTTTCAGGATGCAAAGTTCGGACTTTTCTTCCACTGGGGGCCATACAGTGTCCCTGCCTGCCAGAATGAATGGTATTCCAGAAATATGTATTGCAAGGGATTAGAGCAAAACAAATATCACGAGGAGCATTTTGGATCTCTGCATGATTTTGGCTACAAGGATTTTATTCCGATGATGAAAGGCGAAGCATTCGATCCAGAGGAATGGGCAGAATTAGTTGAAAAAAGTGGTGCCCGCTATGCCGGTCCTGTAACTGAACATGCCGACAACTTTTCCATGTGGAACAGCGATGTCAATCCCATCAACAGTGTCAAATGTGGTCCACATCGCGACGTTTTCGGTGAATGTGCAAAAGCATTTCGTGCCCGCGGTATTAAACTAATTGCCACATTCCATCACCAATGGCTGTGGGGATGGTTTATGTCTACTGACAACGAAGCTGACGTCTACGATCCAAAAAATGAAATTTATTATGGTCCTGCTCTCCCACTTGAAACAAACCGTTATCTGCCATACCGTTATCCCGATGACAACTTCAACATCACATGGCGCAACAAGGTTTTTGAAGTTATCGACAAGTACAGTCCTGATGCTATCTATTTTGACAGCCGCACATGCATAATCGGTGAAGATTACCGTTATCAGATCGCTGATTATTACTATCACACTACAGGACATAAAGACGGCATCATTACATACAAGCAGGAAGATTTTCCTCAGGGGATCGGTGTGTATGATCTGGAGCTTGGTCACTTTGCAGATCCTAAGCCTTTTGTATGGCAGTCAGATGACCGTCTCGAGGACAATGTTACATGGTGCATCGTGCAAAATCCAAAGTACAAGTCTGCCACAAAGATTATTCAGCAGCTCTGTGATATCGTCTCCAAAAATGGCAATCTTTTGTTAAATGTAGGCCCACAGGCAGACGGCTCATTCCATCCGGAAGCCAAACGTCAGCTGTATGCCGTTGGCGACTGGCTTAAAATAAACGGTGAAGCCATCTACGGCTCCCGTCCATTTACAGTCGCTGCAGAGGGTCCGGCTGCTCAAAGAGACGAAAACTTTGACATTGATAAGTTACACGATCAGATCAAAAATGGTGATGCTGCCGATGTTCGCGGCAATGCACTTGGCGAGCATGATTTTCGTTTTACTACTAACAATGGTTTCCTGTATGCCATTGCAATGGGGTGGCCTGCTGACGGCACACTGAAAGTTCAAACGCTTAGCACAACTGGAGAACTTCCTCACATCGAATCAGTCTCTCTTCTTGGCTGTGATGAAACACTTTCCTGGGATCAGACCGATGCGGCACTTGTTGTAAAGATGCCAAAAGCAAGACCTTGCGAGCATGCATTTGTTTTGAAAATTTCAATGAGTAAAAGAAATTAATGAAAGAACTAAAATGAAATGGAAATAAAGCCCCACGTCCAAGCGATGCATAGTTCCTATGGACGTGGTGCTCTTCCTGATTTTATGGAAAAATGAGCCATTCAAAAAATAGTGAAAGGAAAAACATTATGAACGAATCCGTTACTGAATCACCCAAAATTGATCCATCCACAACAAAAGAAACCGTTATCCTTTTTCAGGGAGACTCCATCACTGATGGCAAACGTCTCCGCGGCAAGGAAAATGAATGGGATTTGAATCATCAGATGGGTCATGGATATGCATTCGTTGTGAATGCGCTTTTGGGATCTCGTTATCCAGAGCGTCATCTAAAATTTATCAACCGCGGAATTTCCGGAGACCGCGTTGCCGACCTTTACGGACGTTGGAAGGAGGATACTTTAAACATAAATCCAGATGTTTTAAGCATTTTAGTAGGAATCAATGATTGTGGAAGCACTATCTATGACAACGCCGGCTCCGCCCCTGAGCGTTTTGAAAAAATCTATCAATTGTTAATTGATGAAGCTAAAACACAAAATCCAAATCTGATTCTTGTTATATGTGAACCATTCTTGCTCCCTGTCGGTGAGCGAAAAGAACATTTTGATCAGTGGAATGGTCTGATGATGCCACTTCAAGAAAAAACAAGGCTTCTTGCCAAGCGAAATGGCGCTATCTTTGTTCCACTTCAGGAAAAATTCAATCAGCTTTGCAATGTACGTGAGCCTTCCTACTGGGTATGGGACGGTGTACACCCGACTGTATGCGGTCACCAGATCCTCGCGGATGAGTGGATGAAGGCAGTGTGTCCGAAATTAGGGTTAGAGTGAATTAACAACTCTGTTATTGAGTGGCCTGACGTACCTGCTCCAGATTTCTAATTGCATATTTAGCAATTATTATATCAACACGACAATTCAGCACCCACTTACAAAATTATACAATAAAACCTCCTCCTACTGTCCTTGAACGGTAGGAAGAGGCCATGATATTTTAATGCGTTAGCATATAATTTATGTATGAAATGAGTGTAGTATCAAATTTTCGACCTGTATTAAATCCAGCACCTAACTCTCCTTTAATATGAACTCCTATTGCTATTGGCATTGATTCATTTGAATATATATTATAAACAGGAGAACCACTATTTCCACCTTCCGTATCGGTGTAGTAATTAATTGTACTGCTTGTATAATCTTTTACTAAATCATATGATGTATATATATAATAACTTTTTTGTGGATTACTTGGATAACCAGTTACATTTACGCCAGGATAATCTGGTCCTGATGATGTAACTCCAAAATATCCATACTGATCTCCATAATTTTTTTGAAGTTTCACAATAGCCCAATCATTTTCATCCGAATAATTATTTGTAGGAACAGAAGAATTTCTTCCTAAAATCCAACTCTTTGGATAACACCATTCTCCCTCAAAAACATCTAAAGAATAAATCATATCAGGTGATGGATCGTTCATTGTTGGAAAAATTCTTATTTGAGTTGCTGTTTCTAAATATTCATTTTCTATAGTTTTAAAATTATGTCCAGCAGTTATCATTACATTAGATCCTACTAAAAAACCTGTTCCAGTTGCTATCCTTCCTGAATCGTATAATATTGCCAAGAACATAACTGCCGTGTATGGATAATCACTTTTAGGTGCTCTCCACTGATTGTCATCTCCAATGATCTTAGTTGAACTTGGCGTGTCAACTGCGATTCCACTTGCAGGTAGGAAATTAATATCACTATTTGGAATATATACATTGCTAGTCTGACCAGTTTCATAATCATATAATTCCATTATGCTGGTATCAGAATCATCAGCTTTAGCTACGGAACAGTAAAAAAATAAATTTGTCACGATAAACATACAAGCGATAGTCTTTAAAATTTTTTTCATTCATTTCCCTCCACTTTTACAATTTCTTTTATAAGAAGGATTCCTTCATAACCTCTAAAAGGTGATATCGCGCCTTGCTCAATTGAAGTATCAATATACTTTAATTCAACAATGTCACCAATTTTCAAATCATCTGCCGATATTTTTAAATTTTTATCATATATCGGAATTCCAAAAGACTGTGTAAGAGTGGCAATAGAACGTTCGCCTTCAACCTCCTTCCCACCTATTGCCTCTCCATATATTTTGTCAATTTGAATTTTAATTGTTTTTACTTGTTGTACATAGTATTCCTTTCCATTCCAATTCCATTTTGCTATAATCTCACCACTTGTGCTTAATTCACCACTTGAATCTATAGTTTTCAAATAGTAATTATTTTCTACGCGATTTATTGGTAAAGAGCATCCAGTTATAAGCCAAACCCACAATATTAGTAAAAATTTAATTGTTCCCACCCTCTTTTCTAAAACAAACTATCTTCAATTAATTTTAACATTTTTCAATCTTTTATTCGGTTTGCACTATCAACAAATTCTATATTTTTTATAACATTTTTGAGATTCTTTCTTATTTTTGAGCTCTTGGCAAGGTACCCATAATACTTCTTGCCTCATTTGGTGTAGCCACTTCAAGACCCATCGCATGAATTAACTGCACAAGACGTTCTACGACCTCATAGTTTTTTACAGCCTCTTTTCCCGGTGCCAGATATGCACTGTCCTCAAAACCAATTCGAACAATGCTCGCTCCCATTGCAATAGCGGCTGCTAAGAACTCCCAATTATCACGACCAAAATGAGTCACACCCCACTTTGCATCTGCCGGTACAGCCGAACGAAATGCCTGCAGGCATGTGATGTCCGGCTGCATTCCTCCCTTGTGACCAAATACCAGATTGTAAAATACTGGAGTGCGATAGGCAGTATTCTTCTTGCTGCGCTCGATATTATAAATCATTCCGATATCAAATACCTCTACCTCTGGAATAATTCCTCTGTCATAGGATGCTTTAGCGCAATAGTCGATCTGATCAAAAGTATTGACATAAACTTTTGATCAGATCGACTA
>CAVCPW010000062.1:0-12729 GCA_963604075.1 Anaerovoracaceae bacterium | reverse complement strand
ATGGTACCCATCTCTTCCATCATGACAACCAGGTCATCCTCAGATGCATCTGCCATTTCCTCACAGATCTGATTCATGCGTGCTTCCATGTCAAATAGAAAGCCAAAGGCATTCTTAAGTACATCACGGATGGTCTGACCTGGCTCTAACACGGTATGCTGATCCAGGTAACCGACACGCACATTCTTTGCCCATTCAATCTTTCCTTCATCTGGCATAAGCTTATTTGTGATAATACTCATGAAAGTAGATTTTCCCTCTCCGTTGGCACCTACCAAACCGATATGTTCTCCCTTTAATAAGCGGAATGACACATCAGTAAAAATCGCTCTGTCACCGAAACCATGTGACAAGTGTTCTACATTTAAAATACTCATATTGTTTTCTCTATATCTTTCTCTCTATATTCAATTTTGGTTAAACAGGCTCTCCGCATAGTACACAGTCTGCATCGCATCCTTGCCATAGTAATCCGCGCCGATCATATCCGCATATTCTTTCGTGAGCACGGCACCGCCAACTACGATCTTACACCACGGAGCAGCTGCTCGTACCTGACGGATGGTCTCCTCCATATTGACAACCGTAGTAGTCATCAGTGCGCTTAATCCTAAAAGTGGTGCATGAGTCTCGACTACCTTGTCAACTACTGTTTCCGGTGGCACATCTTTTCCAAGATCGATGACATCATATCCATAATTTTCCAACAGAACACGCACAATATTCTTACCAATATCGTGGATATCGCCTTTCACAGTTGCGATCACAATCGTACCCTTCTTCTGCTGATTTCCGCCCTTTGCCACCATAAATTCCTTTACGGCAGCAAAACCGGCCTTTGCAGCCTCCGCACTCATCAAAAGCTGCGGCAAAAACATCGTACCTTTCTCGAAGCCTTTTCCTACTATGTCAAGTGCTGGAACAAGTTCGTTATTAATAATATCAAGCGGCTCTTTTTCATCGAGCATCTTCTTTGTCACCTTGTATGCCGGATCCTTCAGACCCTTGATGATACAAGTCTTTAAATCCATGCCGCCAGATGTACTGCCCGCTGCCGTTCCTGCCTTTTCGGATTTATCGTTTGCTGCACCTGCCTTTACGGTAGTTGATACCACCTTCATCGCAGAATACTTTTCAACATAAGACATACATTGCGCATCATATCCACCGAGTACGCGGAAGGTATCATATGCCTGCATCATTGCCTGTGAGTTTGGATTCACGATTCCGGCAGAAAGACCAGCCTGCATTGCCATAGTGAAAAATGCAGAAGTAATTATCTCACGCTGCGGCAAACCGAATGAAATATTTGAGACGCCAAGCACAGTACGTCCGCCCTGTGCTTTGATACGACGCACAGTCTCAAGTGTGACATTTGCAGAGTTGCTATCGGTGCTCATCGTCATAGTTAATGCATCAATTACGATATTCTTTCTGGCAATTCCATAGCTCTCGCCTGTCTTATAAATTTTCTCAGCGATGGCCATACGACCTTCTACTGTGTCTGGAATACCATCCTCATCAAGTGCAAGTCCGACTACGACACCACCGTATTTCTTTGCTAATGGGAAAACCTCTTTCATAATCTCCTGTTTTCCGTTTACAGAGTTGATCATCGGCTTTCCGTTATAGATACGGAGTGCCTGCTCCATCGCTTCCATGTCTGTCGTATCAATCTGAAGCGGTGCATCGAGAATGCTCTGTAACTGGTAAACCGTCTCCTTCATCAGCGCTGGCTCGTCGATTTCAGGCAGACCGACATTGACATCGAGAATCTGCGCCCCTGCATCTGTCTGCTTTACACCCATCTCCAGAATGTATTCCATATTTCGGTCGCGAAGTGCCTGCTTAAACTTGGATTTTCCGGTCGGATTGATGCGCTCACCAATTAACATTGGCATCTTGCCCAGCTCAACAGCATGAGAATAAGATGAAACAAGAGTTAAATCCTTATCGACAAGTGGTTTCGGTATGTAATCCTTACATGCCTCTACAAGTGCCTTAATATGAGCCGGTGTCGTACCGCAACAGCCACCAAGAAGCCATGCGCCATCCTCTGCAAAGCTCTTCATATTCTCTGCAAACTCATCAGGATCGACATCAAATACAGTCTTTCCATTTTCGCTTCTAGGAAGACCTGCATTCGGATTTACAATTAACGGAATGGATGCTGTTTTTGCCAAACGCTCAAAAAATGGCTTCATCTGCACTGGTCCAAGGCCACAATTCATACCAAACGCATCCACGTCAAGACCTTCGAGCAATGCCGTTACTGCCTCTGGTGTCGCTCCTGTCAGCATCTTTCCATTCTCGCCAAAGATAACCGTTGCCATAATCGGAAGATCACAGTTTTCCTTTGCAGCAAGCACAGCTGCCTTTAATTCATAAGTGTCACTCATTGTCTCAATGAGAACCAGATCAGCTCCAGCTGCCGCACCTGCCTTGATAGTTCTTGCAAATATAGACACGGCATCCTCAAAGTCGAGTGTACCAAGCGGCTTAAGAAGCTTTCCAGTCGGTCCGACATCAAGTGCAACGTAACCGTTTCCTCCGGTCTCCTCAACTGCTCTTTTCGCATTTTGAACACCAATCGTTACGATTTCTTCCAGATTGTCTGGAAATTTCAGTGAATTTGCACCAAATGTATTGGATAAAATAATATCTGCACCTGCATTGAGATAATCGCGGTGCAGCTCTCTTATAATATCAGGATGTTCCAGATTCCAATTTTCCGGCAGCTCACCTGCCTCTAGGCCACGTTCCTGTAAAAGCGTACCCATGCCACCATCAAAAAATATAATTCGCTTTCCCAGTTCGTTCAATATATTTTTCTTCATAGTCATTCCCGTCCTTTCAAAAACGCAGGTATTTGTACCCTGTGTTTTTCAGGTTTTTCTAACTTTTTCTTATTGTTCTGCAAATGCATTTCTGAATAATCACAACATCAAACTATTTCTTTTGTCTCGCCTCACTACACTTTACACATCACGTCGAAAAATGCAGTCTTTTTTGCTGCAGACTTCACACCCTTGTGTAACACATCCTGTGCGAATTTTGCTCAAGCCCATCAATGCTGTGACAGATTTTTCCGGCTGCATGACACCACCCTCAGAGAGAAAAAGACCAATTGTCTTTTGCGCATTTAATGCGCGCAAAAATGCAGGCTGTACGTCCAGAGACAGATCACCATAACCCGGACTAAATCGTGGGCGGACAAAAAGGCCTTCCTTTGCTACATCAGCCTCGATTTTCTTCTGACAATCATCACAATAGCACTCAACTGCCTCAGCTGCTGTGGACTGCAGCACTGCTGCTTTTGTAATATTCAGCCTTAAATAACGCTCCATCAAACGATCCACCTCATGACCGAGTGTTGCCGCGAAAAAGATCACCTCATCGCAGTCTCTTAAATTCCGTTCAAGGCTGTTGCTGACAAGCTCGACACCACCTGCCTGCATCTGCCCCGTAGCAACGTGTGTCAATGCAAAACGCCTGTATACATGGCGTGGCTGAGCAATATGTGCCACTTCCTCCATGCACTGGTGAATGAGTGACATCACCTGCTCGTCCGGCAAAATTTTCTTATAGCCAAGATATCGAATAATCTCACGCTCCCGCAGCCTTTCCAGCTCAATCATTTTAAGATCTCCGACAGATTCTTCTGGATGCCGGCTGCGATCTGCGGCTTATTCATGGAATATACATGAATGTGATTGATTCCATTTGCAATCAGATCAATAATCTGATCTGTTGCATAAGCGATACCAGCCTGCTCCATTGCCTTTGGATTCGATCCAAAACGGTCAACTAGATTTAAGAAACGCTGCGGCATGCTGCATCCTGAAAGACCACGTGCCGTCTCAACCTGCTTTGCACGAGTAATCGGCATGATGCCTGGAATCACTGGAACCATAATGCCCTGCTCTCTAACACGGTACAGAAAGTTAAAGAAAATATTGTTGTCAAAGAACATCTGAGTCGTTAAAAATTCACATCCTGCATCAACTTTCTTCTTCAGATTTGCAATGTCCTCACATTTGTTGGAAGATTCCACATGACCCTCCGGATAACATGCACCACCAACACAGAAATCACCATAAGATTTAATCTCCTCTACCAGCTCGGAGGCATAGTGAAAATCCTTGAACGGATCACCGTCAAAATCCTTCGGACGATCACCGCGCAATGCAAGTACATTTTCAATTCCGGCTGCCTTCATCTCATCAAGAGCATTATGAATGTTTTCCTTTGTCGCACCAACACAAGTCAGATGAGCAATGGTAGTAACACCGGCGGTATCCTGAATATTCTTTGCAATTGCAACGGTATTCTTTCTGGTGTTGCCGCCAGCTCCATAGGTAACACTCATATAACTTGGTTTTAATGCAGCCACATCAACTGTAGCCTGACGTACAGACTCAAACTGTGCATCGGTCTTTGGCGGAAATACTTCAAAAGACAGTGTAATCTTCCCATTTGTTAATATTTCATTTACTTTCATTATTTTCATTCCTCTTTCTATTAATTCATTTATATTTATCGTCCGCCACGCAGAGCAGAACAGTTTTGCCATTAAGGCATATTTTAAATAAGTATAACATGGATTTTATTTAATGAAAAGAAGATTTTCTTAATGGCTTGTTATTGATACAAACTATATCAAAAAGACTTGCTGTGGATTTCTTTTTCCATTATGATATACAAAATGATATTCTTTACAAATAAGTCAATGTTTATAATAGTTCTGCCTACGAGCAGGGACAGCAGAAAGCGCCCTAAAAATCAAAAAGGAAAATATGATAAGGACAGGAAATGCTCTAACTGGCTGTTTGATGGCTTAATTCCTACAACTTATATATCAGGAGGAAAATAAATATGGAACAACAAAAGCGTGTTAAAATTAAAATATGCGGCCTGACAAAGCCTGCGGAAGCAACCTATTTAAACGAAATTCATGCTGATTTCGCAGGAATGGTCGTATTTTTCCCGAAGAGCAAGCGAAACATTTCTCTAGAGCAGGCAAAAAAAATAAAGCAACAATTGCTGCCTGAAATCAAAACAGTGGCAGTGACAGTCGAGCCCACACTTGAACACATTAAGCAAATACAGGATGCCGGATTTGATCTGATTCAAATTCATAAAACTCCTGCTGAACTGACAGAAAAGACAGCTGAGGCGGTAGAAATATTTTCTCAATCATTCTCTCTTACTATACTAAAAGCATTTAATGTATCCGACATTGAAGATTATGCGCTTTGGAATACCTGTCCGAATGTCGCAGGCTTTGTATTTGACGCAGCAACACCTGGCAGTGGCAAAGTATTTGACTGGACGCTTTTGCAGACAATTCCCCGAAACGAAAAACTTTTCATGTTAGCAGGCGGACTGACATCCGAAAATGTATCTGCCGCCATACGTGCCCTGCACCCTGACGGTGTGGATGTCTCCTCTGGTGTGGAATATACAGACAAAAAACGCTCCGGCAAAGACCCGAAACAGATACGAGCCTTTGCTGAAGCGGTACGCACGAATAATACACTCTGATGAATCGAATTGGATGTATTATTATCCACACTATCATTTTTCTTTTACAATCTGCTCTGCCTTCGCAATTGCAGCATCAATGTTTGGGCAGAAGTTGTCCTTTCCGATTAAGGTATCAAATCCTGCCTTTCGGATGACGCGCATCGGCTGACTGTTTACATGAGACAAAACTAACGTGATATTCTTTTTCAAGCAGCGCTCATACAGTGCTATCAATGAATTCATAGCAGTACTATCAAGTGCCGGAACTCCTCTCATACGAAGAATAAGGCATTTTGTTTTCTTGGTCACTGAGATCAGACCGATTTGATCTGCTGCGCCAAAAAACAGCGGTCCAGTGATTTCGCATACACTTATAGAAGCTGGAATATCACGCATACGTGCCCTCTCAGCATCTCGAATCTCATCAGGAATTTCCTCGGTATGGCTCCAATTTCGCACGCCAGTCTCATCGCTCATTCGCTTCATAAACAACAGACATGCCAATACCATGCCCACCTCAATTGCAACCACAAGGTCAAATACCACAGTAAGCACAAATGTGATAACAAGCACAGCAATATCACTCTTTGGTGCTGTCTTTACCAAACGCACAAACGGACGCCACTGGCACATATTGTAGGCAACAATAAACAAAATGGCTGCGATAGTTGGCATTGGAATCCAACCTGCATATGGCATCAATACAAGAAGCACAAGGAACAGTACAATCGCATGAACCATTCCTGCCACTGGTGTACGACCTCCGTTCTTGATGTTAGCTGCGGTACGCGCAATCGCACCTGTCGCCGGAATTCCACCAAACAATGCAGAGGCTATATTTCCTGCACCCTGCGCAGCGAGCTCCATGTTGGATCGGTGATTTCCGTTGATCATACCATCTGCTACTACACAGGAAAGAAGTGACTCAATCGCTGCCAGAATTGCAATGGTAAATGCATTCGGCAATGCCTTCTGAATTATGCTCAAGCTAAGTGTCGGCAGATGGAAAGTCGGAAGGCTGCTGCTTATTGTATACAGATCACCAATCGTATTTACGTGAAGTGGAAGCAGTTTTACCATCAAAATGCCGACTGCTACTGCTGCCAGTGACGGTGGAATCTTCGCGAGTACCTTCACCTTCGGCATTAGAATCAGAATCGCCAGACACACAGCACCTACAAGAACAGCATGCCAATTCAGCGTCCCGATACCCGCAAGGAATCCTTCAAGCTTTTCCATCGTCTCAATAGTTGGCATTCCTTTCGGAATAGTCACACCGCAGAAATCCTTTAACTGTCCAATGGCAATCGTCACTGCAATACCAGCGGTAAAGCCTGTTGTGATTGTATATGGAATAAACTTAATTAACGATCCCAGATGACAAAATCCCATGATAATCAGAATGATTCCCGCTAGAATCGTTGCTACGGCCAGTCCGTCCATTCCCTGATCTGCCACAATTCCTGCTACAATGGTTGCAAATGCAGCTGTCGGTCCTGCGATCTGTACCTGACTTCCTCCCAAAAAGGAAATAACAAAGCCGGCAATAACCGCCGTATAAATTCCTCGTTCCGGGCCTACGCCTGATGCGAGCGCCAACGCAATGGACAACGGCAGCGCGATGATTGCCACGATAATTCCGGCAATCAGATCTTTGATGAACTGTTCCTTTGAATACTTTTTCAAGCAGGTAAACAGCATCGGTTTAAGATCTTCCATAAAATATCCCCCTCTTTTGTGCGCCTTTTTGACACACACGGAAAATATTGTAGCATGTTGTTTATAGACTGTCCATTTGTTTTTGCCCGTATCCTTTACAATTTACACTATGTATTTGATTTTATACAAAACCAACTACATGGTAAGACGTTTTATGAATTGCTCACGGCGTGTTAAATGTAAAAGAAGCACCAGAAGGATTTCCCAACCGATGCTTCTTCTATTCCATTCCTATTTTGCTTAACTTGTCTTATCTTACTATCTTTTCTTATCTTACCTTGTTCTTGATTTCCTCATGGATCTTCTCAACAAACTCATCCAGACCAACTGTTGTGGTGTTCATCTCACCATGCAGTCTGTAGGAAACAGACTGATTCTCCATCTCGTTGAATCCGATTACAAGCAAATACGGAACCTTCTGAACCTGTCCTTCACGCATACGATAACCAAGCTTCTCAGCTCTGTCATCTAGCTCAACGCGGACGTTACGGTCCTCAAGTTTCTCACAAATCTGTCTTGCGTACTCCATCAGCTCCTCATTATCAGTCTTAACAGGCATAACCTTTACCTGAACCGGAGCCAGCCATGTAGGAAGATTTCCCTTTGTTTCCTCAAGAATATATGCCATAAAACGGTCAAGAGAACCAAGAATTGCTCTGTGTAAAACAACAGGTGTCTTCTTCTCGCCGTCCTTGTCGATATAAGTCAGCTGGAACTTTGCCGGCAGACAGAAGTCAAGCTGGCAGGTAGACAAGGTGTATTCATTACCAACAGCCGGCTTTACATTTACATCCAGCTTCGGGCCATAGAATGCAGCCTCACCGATCTCCTCGGTGTACTCGATTCCAAGGTCATTCATAACGTCTCTAAGAGCATTCTCTGCCTTATTCCACATCTCATCGTCATCATGATACTTTGTCTTATTCTCTGGATCTCTAAGAGACAGTACGCAGCGATAATCAGTGATGCCAAAATCCTTGTAAGTGCTGAAGATCAGATCAACAACTCTGGAAAACTCATCCTTAATCTGCTCTGGCGTTACAAACAAATGAGCATCGTTCTGGCAGAAATGACGTCCTCTCTCAATACCCTTTAAAGTACCGCTGGACTCATAACGGAAGTCGTGAGCAATCTCACCGATACGAATCGGCAGATCCTTATAAGAGTGCATACGGTTTGCATAAATCATCATATGATGCGGGCAGTTCATCGGGCGAAGGACAAAAGACTCACCATCGACTTCCATTGCCGGGAACATGTTCTCCTTGTAGTGATCCCAGTGACCAGAGGTCTTATACAGATTTACAGTACCGACACAGGGAGTCATTACATGCAGATAGCCGAGCTTTCTTTCCTTCTCCTTGATATAGTTCTCTAACTCCTGCCAGATGACATAGCCCTTTGGAAGGAACATCGGAAGACCACGACCTACCAGATCATCTACCATAAACAGGTTCATATCCTTACCGATCTTTCTGTGATCTCTTTCCTTTGCCTCCTCAAGAAGCTTTAAATGCTCCTCAAGCTCCTCTGCTGTCGGGAAACATACACCGTAGATTCTCTGCAGAACCTTGTTGTTCTTATCGCCCTTCCAGTAAGCGCCAGAATGCTTTAACAGTTTGAAATAACGGCAAAGCTTTACATTGTCAACGTGAGGTCCACGGCACAAATCAGTGAAATCGCCCTGCTCATAACAAGTGATAGTTCCGTCTTCCAGATTTGAAATCAAATCCAGCTTATACTCATCATCCTTGAACATTTCCATTGCTTCTTCCTTGGAAATTTCCTTGCGGACAATCTTGAAGCCTCTCTTTGCAACCTTCTTCATCTCTTTCTCAATTGCAGCCATGTCCTCTTCCTTGAATGCATGATCACCGAAATCTACATCATAGTAGAAACCTTCTGCAACAACCGGTCCTACCCAGAACTTTGCCTGCGGATACAGATGGCGGATTGCCTGTGCCATCAGATGTGCGCAGGAATGGTTCAATGTTTTTAACGCTTCATCTTCTTTAAAGTTTACCATTTTAATCTCCTCTTGATTCTTTTCGATTTTTCTTGTCTTTTCTTAACATTTGTTTTCCATCGGTGACAGCAGGTAGAATAAGCTCACTTTGAACAGGTTGATTCATCTGCCTTATCCAAATAAAATAAGCACCCATAGGTATTTCACATACCTAAGGGTGCTAAAAGCACGGTTCCACCTTATCTTTCACTCTTTGCTTATAACGCAGCAGCACGGCGACGCTTCGAAGCATTATTCCAACTTTCCCCAGTTCACTCGACTTGATTGAATTGGCATCCGTTCCATATTACGCATTGGCTTCTTCTGCGCGCAGCTCAGGAATGGTCTTCATACAGAATTCCCATAAATCGCTTCCACCATGCACGATTCTCTCTGAATGCTTCCTCTGTACTACTCTTTCCGTCATTGCTTTTAAATTCCATGTGCTATTCTACCACGTCTTTTTAAAATTGACAATAGTTTTTTCTGCCATTATGCCTTTTTATGGCATCCATCCAAATCTCTGTCAACTTTTCCCGTTTTCAATCATTATATCTGCTTTCTTACAATTCGATACTCATCCCGATATTGGAAATGAGGGCAGACATAACGATCACCATAAAGACTTGCTCTTGCGATATCATCCTCATCGAAAAAGAATTGACAGCCATAAGATTCTTCATCCTCATCATACTCAAAATATGCGCACTCTTCGCAAGATGTTCCCTTCATCATTTTCCTGCCTTTCATTTCCATTTTCTCTGATTCACTTCAATTTCGTTTCAGTCATTATTTTCACTTTATTTCCAGATTTAAAAAATGATTTTTCAGTCATCCAGCCTGCGAATTTCCGTATAAGCTAACAGGAACGGACCAACGCCCTTTGCGTCATCCTCCACCACTGGTTCGGACATGTAATACTCATAAGAGCCATCACGCATCTGCGGACCGCCAAGACCTGCTACCAGACATATTCCGCCCAGGCTTAAGTGCCCATCCTTTTCCTTTAAATAACGCTCACAGATTCCGTGGAATGCCTTTTTGCCATATGCCTGAAAACGCTCCGGCAAAAAGCCAAGGCGTACACCCTTCATCATAGAATATGCCATAATTGCGCTTCCACTTGTCTCTAAATAGTTCTTCTCGCGGCCACCCATGTTGACTACCTGATACCACATACCGCTCTCATCCTGAAACTTTACCATGGATTCCATTAAATCAACAAATACCTGCTTTAAGCGGTCATAATCCGGCTGATAGGTACTGTCTGCTTTTGTCAGTGTATCAAGTAATGCCATTGAATACCAACCAAGCGCACGCAACCAGAAGTTTTTGGACAGACCAGTTGTCTTATCGCACCAAAACATCTCTCTTGAGGAATCGTATGCGTGATAGTACAGTCCAGTCTTTTCATCTCTCATATTCTTTACAACATTGAAAAACTGGTTAAAAATGTCCGGATAGTTCTTCTTATCATTAAAGCGAGTTTCGTACTCCATGTAGAATGGCTGTCCCATGTAGAGTCCGTCCAGCCAAACCTGATTCGGGTAGATCTTCTTGTGCCAGAAGTTGCCCTCCTTTGTTCTTGGCTGACCCTTAAGCTGTCCATAAATCACATCGATTGCTTTGCGATACTTTTCCTTGCCAGTGATATCGTACAGTAAAAATAAAGTCTTTCCTGCATTAACATTATCAATGTTGTAGTCTTCCGGATTGTAGCCCTTGATTGTTCCATTCTCCTGCACACGATGATCGATATAAGCTTCTGCAAAATCAAGATATTTCTTTTCTCCAGTAATCTTCCATGTCTCGATCATTGCCAGAATCATACAGCCATCAATGTAATTCCAACCAGACTTTCCACCCTTTCTCGCCGCCTCAATGTTCCATGCTGGCACATCAAGCGTGCTATTTTTAATCAGTTCATCCAGATAGTCCTCGATAATCGGCATTTTCATCTGGTATTCCTCCCTTTTCTGTTTTTTCATGCGATATGTTCATTACCATTTTTATTTTTGTTTGTTGCTGTTTTACTTTCTTATATGTGCATTCTTGCGAAGTACCTCAACTACCTGACTCACATACTTCTCGCAATCTTCTGGATCACTGGCCTCTACCATAACGCGAATTAACGGCTCGGTTCCGCTCTCTCTTACCAGAATACGGCCACTATCGCCAAGTGCCTCGGTAATCTGTGCTACTGCTGCCTGCACATCTGCATCCTCTCTTGCGGCTACCTTATCCTTTACGCGAACATTGGTCAGCTTTTGCGGATATGCGATAAAACCACGTCTTAACTGAGATAATGTCTGCTTGCTTAATACCATAACCTCCATCATCTTGATTGCCGTAATCAAGCCATCACCAGTTGCCGCATACTTGCTGAAAATTATATGGCCGGACTGCTCACCGCCCAGACGATATCCATTCTCACTCATGCACTCATAAACATACTTATCTCCAACCGCCGTCTTCTCATAAGAAATGCCAGCCGCATCGAATGCTTTATACAGACCGAAGTTTGACATAACAGTCGTAACAACTGTATTGTCGCTCAACTCGCCCTTATTCTTCAAATACTTACCGCAAATATAAAGAATGGCATCGCCATCAACAACCTCTCCATTCTCATCTACACACAAACAGCGATCTGCATCACCATCAAATGCAAATCCAACGTCCAGATGCTTTTCCTTTACCAGTGCCTGCAACCCTTCGATATGTGTAGAACCACATTTTGTATTGATATTGGTTCCATCTGGTTCATTGTTAATGACATAGGTCTTTGCACCCAGTGCGTCAAATACATTCTTTGCAATCATCCACGCACTTCCATTTGCACAGTCCAGACCGACACGCATATTGCGGAAAGAGCAAAGTGCCAAAGACATCAGATAACCCAGATAACGGTTTCTTCCTGCCGCATAATCTACTGTGCAGCCGATGTTTTCCTTTGTCGCGTATGGCACGTTCTTCTTATCATCATCCAAATACTTCTCAATCTCATCAATGACAGACTCCTGCATCTTCTCACCCTTGTCGTTGATTAGCTTGATTCCATTATCATAAAATGGATTATGGCTTGCAGAAATCATGATTCCGCAATCAAAATCCTCGGTACGAACTACATAAGATACACTTGGGGTGGTTGTAACATGTAACAAATATACATCAGCTCCAGAAGCAGTCAGTCCGGCAACAAGCGCATATTCAAACATATAGCTGCTTCGTCTGGTATCCTTTCCGATTACAACCTTGCACTTATGCTCTTTTCCAAAGTACCAGCCGATAAAACGGCCCACCTCAAATGCGTGCTCAACAGTCAAATCCACATTGGCCTCACCGCGAAAACCATCTGTTCCAAAATACTTACCCATTTTTTCCTGCCCTTCGTTGTAATGATATTTGGTGCACTCTCTCTTACAAGCAAGCTTGCATCAAAGCTTTGCACCTCTTGATTCTAATATCTTATAATAATT
>CAVCPW010000061.1:0-5827 GCA_963604075.1 Anaerovoracaceae bacterium | reverse complement strand
CGCCCATGCGGTGCATAGCTCCTATGGACGTGGTACTCTGCCAGATTTGATAGATGCAGCATAGGAATAAATGCGACGTGTAAATAAATTTGACATGTGAAAACCAATGTAAATGTAAGATAATAAGAAGTAAAAAAGTAGAAATGAGCAAAAAGGCGATATCCGCCAGATTGACGGGTATCGCCTTTTTTCTGCTTTTTCTTGATGATATAGTAGTATTACGTAATTATTCTTCTGCGAAAGTTAAAAATTCGTGATACAGACGAGAGACCGGAAGACCGACAACATTGAAATAGTCACCCTCAATGCCAGAGACATAGATGGAAAATTCTCCCTGAATGCCATATGCACCAGCCTTGTCAAGCGGTTCGCCTGTTGCAGCATAAGCAGCGATTTCGTCTTTACTCATTGGGCAGACATGAACATTTGTCTCTTCATAAAAGGTTCTCTCACGGAGTGTACCATCCGCACAGACTTCGATAAGTGTCACGCCTGTGTAAACCTGATGAGTATTGCCCTGCAGCATAGAAATCATGCGAACTGCATCAGTGGAATCCTTTGGCTTCCCTAGAATGCGATTTTCAAATGCGACGATGGTGTCGGCACCGATCACGTAGCAGGTGTTTTTTTGTGCTTGTGCAATTTCAAGTGCTTTCTGGTGGGACAGCTCACATACAATGTCGCATGGAAGCGTCTTCGTTGTGCGTTCCTCGCCCTTTGCCGGGCAGACAGTGAAGGTAAATCCAGCTTGAGCCAGAAGTTCCTTGCGGCGCGGAGAGCCTGATGCTAAAATAACAGGTTTTTCTAATTTCACTATAAATACCATGCCTTTCTGAAGTTCGTTTCGAAATTATCTCACTGATACTATATCGTGTTTTTTACAAAAACTCAACCCATCACGTCGATTTGAACGATAAGAGAAGCTTGCACGTTACTGTTTGCGGGACGCTCGTTCGAAAAACCACAGTTTTCGACAGGAAAAACAAGTTGTTTAAAGGACATGTGTGTGATATAATGCTACAATAAAGAAAATAATGAGAAAGGTTTTATAAATATGAGTCAACAAAGGAAAAGTATGCAGAACTACCTGCTGATTTGGATTGACGCTGTCTGCATTGTGGTGAGTTTCATTGCCGCCTGCTTTGTAACGTCGCTTTTTCGAAAGTTTGTATTTGTTTTTTCTTCTGTTTTGTCATCCGTATGGATGATTTTGGTTAGTTATTTTCTTGTATTTTTGTCGTTCAATATGAACCGCTATTTTATGAAGCGAAACAAGTACGAGGAGATTACATACACGATCAAGCTGAATATTATCATGGGAGCTGTGCTGATCGCTGTATTCTATGTCACGAAAAATACCGAGCTGATCAGCAGAAGTGTGTGGGCGTTGACGATTCTTATCAATATAGTTTTGATGTCGGTGACGCATTTGATTTGTAAGCGAGTGATGCGCTCTGTTTTTAAGTCCAGAAAGGCAGATCATTTGCTGGTGCTGACGACTGCAGATCATGTAAAGACGCTTACAGAAGATTTGAAGCGCTATAATATCTATGAGAACTACCTGATTACGCTGGCAATTGTAGATCGCGATATGATAGGAGAAGAGATTGAGGGTTACCGTGTGGTAGCAAACCACGACAATGTAATCGAGGTAGCAAGTCGTGAGATTGTTGATGAGGTTTTTCTGGTATTGGATGATCAGAGAAGGGCAGAGATTGCAGATTATGCTGAGCAGTTTGCTCAGATGGGCGTCATTGCACATGTCAATATTGATCTGCTTGACCGTCTTGGTGCGGGGTACCAGCGCGAGGTTACTCAAATCGGAAATCATTATGCAATTAGCGTAGCACCACGTTTCTTTGATTTTAATAAGCTTGTCATGAAGCGTATTATTGATATCGTTGGAGCACTTGTTGGTCTGGTGATTACAGCAGTTGTCATGTTGTTTGTCGCACCTGCTGTCAAGTTGGAGTCTCCTGGACCGCTCATCTTTAAGCAGAAGCGTGTCGGAAAAAATGGTCGTTATTTCTACATCTATAAAGTGCGTTCCATGTATCAGGATGCAGAGGCGCGTAAGGCTGAGTTGATGGAGAAAAACGAGATGAAAGGCTTTATGTTTAAGATGACTGATGACCCGAGAATCACGAAGGTAGGTAAATTCATTCGTTCCACGAGCATTGATGAGCTTCCTCAGTTCTGGAATGTATTAAAGGGTGATATGAGTCTTGTAGGAACGAGACCACCGACAGTCGATGAGTTCAAACAGTATGAGGCACGTCATAAGAGACGTTTAAGTATGAAACCAGGTCTGACTGGTTTGTGGCAGGTCAGTGGACGAAGCAATATCGAGGATTTCGAGGAGGTTGTGCGTCTGGATTGTGAGTATATCGATAATTGGAGCATCCAGCTGGATATTCAGATTATTTTAAAGACGATTGTTGTCATCTTTAAGAAGGTTGGATCAAAGTAAAAGAAAGGTAGAAGTAGAAGCAAAAAAATAGAAACAAAAGCAAAAGAAAAGTAAAAGCAAAAAATAGAACCAAAAGAAAAATAAAAGCAAAAAATAAAACCAAAAGGCAAAAGAAAATAGAGTCATAAGTAAAATCAAAAATAAAAGCACAAAAGAAGGATCTCTGGCTATCAAAAAGTCATTGATCCTTCTTTTTACAAGGGGGCTTTTTCACAGCCCCTTTTTATGAAAGTCCGTAATTACTTTGGCTGCTTTCCGATGTAAGCTAAGATACCACCATCTACGTACAGAACGTGTCCGTTTACGAAGTTGGAAGCATCAGATGCCAGGAATACTGCCGGGCCTGCCAGATCCTCAGGATTTCCCCAACGAGCTGCTGGAGTCTTAGCGATGATGAACTGGTCAAACGGATGACGGGAACCGTCTGGCTGAATTTCACGAAGCGGAGCGGTCTGCGGAGTAGCGATGTAGCCAGGTCCGATACCGTTACACTGAATGTTGTACTCACCGTACTCAGAGCAGATATTTCTGGTCAGCATCTTAAGACCACCCTTAGCTGCTGCATAAGCAGATACGGTCTCACGGCCAAGCTCGGACATCATGGAGCAGATGTTGATGATCTTTCCATGACCCTTCTTGATCATGCTCGGGATAACAGCCTTTGCTACGATGAATGGAGCATTTAAGTCAACGTCGATAACCTGTCTGAACTGAGCAGCGGTCATTTCGCACATTGGGATTCTCTTGATGATACCAGCATTGTTTACAAGAATGTCGATAACACCAACCTCAGCCTCGATCTTAGCAACCAGCTCGTTTACAGCGTCCTCGTTTGTAACGTCACAAACATAACCGTGAGCCTTGATACCAGCCTCCTCGTAAGCTGCAAGACCCTTGTCAACCAGCTCCTGCTTGATATCGTTGAATACGATTGTAGCACCGGCTGCAGCCATACCCTTAGCGATAGCCATGCCGATACCATAGGAAGCGCCAGTAATCAGCGCAATCTTACCTTCCAGAGAAAATGAAGACATATCCATGGTAAAAAAACCTCCTTAAATTTTATGGCAGAATATACAAAAATATATCCGCCTAGTTATGTACAGTATACCATATTAAGGCAATCCAGTCAACTGTCGTGCATCACGTGAAATGTAAGATTTTTTTCACATGAATATCTTTGCAAAATGGTAAGTAGTATGGTAGTATGAGGGTACCGCATAGGAGGCTTGTTTTATAAAATAGAGCGTAAAACCTGCTACCCATGGGTGGTGGGAGAATCTTGCCGGTTACAATGGAATGGAATCCTCGTCCGACCAGTCGGGTGGGGTGCTCGAAGGGGAGAAATGGTAAACTGGAAATAGAAAGAATATTGAAAATAAAAAGATAGAGGAGAGCTGCATGAAAAAGAAAATGATGCTGTTGACAGCGGGAATGGTAGTTTCAGCGAGTATGCCACAGACCATTTTTGCAGAAGAGGAAACTGGTGGAATTAAAAAGATTGCCAATATGATTGAGGAGGCGCGAGAGATCACAGAGGGAACCATGATATTTTCTGTGTCGATGTCGCTTGGTAGCACGGAATTTTCGGCTGGAACGACAATTCGTATGACGCCAGACAGTGCGTCAGTGGACATGCTGTATCTAAGCGCACCAAATGAGGACGGAACATTTTTTGATCTGGTATCAGAGGATGTGCTTCGTATTTTCGGAACAAAAGCATATTTAAATACAGATATCCTCGCAGCGTTGTCCGATGAGGAACGCATTGAAGAGGATACGAATATCGTACAGGCGATAGATTCACTGACAGGAGAATGGATCGGGTTGAATGGTGTGGAAATACAAGAAGAACAGGCATACAGTGGATGGATGCAGTTGTTTTCAGGTTTTGCGGTGGGACATGATGCGGGCTCTTATACAATCAACCTTGGAAATGAACAGGTTAGTCAAGTCTTTGAGCGGCTGGATGCACAGATTGAGGAGGGAATGTTTGATGATACATTTCCATTTGATCTGGATGCACTTCTCACACCATATGCAGATGCGATCATTGACGGAAGAAAAGAGGCGGATTTTGATTTAGCATCCAATAAGGCATCTGACGCAGATGACGAGCGAAAACAGATTATTGATGAGGTAAGCACTGTAATATTTTCTTTTACGGATGGTGAGTCAGACAACTATTCTGCTCAGTTTGAGGATGCCGTATCAAAGGGCTTAGATGTGAATGTATCAATCTGTGCGGGAAAAGACGGTGCAGCTGGAACATATGCATTTGAAGTGACGATAGAAGCAGATATTCCGCAGGAGCTTCAGAATGAGTGGGGAATCGAAGAGTTGGAAGCAATTGTGGGTGAAACAGAAGGGTTGACGTCAGAAACAGACGAGCCAGACGTGAAAAATGCGGTGTTTGATTTCGTTGTCAGTATTGAGCCTTCAGAGGAACCGATTGAAATTGAGGAGCCACAGGAGAGTATTTTGTGGTTGACGGATCTGCTAAAGGAATGGGCTGCAGAAGGTTTGCTGGAAAATATTGAAAAATAAATAAAAGTGAAGGCTATGGAGATGAGAAAAAACTATCAGCGACTAAGAAGTGTCACTGATAGTTTTTTGATTTTCTATAGCTTTGAATTTTTTTGATGTTTAATATTATTTTTATAACATCGCTTTTTATAATGTCACACCGTTTGCTTCAAGAAGCTTTCTGGCAGATTCAACGGAATCTACACCGGTAGGATTCTTAACAGGAGCAAACGCTTTTTCACGTTCCACCTCAAATGGACAGCAGGTGTCCATCATGTGGATCATATCAAGAATCAGAGACTCAAACTTATAGCCATTTGGTGTGGTTGGCTTGATAAGGTTGCTTTCATTGTCGATGTACGGAATCTTCTTCTCGACGATATGCAATGGAAGACGCTTGCTTCTGATCTCATCGAGGCGATCTAGACGGAACATGTAATTTAGGATAACGCCGAAGTTGTACAGAAGATTTCCATTCTCATCCTTCAGATGGATCATATCATCGGTCATTTCATAATATTCTACAATGGAAGGCTTGCCATCCTCGGTACACAGAACGCCCACGCGCTCGTTCGGGTCAGCTTTTCTTACAACCATACCGCCACAGTCACAGCCAGAGTCAATGACAGCACCTAAAAAGGCAGGATCGTTAATCTGCTGAAGAACGTTGTCGACAGCGAATGCAGTCAGCCACTCAACACCAGCTTCCTTCATTTGCTTGTCATAGCCGTAACGGCAAAGGGAAGAATACCATCCACCGTTTCCGTTCGGTGACAGGGACAGACAATCCGGCGCCTCCATCAAAAGCTTTCCATTGTAGTCCACACTTGG
>CAVCPW010000060.1:0-9561 GCA_963604075.1 Anaerovoracaceae bacterium | reverse complement strand
GTATAATTTCCCAGCTTACTCTGTAGGTGAGACCAAGGTTTCCAGAGGCCCGGGAAGACGTGAAATTGGTCACGGCGCACTGGCTGAGAGAGCACTGGTTCCGGTTCTTCCGACGCCAGAAGAGTTCCCGTATGCAATCCGTGCCGTATCTGAGACTTTTGAGTCCAATGGTTCCACATCTCAGGCTTCCATCTGTGCATCTTGTATGGCACTTATGGCAGCGGGTGTTCCGATTAAGTCTATGGTTGCAGGTATTTCCTGTGGTCTGGTTACCGGTGATACCGATGATGATTACATCGTACTGACCGATATTCAGGGTCTTGAGGACTTCTTCGGCGATATGGACTTCAAGGTAGCTGGTACTCATAAGGGTATTACTGCAATCCAGATGGATATCAAGATTCACGGTCTGACGAGAGCCATTATCGAGGAAGCTATTGCTAGAACAAGAGAGGCAAGATTCTACATCATGGATGAGGTTATGTCCAAGGCAATCGCAGAGCCGAGAAAGACTGTTGGCAAGTATGCTCCGAAGATCGAGATGATGACTATTGATCCGTCCACCATTGGCGACGTTGTTGGAAAGCAGGGTAAGGTAATCAACCGAATCATCGCTGAGACTGGCGTAAAGATCGATATCACCGATGATGGAAATGTTTCCATCTGTGGTACAGATGCAGACATGATCGCAAAGGCAATGAAGACTATCGAGATTATCACCAGTGATTTTGAGGAAGGACAGGTTCTTGAGGGTACCGTTATCAGCATTAAGGACTTTGGCGCATTCCTTGAGTTTGCACCGGGCAAGGAAGGTATGGTTCATATCTCAAAGCTGTCTGACAAGCGTGTTGAGAAGGTTGAGGATGTTCTTTCCATGGGACAGGTTGTAAAGGTTGTATGCCTGGGCAAGGATAAGATGGGCAGATTCAGCTTCAGCATGAAGGACGTAAAGTAATTTGTAATATTTGTAAGAAAAATCAAGATAAGATGTGGCTCTGAATGGCTGCGTTTGTAAATAAAATGTCAGGGTCAGGAGTCTTTGACCTGTGGCAGTCGGGAAAAAGATGTTGTTGAGTTTCGGCAGCATCTTTTTCCACTTTCATTCTGCTTTCAAGCAGATGACAAACGAGACAGAAGTGGATGAACACATGGACATGAAAATAAAAATGAGTTCAAACATGCAGGCGAGTTCACAAAAAAATAGAGAATAAATAGAATTAAGAAAGGCATGGTTTTTGTATGGAAAAGTTACTGAGCATTATTTCCAGAGAGGTTGGAGATGCATTTGAGGCATGCGGTTACGAGCGTGAGCTCGGACGTGTCACAGTATCCAATCGCCCTGATTTGTGTGAATATCAGTGTAACGGCGCAATGGCTGGTGCGAAGAAGTATCATAAGGCTCCGTTTATGATTGCAGATGAGGTAGCTGAAAAGCTTCAATCATCTGTAGTATTAAAGGATGTGGCATCGGTAAAGCCTGGATTTTTGAATTTTAACCTGGACAATGAATATCTGGCATCCTATGTCAATC
Source organism: Anaerovoracaceae bacterium (assembly GCA_963604075.1). GTDB lineage: Bacteria > Bacillota > Clostridia > Lachnospirales > Lachnospiraceae > Anthropogastromicrobium. Next base: position 8,030 of record CAVCPW010000060.1, on the reverse strand, counting down.
AGATGAAGGCAAGCGATAAGCATGGTATTGAGTTGTCAGCACCAGAGAAGATCGTAATCGACTACGGCGGACCAAATGTAGCAAAGCCACTTCATGTTGGTCACTTACGTTCTGCAATTATTGGAGAGAGCGTAAAGAGAATCCTTCGTTATGCAGGAAACGAGGTCATTGGTGATGCGCATTTAGGCGACTGGGGACTTCAGATGGGCCTGATCATCACTGAGTTAAAGGAGAGAAAGCCGGAGTTGGTTTATTTTGATCCTAATTTTGAAGGTGAGTATCCTAAGGAGGCTCCGTTTACCATCTCTGAATTAGAGGAGATTTATCCGTGTGCAAGCGGAAAGGCAAAGGTGGACGAGGAGTTTGCAAAGCGCGCTCATGATGCAACTGTTATGCTGCAGAATAAAGATCGCGGTTATACTGCGATATGGAATCACATTCTGAACGTATCTATCGAGGACTTGAAGAAGAATTACAGCAAGCTGAATGTTGACTTTGATCTGTGGAAGAAGGAGAGCGATGCACAGCCGTATATCCCGGATATGGTTCAGATGTTAAAGGACAAGGGACTGGCTTACATTTCAAACGGCGCGCTCGTTGTTGATGTTGCAAAGCCGGAGGATACAAAGGAAGTTCCGCCGTGTATCATCTTAAAGTCAGATGGTGCGAGCCTTTACCAGACAACAGATCTGGCAACTATCGTAGAGAGAGAAAAGCTGTTTCAGCCGAATCGTATCATCTATGTCGTTGATAAGCGTCAGGAAATGCACTTTACTCAGGTATTCCGTGTGTCCAGACTGGCAAGTCTTGTTCCGGAAGATACAAAGCTTCAGTTTTTAGGTTTTGGTACGATGAACGGAAAGGATGGCAAACCATTTAAGACAAGACAGGGTGGCGTTATGCGTCTGGAACATTTAATCCGTGACATTAATGATGCTGTTTATGATAAAATCATGGCAAGCCGTGATGAGGACGAGGAAACGGCACGCGAGAATGCAAAGATTATTGGTCTTTCTGCAATCAAGTATGGTGATCTGTCAAATCAGGCTTCTAAGGATTATGTCTTTGATGTTGACCGCTTCACATCCTTCGAGGGAAATACCGGTCCGTACATTCTGTATACTATCGTAAGAATCAAGTCCATCTTAAAGAAGTTCGGTGCAGAAGTACCGAAGACTATCACTGCACCAGACGGCGCAGCGCAGAAGGCACTGATGCTCGACATGACCAGATTTTCGGATGTTTTTGCACAGGCAAGCACGGAGTATGCACCGCATAAGCTGTGTGCGTATATCTACGATCTTGCAAATGACTTTAACCGTTTCTATCATGAGACCAAGATTTTAGCAGAGGAAGATCAGGAGAAGAAGAACGGATACATCGCACTGATTTCTTACTGCAAGGACATTCTGGAGACATGCATTGATCTGTTAGGATTTAGTGCACCAGAAAAGATGTAATATAACAGTTCACGCGCCCAAACATGACTGGACGAAAGGAAAACAAGGTCATGAGCAAAACGAAGCTACAATGCAACAACGCACAAAATGTGCGGTTTTGTGAATAATCTTGTGTGGCACGAACTGTTGAAAAAAACTTCAATAACTATATGTATATGGGGAGAAGTATGGAGAAAACCTACGAAATGCTGCGGCAGTATGCGGTAAATTCTTTGGAGTATCAGAAAGGACGTGCGCTCCATCAGCGTGGACAGGCTGCTCTGTCGAGTGCTGAGGAGTCACATGGAAGAACACAGATACAGGCAACAGTGCGAGATTTAAGCAGACGTTATGATGTGGAGACTGCACTTCAGTCATCCGGCCTGGAAGCGGACGGCAATTGGGGAGACTTTGCAGTAGAGGAGTCTTCGTGTTCGTGCGGTGAGTACCACACACTGGGTAAGCTCTGCCGCCATGAGATTGCAGCTATTTTGCAATATTTCTGCGAGGGCGAGCTGGTGTCGAGTGTTCATACTTCAGCTGCCTGTATCAGTATGATTCAGGCGTATGAGAAACGTTATACGCTGCAGTATCAAAAATCCGAAATTTCAGATGTAAAGGTAGTGCCAAGATTTGTGGCAGAGGGAAAGAAAATCGGACTGGAATTTTTTGCTGGGACGCGTCATTTCTACCCGATCCGCGATCTGACCGCTTTTAAACAGAGCTACCAGAAGGGAGAGGACATCTCTTTTGGAAAGCAGCTTTCGTATCCGAATTGTGAGTACTCGTATGATGCAGATTCAGCAGCACTCATTCAGGTTATCTGCTTACAGATTGATTCTTATCTAAATCACTGGTCACAGCAGGAAAAGTACACCTTTGACCGCAAGATTGCAAGTGTCGAGCTAGAGGAGGGCTTTGCTGATCTGTATATGAAGGCTTTCTGCGGACGAGAGCTTGAGTTAACGGAGGAAGGCAAGAGTCACACTGTTCATGTTGTAAAAGAAAATCCTCAGGTTAAGCTGATCTTAGAGAAGAAGGGAAAAGATGGCGCAAGGCTGTGGTTGCCGGATAAGTGGAAGTTAGTAGAGGGAAACCGTCACATCTACCTGTTTGGCGAGGATAAAGTCTACATCTGTGATGAATATTATAGCCGCGCGCTGCGAATCTTTTACCGCAATCTTCTTCAGGTCGCTTATCCGGGAAGTGGTTATGTGGATATCAATAATAGCGATTTTCCATCGTTTATCCATTATGTGCTTCCAGAGCTTCAGGAAAATATTGATCTTGAGTGCCGTGATCTGTCATTAGAGGAATTTGTTCCTCCGATGCTTCAAGTGCATTTTACGGTCAATATGTGGGATATTCTCGAGCTAAAGGTGGAAGCACACTATGGCAAGCGAAAGGTGCGGATCGGTGAAAAATCCGATGGCAATCTGGTTCGTGATGTGGAAAAGGAGCAGGCATTAAAGAATCTGTTGGAAAGCTATCTTCCAGAGCCGGAGAGATATGCAGAAGAAGGCATAGATGATGCAGAACGTTATGTTATCGAGAATGAGGATGCGATTGGACGTTTTTTAGAGTTTTGTCTGCCGAAGCTGTATTCGTTTGGCAGTGTGGACTTAGAGGATGGACTGTCTGATTTTCATTTTGATGATGCACCGAAGATCAAGGCAGGAATGCGCTTTATGGATCATTTCTTAGAGCTTGGCCTTGAGAGCGATGGTTTGAGTGAGCGACAGTTAAAGGATGTGTTGCGTGCGTATCATGAAAAGCAGCATTATCATCGCCTTGATGATGGCCGTATCTTAAAGCTAGATGAAGATTTTGCCAATCAGTTAGCAGAATTTGAAGATGTCATGGATATTGATGCTTGCAAGGCAGTTGACAAGCCGGTGAGCCTTCCGGGGTATCGCTTCTTGTTTGCTGATGAGATGCTTCAGTCCATGCAGGGTGTTGATTATCAGCCCGGTCGTGAGATTCGTGATATGGCAGAGCGCATGAGACGCACCGAAATGGAACTGTATCCGGTTCCGGACACGATCGGCGCAACGCTTCGTGAGTATCAGGTGTATGGATATCGCTGGCTGAAGATGCTTCAGGATTACCATTTTAATGGAATACTTGCTGATGATATGGGTCTTGGAAAAACGCTTCAGACGATCACGCTACTAGCTTCTGATCAGGGAAAGGGCAGTTCGATTATTGTTTGCCCGGCATCATTGATCTACAACTGGCAGCATGAGCTGGAACTGTTTGCCAAGGATCTGCGTGTTCAGGTAATTGCTGGAAATGCGAAGGAACGAAAAGAGCTGATTGATCATTATACTGATTTTGATGTATTGATCACTTCTTATGATTTGCTTCGCCGTGATCTGGAGATTTACGAGAGCTGCACATTCTTTTATCAGATTTTGGATGAAGCGCAGTATATCAAGAATCACACGACGATGAACGCAAAGGCTGTAAAACAGTTAAATGCCGCTTACCGACTGGCACTGACTGGTACGCCGATCGAGAACAGCCTAGGAGAACTTTGGAGTATTTTTGATTATTTAATGCCGGGCTATTTGTACAGCTACACGCGTTTTCGCAAGCAGTTTGAACTTCCAATCATGAAAAATGAGGATGCAACTGCGAGAAACCGTCTGCGTAGAATGACCGCGCCATTTTTGCTGCGAAGATCTAAGTCTCAAGTATTGTCTGATCTGCCGGAGAAGGACGAGAAGACCATCTACTCTGGTATGGAGGATGAACAGAGAAAGTTGTATCTGGCGGCCCATAAGCAGCTTGTTGATCAGCTTCAGGGCATTGACAGCGCATATTATGAGAAGAATAAGATCTTTATCTTAAGTCAGTTGACAAAACTTCGTCAGATCTGCTGTCATCCGGCACTGTGCTATGATGATTATCAGGGTACTTCATCCAAGCTTGAGGCCTGCATGGAGCTTGTACAGCGTGCTGTAAATGGCAAGCACAAGGTGCTTTTGTTTTCACAGTTTACGTCAATGCTTGATTTGATTCGTGAGCGTCTGGCAGAGCAAAATACCAGGTATTACTGTCTAACAGGAAGCACAGATAAGCAGGAGCGTCAGCGTCTTGTCGACGAATTCCAAAATGACGATACACCAGTATTTTTAATTTCACTTAAGGCAGGCGGTACCGGACTGAATCTTACCGCAGCTGACATTGTCATCCATTACGATCCGTGGTGGAACGTGGCGGCACAGAATCAGGCAACAGATCGTGCGCATCGAATCGGACAGAAAAATACAGTAACGGTTTACCGTCTGATTGCAAAGAATTCCCTCGAGGAGGGAATAATAAAGCTCCAGGAGTCCAAGAAAGCTTTATCAGACGATATTCTTTCTATGGACTTCGGAGCCATTGCATCGATGTCTAAGGATGAGTTGTTAGCTCTTCTTTCTACGGGAGAGGTAACTAATCAGGCAAAGTAACATAAATACTGCCATAATTACAATAAACATAGGCAAATACTTAAGGGTGGCATTCCATATCGGTGTCTTAAACAGGGCAACGCTGTAGGTGTCACCCTTATATGATTTGATGGAGTAGGTGACATATTTGCTGCTGCCATCATCTGCTTTGAAAGTAGAAAGTTTGCTGCTGTCGGCACTTCGTACAATTACAGAGGAATAGCCACTTGGCAGAGACACAGTTACGGTATCGGACACATCTGCGTAGGTGGATGTATCTTCGGCTAACTGAGCGCTTAATGTGACTTCCTTTTTGGAAAGCTCAGTTTCACGTTCGGACCATACAAACACAGAGGAGTTTGCCGGAACAGTTATACTGTATTGATGAATCAAAAAACGCTTCTGCTGGGTCAGCCAGTCAATCGTTGGAAGCAAATCAATGGAAACCGTGACAGAGCTTCGACCAAAGTAATCTGCCAGATTGGAGAGAAGAAGCTCAGAAGTTGCCTGTGTATTGTCCTCGTTCTGCTCCAGATACCAGTCACAGCAAAATTCGAGGTATGATTTTAAATCAGAAGACTCATCGTCCATCGAAAATTTCGCTGTATCCTCTGATTCAAGCAGAGAAACCGTAAAATCTGTATCTTCTGTTCCGGTCAGGAAAACGTAGCAATCGCTGAAATTTTCACTGATAGAAAGTTCATAGCCGTCATCTGTCGTGGTATAGCTGCATCCAAGAGGATAGATGTGGCAGTCGTCACTAAGATTAGAGATCGACAGACATGCTTTTGCATCTAGAGATGAGTCTGAGAGTGGTCTGGACAGATGATAGAGTACACCCTCGTCCTCCGGGATTGCAGTATTGTAGACATGACCTTGATATAATTCATCAAGTGACAATGATGTTTCGCTAAGTCCGTTTGCTGAAAACAGAGGAGAATAATAGGATGATGCATCAAAGTCAGCATCATTAGTACCTTCAAACAGGTTAAGCGAAGTGAGACCTTCAAGATCAGCTAAATCATAGGAGAGTGCATGAAACGTATACAGTTCTTCAGGCACTACTGAAAGTGAAGAAATCTGTGGAATCAGCACATCAAATGAGGTATCCGAACTTGATTCATTACGGATTAGATAGCTGTCATACATGACATTGTCGTCATAGTCCAGACGGATATCGTGTGTCACAGATACGCCTTCTGGCTGTGCGTCGGCACTATACAGACCGGATGTATACAGTGGAGTGGATAAAGTGGTCGCACTGTCAGCGTCAGCAGAACTTGTCTGCTCGGCAAATGAAACAGTGGTACCGGAAAAACAAGTTCCGGCTGCAAGAAGCAAAGCGGTAAATTTTGTCTTATGCTTTAACATGGAAAACCTGACCTTTCTATTGCATGATAGAAGCATTTAATGCTATAATAAGAGCATCCAACATAAAAAACGAAGGAGAAACTATGGCAGTTGACCTACACACGCATTCCAACTGTTCGGACGGATCTTTTACACCAACCGAACTTATGGAACTTGCATATGAAAAAAAACTTTCGGCAATCGCATTGACCGATCATGATACCATAACCGGAATCAGTGAAGCAAAGCAGGCAGCAAAGGCGCTGTCGCTTAAGTTGATTCCTGGGATTGAAATATCAAGCATGTATGATCTGGGCAACTCTGTGAAGGAATTTCACATTCTGGGTCTGGGCATCGACGAAACGGATGCACCGTTTTTGAAAAAAATGAAGGAGTTCGGTGTAGTTCGCCAGGGCAGAAACGAGAAAATGCTGCATTTAATCAGCGAAAAGGTTAAGCCGATTGATGAAGAGAAGTTCTACGCGCGCTTTGACCGATCGGTGATCACGAGAGCTCATTTTGCACAATATCTTCACGAGGAAGGAATCGTATCATCTGTAAAAGAGGCGTTTGACCGCTATCTTGGAGATGGAAAGCCATGCTATGTCCCAAAGGAGGGCGCGACAGCAAAGGAAGTGATTGCCTGCATTCTAGCGGCGGGAGGCCATCCGGTGTTAGCGCATCCTACACTATACCGTTTGGGCGCGTCTGTGCTCGATGGTGTCGTAAAAGACTTAAAGGCAGCTGGCCTTGAAGGAATCGAGGCAGTGTACTCGACCTATACACCGGCACAGGAGCGCGAGATTCGTGCGCTTGCCGCAAAATATGAACTTCATATGACCGGAGGATCTGATTTCCACGGAACACCGAAGCCGGATATTCAGCTTGGAACAGGTCGTGGCAGTCTTTACGTACCGGATGAGTTTGCGAAATGGCTGCTTGCATAAATGCTCATAGCAACTATCATAGCATAAACAGGAATTGATGTCTAGTAAGAAAGGGGATTTACCATGATACAGGAAGAAATCCAGAATTGGATCTATGAAATAAAGAAAGTGGATGCGCTCAGTGCAAAGGCATTGCTTTGTGTTTACGAGCAGCTTGGATTAAGCGCAGCGTCCGACCGTCTCAGCGCAATTGGAGATAGCAGCGAAGCGGCAGATGCCGAATATGGCAGCGTGTGGCTTTGGATGATTGAGCGAAATCCGGAAAGACGTGAGATTGTAAACAAGCTTCGCGAAGAGCTGACTGAAAAGTATTGCGGCGAAAGCAGCAGGGATGTGCATTTAACGGGGAGTCAGGTATTTTATGAACTGAGCTTTTTTACAGAGTATGAGACAAAGTATGGCACACTCCAGTATTACGAAAATATTTACCGCCAGTTGTGTCAGGTGGAAGTTTCTGAGCGAGATGGTTGGTATCTGTACGGTCTGACACAGGTTAAAAAAGCAATGAAGGAAGGTGTTTTTGAGTACCAGGCGCAGATTACCGCACTTTTCAAAGAGACGTTTGCTAAACTTCGTGAGACATTTACGACATTGGAACCACTGCAGCGAGTTTTAATTTTGGCGGCAGCCTATGAGGCATGCAATCAGCGAATTCTTCTTCCATATAAATATCAGAGCCTGCTTCAGGAATGGTACCGTGCTGTTTGCCGCCATGAACACAACAGTGCAGAATTTGAGGCTGCGATGGTACTGATGAAGCTGGCCAAGCAGAAATTAGAGGCATAATGGGAAAGATTTAATAAAAAAAGAGGAGCTTATCATGAATTTTCATATATTATTCTGCTCATCCAGATATG
>CAVCPW010000059.1:0-4082 GCA_963604075.1 Anaerovoracaceae bacterium | reverse complement strand
GGACACATCAGTAAAAGTTATTTAAGGAGGCAATGCTATGAAGCTACGATTTAAGCATCAAAAGTTCCAAGCAGATGCCGCCAAAGCCGTGGTGGATGTCTTTGCGGGGAAACCATATCTGACGCCGTCTTATATGATGGATAGAGGAACAGGCTATGTACAGCAGTCATTGACCGATGAGCAGGACTTTACTGGTTGGAGCAATCAAAAGATTGTTCCGGAATTAAGTGATCGTGTAATTCTGGAACATTTACAGGCAATACAGAGAAGCAATCAGATTCAGCCTTCCAATAAGCTGGAAGGCAGATACAATCTGACTATTGAAATGGAAACCGGTGTTGGTAAGACCTATACTTACATCAAGACCATGTATGAGCTGAATAAGCATTATGGATGGAGCAAGTTTATCGTAGTTGTACCGTCTATTGCCATTCGTGAGGGTGTGTATAAGTCCTTTCAGGTGACACAGGATCACTTTGCAGAGGAATATGGTAAGAAGATTCGATTCTTTATCTATAACTCTTCCCAATTGACAGAGATTGACCGCTTTGCATCGGACAGCTCGATTAATGTCATGATTATCAATTCTCAGGCTTTTAATGCCAGAGGTAAGGATGCACGTCGTATTTACATGAAGCTGGATGAATTCCGCTCACGCAGACCAATTGATATTATTGCAAAGACGAATCCGATTCTTATCATTGATGAGCCTCAGTCCGTAGAAGGCAAGCAGACAAAGAAGAACCTGGAGGAGTTCCATCCTTTGATGACACTTCGTTATTCTGCTACCCATAAGAGCGACAGCATCTATAACATGGTTTATCGCCTGGATGCAATGGAGGCTTATAACAAACGTCTGGTTAAGAAGATTGCGGTAAAAGGTATTACAGAATCCGGAAGTACAGCAACAGAAAGCTATGTTTATCTGGAAAGCATTAATCTTTCCAAGTCTGCACCGACTGCTACGATTCAGTTTGATTTTAAGGGTGCAAATGGTATCCGTAAGATTAGCAGAACAGTTTCCGAAGGCTTTAACCTTTATGATAATTCCGGGCATATGGAGGAATACAAAGAGAATTTTGTCGTATCCCATATTGATGGCCGTGATGATTCTGTGGAATTCCTGAACGGTATCAAGATTTATGCCGGAGATGTTATCGGCAAAGTTAGCGAGGATCAGATCCGTCGTATTCAGATCAGAGAAACGATTCTTTCTCATATCCAGAGAGAACGTGAGCTCTTCTATAAGGGGATTAAGGTTTTATCCTTGTTCTTTATTGATGAAGTGGCTAAGTACAAGCAGTACGATGAAGCCGGACAGCCGATGAATGGTGTTTATGCGGATATATTCGAAGAAGAATATAATGATATCATCAGCAATATGCAGATTGCTGTTGGTGAAGATGAGTACATGAAGTATCTGGAGGCTATTTCCGCAGATAAAACTCATGCAGGATACTTCTCTATTGATAAAAAAGGTAAAATGATTGATTCAAAGGTGGGACGCAAAGAAACCACAACTGATGATGTTGATGCCTATGATTTGATCATGAAAAATAAAGAGCTTCTTTTGGACAGAAATCCAAAGAAGAGCCCGGTTCGATTTATCTTTTCTCATTCTGCACTGCGTGAAGGTTGGGATAATCCCAACGTATTCCAGATATGTACGTTGAAGCAGAGCAGCTCTGATGTACGTAAGCGTCAGGAAGTAGGCCGTGGACTGCGTCTTTGTGTCAATCAGGATGGCGAACGTATGGATACCAATGTTCTGGGTAAGGATGTTCACAACGTGAATGTCCTGACTGTTATTGCAAGCGAGAGCTATGACAGCTTTGCCAAGGGATTACAGACAGAACTTGCAGAAGCAGTAGCAGACAGACCGAAGGCTGTAACTGCAGATCTCTTCATCGGTAAGGTTATCAAGGACGATAAAGGGAATGAGCAGGTTGTTGATTCGGATACAGCACATGCGATTCAGTATGACCTGATTGTTAATGGCTATGTTGATAAAAAGGGTACTCTTACTGATAAGTACTACAAAGATAAGGCAAATGGAGAAATTAAGGTAGCAGAGGAAGTTGCAGATTCTGCAGCAGCTGTTATCGGGATTATTGATTCCATTTATGATGGTCGTTCTATGATGCCGGAGAATGCCCGCAGCAACAATGTGGAACTGACAGTAGATGAAGATAAGCTTGCCATGCCGGAATTTAAGGCATTGTGGTCAAAGATTAATTCGAAGTCAGTTTATGTTGTTGATTTTGATACAGATGAGCTTGTGAAGAAGGCGATTGCATCCCTGGACAGTAAGCTTCGGGTTCCAAAGATTTACTTTAAGGTGGAAACCGGAATGATGGAGCAGATTAAATCCAAGGAAGAGTTGGCAAGCGGAGCTTCTTTTGTGAAAGAGGAGTCGGCGAATTATAGTAACCAGATTGCGGTAAGCTCTAATGTAAAATACGACCTGATCGGAAAGCTGGTAGATGAAACCGGACTCACAAGAAAAGCTGTAATTCAGATTCTTAAGGGAATCCAGCCATCTGTATTTAATCAGTTTAAGGACAATCCGGAGGAATTTATCATCAAGGCAGCCGCGTTGATCAATGCTGAAAAAGCCACAGCGATCATTGAGCATATTACTTATGATGTCATGGATGAAAAATATGGCATGGAGATATTTACAGACCCGACAATTAAGGGGCGCCTTGGTGTTAATGCTATGAAGGCGAAGAAGCATCTGTATGATCATATTGTATTTGATTCTACAAATGAGAAAAATTTTGCGACAGAACTGGATACAAATAAAGATGTTGCTGTTTATGTGAAATTGCCGGATGGATTCTATATTTCTACTCCGGTAGGACACTATAATCCAGACTGGGCAATAGCTTTCTATGAAGGTAGCGTAAAGCATATTTACTTTGTTGCAGAGACGAAGGGATCTGTGAAGTCCATGCAGTTACGGTTGATAGAAGAATCAAAAATCCATTGTGCAAGAGAACACTTTAAGGCTATCAGCAATGGTGAAGTTGTCTATGATGTGGTGGATAGTTATAAGGAATTGCTGGATATGGTGACGAGATAAAAAGAAAGGAGCAGCAAGCGTGAACTACTTAGTTATTGATTTGGAAATGTGTCGTGTGCCAAGAGATTTTCGCAGCAAAAATTATAAATATGCAAATGAGACGATTCAAATTGGAGCTGTACTTTTGGATGAGGAGTTTAAGAGAATCGGAACACTTTGCCAGTATGTGTCTCCAGAGCATGGGGTGATTGATCCATACATTCAAAAGCTTACAGGAATAAGTAATGGTCATGTGAAAAAGGCACCAAAGATTCATGAGGCACTGATTTATTTAATCAACTGGATCGGAGAGCGTGAGTACAAGGTATACGCTTGGAGCAATACAGACAGAGAGCAGATTCTGCATGAGGTAAAGGCAAAGCATATAGAGGATGCGCGCATTGATTTATTCATGGAAGAAGAACGCTGGATTGATTATCAGGCAGTTTTTTCCAAAAGATATAAATTTGACAGATCTATCAGTCTTCAGGAAGCTTTGGAACGAGCTGACATTGAGGCAGAAGGAAGATTTCACGATGGTGTTGATGATGCAATTAATACAGGATACCTGATTGAAAAGTTGGAGTTGAATCCGGATTTTCAGCTGGCAAGCTACGAAGTACCAGAAAAAGATAAGGCAGAATGTTTATATTCTCTTGGGGAGCTGTTTGCAGGACTTAATCTGTAGCTCGCATAGGACGATAATAGTCATGGCTTGGATAAATCAGAGGTTCCCTGTAGAATGCAAACGGAAGTAGCCCTGCGGATTGTGTAAAGATTCTGGAATCGGGATATAATGAGAATAAGGAACGAATTTACGGTAAAGTAAGCAAAGAGCTAAATATGAGTGAAACTATTAGTGATGAGTGGAGCCAAGAGAGTTTTTCTAAGGAGCAGATTTATAAGAAGATATGTACCGAAATATGTGATCGTTATGAAAAGCTTATGAAACAGAAGGAACCTGCATCTGCCGCAGAGAGAAAGGATATGTATCTGCAAGGTGCATTGGATCGCACAA
>CAVCPW010000058.1:0-3263 GCA_963604075.1 Anaerovoracaceae bacterium | reverse complement strand
CGATACCTATGCTTCGTGCTCTCGCAAGCCTATATCTCTTTTAATCTTTTGACTTTGGTGCCATGTGATTCATCATTCCGGCCAGATATCCTGCTCCGAAACCATTGTCAATATTTACAACGGATACACCACTCGCGCAAGAGTTTAGCATGGACAAGAGCGCCGATACGCCTCCAAAGGATGCACCATAGCCTACACTGGTTGGTACTGCGATTACCGGACAGTCTGCAAGACCACCAATTACGCTTGCAAGTGCGCCCTCCATTCCTGCGATTGCAATAATCACGCTCGCACTCATAATCTCGTCCATATGATTTAACAGGCGATGCAGACCAGCCACTCCAACATCATACAGACGCACAACCTCATTTCCGTGAATCTCTGCGGTCAGTGCCGCCTCCTCCGCAACCGGGATATCCGAGGTTCCGCCTGTTGCCACCACAATCTTTCCGATTCCGGTCGGCTGCGGCATCTCTCCAATGATTCCGACTCTTGCATCCTTATGATATTTTAATGAATGCTCCTGTTCAATGATCTGTGCTGCCTCTGCCGATAAGCGTGTAATTAAGATTCGCTCCTGTCCGTTTTTTAACATAGCCGATATAATTCCAATCATCTGCTCTGGTGTCTTTCCAGCACCATAGATTACCTCTGCCGCGCCCTGACGTATTCTGCGGTGCAGATCTACTTTTGCGTAACCGATATCCTCAAACGGCTGTTTTTTGATCTCAAGCAGCGCATCGTCCACACTCATATTTCCAGACTTTACTGCCTCTAATATCTGTCTTGCCTCGCTATTCACAATGTTCACTCCTTTGTTTTTGACTGCAAATATTTGCTGTGTACCGCATATGTGTGAAACTTCCACACCACTTTTATTATCTGGACTGCAAATCAAGCAACACATCCTTATAATACTTTTTTAGTTCTGCAAGAATCTCTTCTCTCTTTTCTAAGAGTGCAGGCATTTGCGCTGCCGGCATCTGAATTTTTGCTGAATCATAAAAAAAACGCACACGAAAATCAGTAAAGCCGAGAGAAAACAGATAGTTTTCTGCTGTCTCTGTCTTTTCAAGCTTTTCTGCGGTGATGCGCTCATTTGTCGGGATGCGTGTTGCCAGACAGGCATACGCTGGCTTATCCCAAGTAAAAAGCCCGGCCTCTTTTGATCGTTTGCGAATCTCAGTCTTTGTGAGACCGCAAATACGAAGCGGTGAGTAAACACAAAGCTCACGAAGCGCACGCATTCCAGGTCGGTCTCCTTCTGCATCTGAGGCATTTGTTCCATCCATCAGCACGGTAAAACCATCCTTCTTTGCCTCTGCGAGAATCATATTGAAAATGACATTTTTGCAGTGATAGCATCGATCTGCCGGATTCTGCACAACAGTCTCATTGGAGAGGACATCTGCTGTCAACACTTTCATGTCAGCATTTAACTGCTTTGCAAGACGCATTGCATCATCCAATTCAAACTGTGGTTGAAAAGCAGCATTTACATAGTAGGCACGCACCTGTGCACCGCTCTGAATCGCTGCATACAGCAAATAAGAGGAATCAACTCCACCCGAAAATGCCAGTGCTACTTTGTTGTGTTCTTTAAAAAATTCATTTAAATCCATTTTTTGTCCTCCATTTGTGTCTTTCTGCCTTATTGTATGTATTGTACTTATTCTGGTATTTCAAATTTTATTCTATCAAACAAAAAGAAGGCATATGTCTCCCTTCTGGAAAATCATATACCTTCATAGTATATATCCTATATCGTATCACTTTCGTTATTTTTTTGAACTACTTCATGTTCGAATTTTGCTCATTGGAGCCAAGATTTAGAAATCTCGTCCGATTTGCTTTATTTTTGTTTGATTTTATTTGATACGTACTCTTCTGAGTACCAGGCAGGCTTCATGCATGCCACAAAAACATGTTTATTGTAGCACACTTATGCAACTCTGTAAACAGCAAAATGAATATCAAGCAATCCCAGAAGCAAAGTCTTTCTCCCATAATCAAAGCCCTCTTCCTGTGGCGTATCCCAGATTTGTGTTATAATTCCATTTTCAATCGCTATTGCTCCATCTTTTGATGCCTTTTGTTCTGTCAACTCTGCCACCAGACGGCAATGACTTAAAATCATTCGTTTATCACTCCATCTACTAATTCTTTTATATTCTGAATCTCTTTCACGCAATTTACGAAAGCGGTTCGACAATCGTTTTGTCGGCGACCCCGCACAACAAAAAAAGAGCCACAGGCTCTATGCCTATGACTTCTCATTTTTAATGTGCCCGAAGGGATTCGAACCCCCGACCCACGGCTTAGAAGGCCGTTGCTCTATCCAACTGAGCTACGGACACATTTTATGATAACCAGATGCACACGGCAACTCAGTCATCAACTCCCCGAGTAGGGCTCGAACCTACAACACCTCGGTTAACAGCCGAGTGCTCTACCATTGAGCTATCGAGGATTACTGTTTGTTGGCTTTTCTTTTGTTCTCTCAACCAACATCCTTATTATAGCACATCCTGCGGATTTGTCAACACTTTTTTCAAAAAAATTCAAAAAATTTTAAATACTGCTCTAATCACGTTTTTGTGCCCTTTTCTGACACTTTTGAGTAATTAGAGCAGTTCTTCAGCCAGTAATTTTTTAGTTTGCTGCTGCGTTTGCATCTGCTGCGGCATTTGCATCAACAGCCGCGCTTGAATCTGCCGCCGGATCAGCTGCGTTCGCATCAGCCGCAGCATTTTGATCTGCCTGTGCATCTGGCTCTGCCGCTTGCGCCGGATCTTCTGCTGGATTCGCTTCGGCATTTGCTTCGGCATTCGCATCGACTGCAGCATTTGCATCAGCCGCATTCGCATCATTATTCGCTGCCTCCGGTGTTGCATCAAGTGACTGCAATACCTGTGGTGCAATCGCATTTAAGTTGACACGTACATCCTGAATCTGTGATCCTACAGGGAAACGCTGTATGTACTGTGTATACATATCAATCGCCAAATCATTATTATTCATCTCCTGTGCGCTGACCGCAATATAAAAATAAGCCTCGCTATAGGATGGATCAAGCTCTATAATCTTCTGGCACAGCTCAATGGCTGTCTGACGATCGCCTTCATGCTCGCGCTTCCAGATTGCAGTCTCATAAATACGATCAGTCAGATGATTTTCCATCTGCTCCTTGAGTGCCTGATAAATCTCATTATAGGTGTCATCATCTACCGCATTTGCATCAAGATCTGCATACAGGTCAACCG
>CAVCPW010000057.1:0-6280 GCA_963604075.1 Anaerovoracaceae bacterium | reverse complement strand
GACTGGAACAGCTCACCGACCTGATAGAATAGCATAACTGCAATACCCTCTGTGTACTCTTGAAGGGCAAATGCACCAATTGTTGCAATTGCCATAAGAAAATTTTCATCAAATACCTGACCTTTTGTAATGTTTTTCACTGCCTTGACAAGCACATCATAGCCGACAATCAGATAGCCGGGAATAAAAAAAATCAGCTTATAGAGATCAGGTATCGGAAGAAGTACTCCGACCAGAAGCAGTACAAGTGCAGCTAAAATCTTATAGAACTGTTTTTTTTGCTTTTTTGTCATTTTCTTTAACATAACACGAACCACGCCTTTCCCCTAAATAACATCACCACATCCAAATAAATACTGATTGAATGTGGTGATGGCTTAAACGTCGGAATAAAATTACAGGATTACCTTGCAGTCTGGCTCAACCTTTGCAATGCACTTTACTGCGGACTGAAGAACTTCATCAAACTGATCATCCTCTGCGTCTAAAATCATCTTCTGTGTCATGAAGTTTACTGAAACTCTCTTTACGCCCGGAAGCTTCTTGATTGCCTCCTCCATCTTTGCTGCGCAGTTTGCGCAATCCAGATCCTCTAGTTCAAATGTCTTTCTCATAATGTGTGCCATCCTTTCCAGCTTTCTTTTATTGATTTTATCAGCTATTCGTCTTTTGATTAAACGTTTGTTTAATCGTTGATTTAACTATAGTCTCTTTCCGTCCGTTTGTCAATAGAAATATTGAAAAAAATCTGATGAAAAACGTTAACAAACAAAAAGGAACACTAGCTACCATGGATAACCTTTATCCCTGGCGGCATCGTGCCCCTAAAATTGTATTTCTTTTTATACGTCTTTATTCTTCTCTGTCTATTTATCAGCCTATTACATCGCGCATGGTATATACGCCTGGTTCTTTATCTTGTAAAAACTTTGCAGCCTGAACGGCGCCCTTTGCGAATACCCCCCTAGAGAATGCCTGATGATTCAGTTCAATCACTTCATCCTCACCTGCATAAATAACATCATGTACGCCAACGATGGTGCCGCCTCTGACAGCTGAGAAGCCTATCTCCTTTGGATCTCTTTTCTCACGTCTTGAGCTGCGATCAAATACGAAATGATACTCGCCATTTAAGGACTTATTTGCTGCATTTCCGAGCATGATTGCAGTGCCACTCGGTGCATCAAGCTTACGTCTGTGATGACGTTCTACAATCTCGATATCAAATCCAGCATCTGCCAATACTGGTGTAATCAGCTCAACAATCTTGGCAAGTGTATTGATTCCGAGAGACATATTATATGACTGAACGATTGGGATCTTTTTTCCAGCCTCCTGTACATGGGCAAGCTGCTCATCAGAAAGACCTGTTGTCGCAAGCACAAGCGCAAGACCCTTTTCTACGCACTGATCAAGCACACTATCAGTAATCTTTGCAACGGTAAAATCAATCAGTGCATCTGCCTCGATATCACACGCGGTGATAGACTCAAATACCGGAAACGGACAATCTGCAGCCGGAGTAATATCAACACCTGCAACAACCTGTGCCTGATCATCCTGTGCAATGATATTTGCAAGCATCTTTCCCATTGCACCATTGCATCCATTTAAAATAATACGTACCATCTTCTGTTCCCCCTATCATTAGATCAGCTTCATAGCTGCTAATTCCTTACGAAGCTGCTCTCTATGCTGTGGCTCTAACTCGCACAGAGGAGAACGCAGCCCGCCAGCATTCCATCCCATCATATTCAACGCTTCCTTTACCGGAATTGGATTTACCTCGCAGAACAGAGCCTTGATCAAGTTCATAACAGACAACTGTAACTGGCAGCTTAACTTTACATCACCATTTAAGTAACTCATAACCATATCGTGTGTCAGCTTCGGCATTACGTTTGACAAAACAGAGATAACACCGATACCTCCAAGTGACAGAAGCGGTACTACCTGATCGTCATTTCCAGAATAAATATCAATGCATCCATCTGCAAGTGCAGCAAGCTCTGCCACCTGAGAGATATTTCCGCTGGCTTCCTTAATTGCTACGATGTTCTCTACGTTCTTAGCAAGTGTAACAGCGGTCTTTGGAAGAATGTTTACACCGGTACGGGACGGCACATTGTACAGAATAATCGGAAGATCAACACTGTTTGCGATTGCGGTATAATGCTGAATCAAGCCATTCTGTGTTGCCTTATTATAATATGGTGTTACAAGAAGAAGTGCATCTGCACCATTATTCTGTGCATGTGTTGACAAACGAATCGCCTCTGCTGTGGAGTTAGAACCCGTGCCTGCGATAACAGGAACTCTTTTTGCAGTATGTTCAACAGCAAACTTGATACATGCATCATGCTCATCATGAGACAAAGTGGAAGACTCACCTGTTGTTCCACAGATGATGATTGCATCTGTACCACTTGCAATCTGAAAATCAATCATCTTTCCTAATTCTTCAAAATTCACCTTATTGTCCTGTGTAAATGGAGTGACGATAGCAACTCCTGCTCCCTTAAATATTGACATACTAGTCCCATCCTTTCTGATTTAGGTAACAATCTATTCAAATGCAGCCACCAGACTTTTCTGGGGGAACTCAAAAAATACTTTTGACCAAAGAAAAAG
Source organism: Anaerovoracaceae bacterium (assembly GCA_963604075.1). Classification (GTDB taxonomy): domain Bacteria; phylum Bacillota; class Clostridia; order Lachnospirales; family Lachnospiraceae; genus Anthropogastromicrobium. The sequence continues at coordinate 3,649 of CAVCPW010000057.1, read as the reverse complement.
CCGGTCACATTGGCCGGCTCATAAGGTTTTCTTTTTGTGTTTCCCTTAGTAGCTCCCCATCTGTGAACAGATGACAGTCATATACCTATTCGATATATGCCCAAGAACAGCTCCGCAACAACTGTTCTTTCGGCGCCAATGCCTTTTAGCTGACTTCATTTGCTTTTGCATGCATCCACCAGCTTACTCATCCGTAGCGCAACCTCTACCTCTTGTATAAATTTTCTTTAGTGTACATCAATTTTACAGCACTGTCAAGCATTCTGTTCGACATATTCCAATTTACTTACCGAAACTTCATATGCGATGCGCCTCTCACTTTCATTCTCGCTGAGTTTTTTCATATACTCCCTGCTCTGGACACGTCCCCATACACGAAGCCTTGTGCCAATCTCGAATGTTGACACGTATCTGGCATTTCGCCCCCAGGCAATGCACGGAATATAGTCACTCTTGCTATACGGCCGATTGACTGCAATCAAAATATCGGCAATCTCTCGACCAAGCGGTGTCTTTCGGTATATTGGTGTCTTACAGGTGTATCCATCCAGCATGATCTGATTTGTCTTGGTATAATCGGTAAATGCCTCCATGAAATGATACTCTCTGACAAATACAGAAAGCACAAGATGATTTCTCGTTCCCTCATGACGGTTATAGGAACGAAACTGCCCTATTGCCTCCATGGTTTTTCCTCTGTAATCCTGATTGATATCAATCAGACGCTCTGAGATCATGACTGGGATGGTGTCTGACTGATCGCTCAAACGATTCACTGACAGTTCCATTATGTAAAAGTTCTCACCAAAGACCTCATGACTGAACTGAAATCCAGACACAACAACTCCAATGACACCGACTCTGTTATTCTCTACGTTTCTTTCCTGCATTTTATTACTCCTCCTTTTTATTCACAGCCGCATATACTAACGCAACTACTGCATGTACCAGTCATCTTAATAGATTTTTGTAACCAGCAATTGTTAGTTCAACCAACAATTTTTGGTTCAACTAACAGCTCTTGGTTATCAGTAAACAGTTAGTAACTGATTATTAGCGACTTGGTTATAATGTACATATGTCTCAACACATTTACATTATAACCAAGTTATTTTCAAAATGCACGAAAAAAGCCTCGCAGAATTCGACATTTAACTGTTATTATCTGACAAAAAGTGAGTTTTTTTGTCATTTTTCTTTTTCCCTTTTCTACTATTATTGCAATTAATATTTACGCTTGTGGCATAACGCATTTTTCCTAATGTCAACCATTTTGAAATGATAGACGTAAAAAGGACAGGCTGATTAACTCAGTCTGCCCTTTTACTTTCGTATTTTTAATCAACAAGCTTATTTGATTGCTATCGATTATTATTAATTACTCTTTGTGGTTGATATAATTAATCAGTCCACCTTCGCTGATGATCTTCTGCATGAATGGTGGGAATGCCTGTCCCTCAAAGCTCTTTCCAGTTGTCAGGTCTGTGATTACTCCTGTATTAAAGTCGATGTCTACCTGATCGCCTGCCTGAATGGCCTTGCTTGCCTCTGGACACTCAATGATTGGAAGACCGATGTTGATTGCATTGCGGTAGAAAATTCTTGCGAATGTCTCTGCGATTACACAGCTGACACCTGCTGCCTTGATGGCGATTGGTGCATGCTCTCTTGAAGAGCCACATCCAAAGTTTTTGTCTGCAACAATGATATCGCCCTTGTTTACCTTATTGACGAAATCCTTATCAATATCTTCCATGCAGTGCTTTGCCAACTCTGCCGGATCAGAAGAATTTAAGTAACGTGCCGGAATAATTACATCCGTATCTACGTTGTCACCGTATTTAAATACGCGTCCATTTGCTTTCATATCACTTTACCTCCTTCGGACCGGAGATCTTTCCGGTTATCGCACTTGCAGCTGCAACATATGGGCTTGCCAGATAAACTTCACTGGTAACATCTCCCATACGGCCTACAAAATTACGGTTTGTTGTGGAAACACATCTCTCATGTGCAGCCAGAATACCCATATATCCGCCCAGGCACGGTCCGCAGGTCGGTGTGCTGACAACAGCGCCTGCCTGAATAAAGATCTGAACCAGTCCCTCTTCGATTGCCTGAAGGTAAATTGCCTGAGTAGCCGGGATCACGATACAGCGCAGTCCCTTCTTTACTTTTCTGTCCTTTAAGATCTCTGCTGCCGCACGAAGGTCCTCGATACGGCCATTTGTACATGATCCGATTACAACCTGATCGATTGCAATATCCCCCACCTCGTCGATGGTATGAGTGTTCTCTGGCAGATGCGGGAAGGATACGGTTGGCTTCAAGCTTCCAAGATCAATAGTGTAGGTAGCGGTGTACTCTGCATCCTCGTCTGCCTCATAAACCTTGTATTCCTTCGTAGAATGCTCCTTCATGTATGCGATGGTCTGCTCATCTACAGGGAAGATGCCATTCTTTCCACCGGCTTCGATTGCCATGTTTGCGATACACAGACGGTCATCCATAGAAAGATACTGGATACCATCACCGGTAAATTCCATAGACTGGTACAGTGCACCATCAACGCCAATCATTCCAATGATATGTAAGATAACATCCTTTCCGGTTACATACTCAGCTGGCTTTCCAGTCAATACAAATTTGATTGCGGACGGAACCTTAAACCACGCCTTACCTGTTGCCATACCTGCTGCCATATCGGTACTTCCCACACCTGTGGAGAATGCACCGAGTGCGCCGTAGGTACATGTGTGTGAATCAGCACCAATTACGACATCACCTGCAACAACAAGTCCTTTTTCTGGAAGAAGTGCATGCTCGATGCCCATCTCGCCCACATCGAAGAAATTGGTGATCTCATTGCAGCCTGCAAATTCTCTTACACATTTGCAATGCTCTGCGGACTTGATATCCTTATTTGGAACAAAGTGATCAAGTACAAGCGCGATCTTGTCCTTATCAAATACTCCCTTTTTATCAAAGCGATCCATCTCGTGAATCGCTACCGGAGATGTAATGTCATTGCCTAAAACAAGGCTCAGATCTGCCTCAATCAGCTGTCCGGCCTTTACCTCTGGCAGCCCTGCTGCAGCAGCCAGAATCTTTTGCGTCATCGTCATTCCCATAATAGAAATCTCCTTGCTATAAATATCTGCTCTTTTGCCGTGCCAAATGGCATATAACATAAGAGTGCCCAAGAAAAAAAGCAGCTGCCTTGGCAACTGCCTGATTCCCTGCATTGTTATTTATTTTAATGGATAATTAAGTGATAGTCAATGACTTTTTCTGCCCAGTTTATCCGTCCAAATTTCAGGAAATTCTCATGCTCATATAAGAATTTAAAATGACATTTCCATTCCTTGTAGTAATTGGAAAGGAAATGCCATTTAAGTTACATTGCAATACCGTTAATTGCACATTTGCTGTTTTCTCAGGCCATCATTTTACATTTCGTAACCGGAAAGTGTATCAAGGATTGTATCGATGCTTTCCTTGCTCACGGTATTAACCTCATCTGAATCATCCATAGAAACATAATAGTATGAGTCATCATCTGTTGTATTTCCGATTGTGAGCTTTAATGTCACTTCCTCATCAACAGATGTGTATGTCAATGTCAGAACAGTTGCACCGTCAGTCAGAC
>CAVCPW010000056.1:0-9476 GCA_963604075.1 Anaerovoracaceae bacterium | reverse complement strand
AAGCTGTTTTAGAAATCTTCAGGGTTGGTTATACTGTTCAATTATCAAGGTTCTTTGTGTTGTCTGTCTCAGCGACAGCTTCTATATACTAACACATCTTCAAGCGTTTGTCAACAACTTTTTTATCTTTTTTCAAATCTTTTTTAAACAAGAATTTGAGACAAAAGAAAAACCTTTGCGCTGCCTCTCGGCAAACCCAAAGGGTGACACAATACATATGGGGACTGCAAGTAAATCAAATAACCTCTTGTTACGATACTACACTTTCCTAAAATAGAAACGGAGAAAGAGGGATTTGAACCCTCGCACCGCGCAAACGGTCTACACCCTTAGCAGGGGCGCCTCTTCAGCCACTTGAGTATTTCTCCACAACTATAACTTATATGAATTGCCTAAACGCATAAATGATTATAGCCCATGTTACATGGAATGTCAATACCTATTTTTAATTTTTTTTAAATATATGATGCCACACTAAGTCGAAAAAACTGATGTCAATTACTCCCGCCCCTAACGGAGCGGGGATTCCTTATAAAATCTGTTAAACTTCCAGATTACATTACACCTTCTCAAAAGCTTCCACCTCATCAGTAGAAGTAACATCTTCATCCCTAGACTCCTCGATCAGCTCAATACTGGAGACAGTCACATTCTCTTGGTCTACCTGCATCAGCTTGACACCACTGGTATCTCTTCTGAGCACTGGAATAGAATCTGTCTTCATACGGATTACGGTACCCTCAGTGGTAATCAACATCAACTCATAGCCTTTATGGTCTGCCTTGACACCCGCAAGACTTCCAGTCTTTTCAGTGACACGATAACAACGGATACCCTTACCGCCACGATTCTGGTTTTTAAACTCACTCATGGCAATCTTCTTGCCGATGCCCATTTCGGATACAAGCAGAAGCACACCATCATCCTCTGCGACCTGCATACCAATTACGCTGTCACCTTCCACCAGACTCATGCCCTTTACACCAATGGATGCACGTCCGATTACTCTGGCATTACTTTCGTTAAAACGAATACACTGTCCCTGACGTGAAATCATAATAATATCGCGCTTTCCATCTGTTACATGAACATCCATCAGCTCATCGCCTTCACGCAGATTGATTGCAGCCAGTCCGACCTTTCTAATATTGGCATACTCGGAAAGATTTGTTCTCTTAATCATACCAAGCTTTGTTGCCATGGTCAGATAACCAGACTGATACCCCTCATTGCGAAGAATTGACGTTACTTTTTCCCCAGCCTGTAACTGTAACAGGTTAATAACTGCCGTTCCTCTGGCGGTACGACCGGCCTCTGGAATCTCGTAGCCCTTCAGCTGGTACACCCTTCCGAGATTTGTAAAGAACATGACATAATCATGATTATTAATCATAATCAAGTCAGAAATGTAATCTTCATCTAAGATATTCATTCCCTTGATGCCCTTACCGCCACGGTTCTGTGCCTTAAAGTGATCTGGAGACATTCTCTTAATGTAGCCAAGCTTCGTCATGGCAACAACAGCCGCCTCATTTGGAATCAAATCCTCTGCATTAAACTCATCCTCTGCCAGCTCGATTGCCGTCTTACGGTCATCGCCGTACTTGTCCTTAATCACAAGGAGCTCGTCTCTGATAACGCCAAGCAACACCTTCACATCGCCCAGAATGCTCTGTAAGTAGGCAATGCGCGCCTCCAACTCCTTATATTCATTTTCCAGGCGGCTGCGCTCGAGTCCTGTCAAAGCGCGAAGACGCATATCCACAATCGCCTGAGACTGCGCATCAGAAAGGCCAAACTCCTCAGTCAATGACGCTTTCGCTGCCATTACATTTGCAGAACCGCGAATAATCTCAATCACACGGTCAATGTGATCAAGCGCAATTAATAGACCCTCTAAGATGTGGGCGCGCTCCTGTGCCTTGCTCAAATCATATTTGGTGCGTCGTGTTACAACCTCTTCCTGATGCTGTAAATAATAGTACAGCATATCGTGAAGGTTTAAAATTTTCGGCACTCCGCCAACAAGTGCCAGCATAATTACGCCGAAAGTATCCTGTAGCTGGGTATGCTTCATCAACTGATTTAAAATTACATTTGGATTCACATCGCGGCGCAGCTCAATGGAAATACGCATGCCCTCACGACTGGACTGATCTGCCAGATCTGTGATGCCTTCGATACGCTTTTCCTTTACGAGCTCTGCAATCTTTTCAATCAGCTTCGCCTTATTCACACCGTATGGCAACTCGGTAACAACAATACGATTCTTGCCATTTTGCATCGGCTCAATGCTGGTGACAGCTCGAACAACGATTTTACCCTTTCCGGTGCGGTATGCCTCTTCGATGCCGCGACGTCCGATAATAGTTGCACCAGTCGGAAAATCTGGTCCCTGAATAATACCCATCAACTCTTCGATGGCGGTGTCGCGATCCTCATCAATGCGATTGTTGATCATCTTTACTACTGCGTCAATTGTCTCTCTGATATTGTGAGGCGGAATATTTGACGCCATACCGACTGCAATACCGGTAGTTCCGTTACAAAGAAGATTTGGGAAACGGCATGGGAGAACATCCGGCTCCTTCTCCGTCTCGTCAAAGTTCGGACTAAAGTGTACGGTATCCTTGTTGATATCCGCAAGCATCTCCATCGCGATCTTAGACAAGCGCGCCTCTGTATAACGCATAGCAGCCGCACCATCGCCGTCCACCGAACCAAAATTTCCGTGTCCGTCTACTAACGGATAATGAGTCGACCACTCCTGCGCCATATTGACCAGTGCTCCGTATATTGAGCTGTCTCCATGCGGATGATACTTACCCATTGTATCACCGACGATACGGGCACACTTACGATGCGGCTTGTCCGGGCCATTGTTCAGCTCAATCATTGAGTATAAAACTCTTCTCTGTACCGGCTTTAAGCCGTCTCTAACATCAGGCAGCGCTCTCTGAGAAATAACACTCATGGCGTAGTCGATATATGACTGCTCCATCGTTTTCTTCAGATCAATCTCCTGCACTTTATCAAATATGGTTTCGTCCATGTTTCCCTCTCATTTCTTACTATGCATACTTGTGGTAACAGCAGCTCATGCGATTGATGCATCGTAATGAACGAATCACAGTGCACCAGCTACAACGCTTCAATTGCATGCAACATATCAATTTACTCTTACAGTATATTACAATATATCAATCGCAACACGCTATCAGACATCAAGGTTCTTAACATACTTTGCGTTCTTCTCGATAAAGAGTCTTCTTGGTTCAACGCGATCTCCCATCAGTGTGTTAAACGTAACGTCAATATCTGACGCATACGACTCATCAAAGTTCACTTTTAAAAGGACACGGTGTGCCGGATCCATTGTGGTATCCCACAGCTGCTCGGCATCCATCTCGCCAAGTCCCTTGTATCGCTGTATCTTATTATTCTGATCTCTTCCTACTTCATCAAGGATTGCCGAAAGCTCCTCATCGGTATATGCGTACCAAACCTTCTTGTTCTTCTCCAGCTTATATAACGGTGGCTGCGCTCGGTATACATACCCCTGCTTAATCAACTCCGGCATGAAACGGTATATAAATGTCAGAAGCAGTGTCGCGATATGCGCACCATCTACATCGGCATCCGTCATGATGATGATCTTATGGTAACGAAGCTTTGTGATATCAAAGTCCTCATGAATACCTGTTCCAAACGCAGTGATCATCGCCTTAATCTCGGCATTCTCATATACACGGTCAAGTCTTGCCTTCTCGACATTTAAAATCTTTCCGCGAAGCGGAAGAATTGCCTGTGTTGCACGATCACGTGCCGTCTTTGCAGAGCCACCTGCAGAATCTCCCTCTACGATGTAAATCTCGCAGTTTTCCGGATTTTTATCGGTACAATCTGCTAGCTTACCCGGAAGCGTCATGGAATCAAGTGCCGTCTTCCTTCTTGTCAGATCACGTGCCTTTCTTGCTGCCGCACGTGCACGCTGTGCAAGAATTGCCTTGTCGCAAATCATCTTAGCCACGCTTGGGTTCTGCTCCAAAAAATATGTCAGCTGCTCACTTACAATCGCAGAAACAGCTCCTCTGGCTTCGTTGTTTCCGAGCTTTTGCTTTGTCTGTCCCTCAAACTGCGGGTCCTCAATCTTAATGCTGATAACAGCAGTCATGCCTTCACGGATATCCTCACCGGACAGAGAGTCCTCGTTGTCCTTTAAGAGTTTATTAGCTCTGGCATACTTATTAAACAGATCGGTCAAAGCTGCCTTAAAGCCAGCCAGATGAGTTCCGCCCTCAGGAGTATTTATATTGTTGACAAAGCTGTAAATATTTTCGTTGTAATAATCATTGTGCTGAATTGCAACTTCGACCGCTACATTGTTCTTTGTTCCCTCACAATAAATGATCTGCGGGTACAGCGGCTCCTTTGCACTGTTTAAATACTCGACAAACTCTTTTATGCCGCCCTCATAGTGGAATGTCTCAGCAATATTCGGCTCCTCGCGTTCATCAGTCAACACAATTTTTAAGCCCCTGGTTAAGAATGCCATCTCGCGCAGACGCTCCTTCAAGGTATCATAGCTGTAGACCAATGTATCAAAAATCTCACCGTCCGGCTTAAAAGTAACCTTTGTTCCGTGCTTATCCGATTCGCAAGTGTCTACTACGGCAAGTTTGTTTACCACATGACCACGCTCATAGCGCTGCATGTAAACATTGCCTTCATGGTAAATCTCAACCTCAAGCCAGATGGAAAGTGCATTTACAACAGATGCACCTACACCATGAAGTCCTCCGGAAACCTTGTATCCTCCGCCACCGAATTTACCGCCCGCATGCAGAATTGTAAATACGACCTCTACTGCCGGAATTCCAGCCTTCGGATGGATTCCAACCGGAATTCCTCGTCCATTATCAATAACTGTAATTGAATTATCTTTATGGATGATCACATCGATCTGGGTGCAGACACCTGCCAGAGCTTCATCCACGGCATTGTCTACTATCTCATATACCAGATGGTGAAGTCCTCTCTCAGATGTGCTTCCGATATACATGCCCGGACGTTTTCTGACTGCCTCCAGACCCTCCAATATCTGAATCTGACTTGCTCCGTATTCGTCGCTCATTGTGTCCTCCTCACTGATTTAAAAAATCCTTTCGCTCTACAGGGAATTCACCCTGGTTACCATGCCCCGTTCCACATGATAAATTTGATCCATGTGAAAACGGTGCTTTACAAACTCTTCCAGACCGGTACATGTAATGAAGGTCTGAATATCGTGAATGCTCTCTAGCAGGTAATTCTGTCTATTGCTGTCGAGCTCGCTAAGTACATCATCCAGCAAAAGCACCGGCGTATCCTTCGTCTTTTGCTTTACAATTTCAATCTCCGCCAGCTTCAGTGCAAGTGCCGCACTTCGCTGCTGCCCCTGCGAACCAAAAGTGCGGATATCCGTCTCCTGACCTGTGGCAGCATTTGTCACGCGAAAACGAATATCATCGCGGTGCGGTCCGGTCAGCGTTGTCTTTTGCCGTATCTCCCGTTCCCTATTTAGAAAAAGCACCTCGTCAAAACGGTCAGCTAACACATTTGGCTCATAGGCTACCGATAATGTCTCACGCCCGCCGGCAAGAGAGTGATAAACCTGTGCGATCACAGGTGCTATTTCGCCTATAAACTCAGACCGAAGCAAAACAATCTGCTTCCCATACTGAAGCAGCTGTGCATCCCAGACATCGAGCATCGCCTGTGCGTCCTTTGACAAATCCATATCCTTAAGCAGCGCATTTCGCTGAATGAGACATTTATTGTAATGAGTCAGAAGATGCATATACACCTTGTCAAGCTGGCAAAGCTCCATGTCCAGAAAGCGTCTGCGCTCTCCGGGTCCATTTTTAATCACCTGAAGATCCTCCGGTGAAAAGAAAATGACATTTAAAAGACCGATCAATTCACTTGAACGGCGGATCGGCACTCCATTAATTGCAATTCCCTTCGTCTTTGATTTTTTTAGATGCATATCCACTCGATACGGAATAGATTTTTTCTCAGCCTCTAAACGAAGGTGCGCCTCATCTTGTCCAAAGCGGATCATATCGCGGTCGCGGCTTCCTCTGTAGGATTTGTTTGTCATACAGAGGTATATGCCCTCAAGGATATTTGTCTTTCCCTGTGCGTTATCCCCATAGAAAATGTTGATACCTCGGTGAAAATTCAGTTCCTGTAAACCGTAATTGCGAAAATCCGACAACGCAAGTGATTTTACAATCATACGATTATTCCTTTACGATCTCGATGGTCTCGCCATTAAAGCTAACCACATCCTTGTCATAGAGTTTTTTGCCGCGCTGAAGTTCAACCTGACCATTTACCTTAACCTTACCATCAAGGATCATGATCTTCGCCTCTACACCGCTGCCGACAAGCTTAGCTGCCTTAAGTGCCTGACCCAGCTTGATGAAATCTTCTCTTAATACCAGTTTTGCCATTGTATTAATCATCCTTTCATACTCAATTGTATTTTACTTTATTTTTCTATTTTCTAACCTGATTTAGATTGGCTTATCTTACCTGCTTTCTAGGTTTATCCATCGACTTTTCTATTTATCGATTTTAATAAACATTAAAGTTTACCGGAAGAATCAGATAAATATAAGTGCCTTCATCATTACGGATAAAGCACGGTGCTTTCGGATTGATCATGTAGATGTTGATCATCTCATCATCAATAACCCTGAGCGCATCAATCAAGAATTTCGGATTAAATCCAATCATAATATCCTTACCGCGCTTATCAATCTCAAGCTCTTCTTTCATAGAACCATATGAAGAATTGAGCTTAACCTCCATGCTGTGATCCGTTATCCCAATAATAATCGGCTTTTTGTCGCTATCCTTAATCAACATCGTGGTACGGTCGATACAGGAAAGCATCTCCTTTTTGTTGACAGTAAGCTTTGTATCATAATCACTGTTTAACATTTGATCAATACGGAAGTATTCGCCCTCAATCAAACGTGATACAACGATCGTATCGTCAAACTCAAACATGACGTGATTCTCTGTGAAATACAGACGAACCTCGTCCTCAGTTCCACCGCCAATGATCTTGCTGACCTCGCTGAGGGTTTTTCCGGGAACAACTACCTTAATCGGATTGTAGGAATCCTTTAACTGAACCTTACGAATAGAGATACGATGTCCATCGAGGGAAACAATACGCAGGTTGTTGCCGTTGATTTCTAAGAGCTCGCCTGCCATCATTTTATTATTCTCATTATCTGAAATAGAAAAGATTGTCTGACGGATAATTTCTTTTAAGGTGAACTGGGACAGTGTTACACAGTTTAAGCGCTCCACCTCCGGAAGAAATGTAAATTCATCTGCATTCTTTCCAGGAATTGTAAATTTAATCTTCTCACACTGAATTTTAACAGAGTCACTGTCATTAGTTTCAATTGAGATATCGTTGTCTGGAAGACGACGAACAATCTCAGAAAAGATTTTTGCATCAATTGCAATACGTCCATTCTCCTCAATGGTACCGTTAATCTCGGTTTCAATCCCCAATTCCATGTCGTTTGCCGTCATTAAGATGCGTCCTTCCTTCGTCTGGATCAGGATGCACCCTAAAATCGGCATAGTCGTCTTATTGGAGACGGCTTTTGAAACGATTGAAACGCCTTTTTGTAACTCTTCTCGTGGACAGATAATATGCATGATGGCACTCTCCTTTTTGCTGATAGAATGATTATTATTATATATAGTAGTAGTAGTAGGGGCTGGGGATAATGTGGATAACTCTCAAAAATCCAGCATTTATGCGGATTACAGAAGAAAATCTTTGGGGATAACCTGTGGATAACTATGTGGATAAGTGCCCTAGTTATCCACAATCCACTTTAAAGTCATTTTAGCTAATCACCCTAATGCAGGGTTAATTTTCTTCTGTAAAACGTCGATTGTATCCTGTAAAAATTTACTCGTTTTGAGGTCTTCTGTAATCTTCTCAATTCCGTGTCTAACGGTCGTGTGATCACGGTTCCCAAGTTCTTTTCCAATCTGCTGAAGGGACAAATCGGTCATTTTGCGACACAGATACATTGCAATCTGGCGCGGGTAGGCAATATCCTTGTTTCGCTTTTGAGAGAGAAGCTCGTCTGCTTCAAAACCAAAGTGCGATGCAATTACCTCAACAATGAGAGGAACCGTTACAGTTACTTCCTTGTGATTGTTGATAATGTCGTGAAGTACATCTTGAGCCATACTGAGCGTGATCTCCTTATTGGAAAGGCGCTTAAAGGCGGTAATACGGTTGAGCGCCCCCTCAAGCTCACGAATATTGGTATTGATATTTTCTGCGATATAGTTGATAATATCGTCAGAGATTTTTGTATTCTCGCTTTCTTCCTTTTTGTGAAGGATTGCAACACGGGTCTCATAATCCGGAGCGGAGACGTCAACAGGAAGACCAACAGAGAATCGGGAGCGAAGACGCTCTTCAAGGTTTGTGAAGTCTTTCGGTGGTTTATCAGAAGTGATGATAACCTGTTTACCAGTCTCATACAAGTAGTTGAAGGTATGGAAAAATTCCTCCTGGGTGCTTTCCTTTCCTATCAAAAACTGGATATCATCAATCATCAGCACATCAATGCTGCGATATTTTTCCTTGAATTCAGCATTCTTCTTGCCTTTGAGTGAGTCAATCAGGTCATTGGTGAATGTCTCGCTCGTTACGTATAAAACGCGTACAGTTGGATCTGCACGCAGGATGTAGTGTGCAATCGACTGCATCAGATGCGTTTTTCCAAGACCAGCGCCACCGTAGATAAAAAGCGGATTGTAAAGTGTTCCAGGGGACTCTGCGACCGCAAGAGATGCTGCGTGGGCAAAACGGTTATTTGAACCGACAACAAACGTGTCAAACGTGTAGCGCGGATTTAGATTAGCATTCATCACAGCAGTGTAATAAGAGTTTAACTCTGGAGTCACGAGGTTTGAGGTATCCGTGGAGTTGGCCTGGTGCTTTTCTAAGTCCTCAGGGGTAACAAAGATCACATTGCAATGCAAACCAATCTTCTCCTCAATGACAATCTCAAGAATCTGCTTGTACTTCTTCTTAAGATAGTCTAGTATATTGGGGATACCCTTTGTATCGGCCAGAACATAGACCTGATCATTATCTACGTTGTGGATTTCCATCGGGACAATCCAGGTATCATAGGATACCTTTGAAATATCATAATTCTCCTTAAGGGTGTCTTTTATGGCATCCCAATTTTCCTTTAACTTATCAATCATTTGTTACTCCTGATGTCGGTATATGGTAATTTCAAGAAAAGAGCCTACTAGCCCATATAATGGTATTATACTAAAAATAATGAAGAATTTCAAGAGAGAAGAGGAGAGTAGGGTGTAGAAAATATCCCCGGTATTGATGAGAAATTGTGGATAATATTGTGGATAAG
>CAVCPW010000055.1:0-6048 GCA_963604075.1 Anaerovoracaceae bacterium | reverse complement strand
TTAAAGGGTGATATGAGTCTGATTGGTCCAAGACCGGAGCGGCCGTTCTTTGTAGAGAAGTTTAAGGAAGAAATCCCACGCTATATGATCAAGCATCAGGTGCGTCCGGGTATGACAGGATGGGCACAGGTAAATGGTCTTCGTGGCGATACGTCCATCAGAAAACGTATTGATCTGGATCTTTTCTATATAGAGAACTGGAGTGTCAGCTTCGACATTCGAATCCTGTTTTTGACTGTATTCAAGGGATTTGTCAATAAAAACGCGTATTAAATAGCGCATATAAAATAGCGTATATAAAATAGCGTATATGAAAAAAATGCATATTAAATTAGGAAAGGCATGATAAGAAAATGGCTGAACAACGTTCCTCAATGAAAAAGAAAAAAGAACAGCAGCAGCGAAAAAAAGCTGCAAAAGCAAGACGAGTCAGACGAACTCTTTTGGTAATTACCGAGTTTTTGCTTGTTTGCGCGCTCTCCATCTGCTGCTATGCCGTCAGTATTCTCAATACGATGCAGCGCTCGACGATTAATCAGGATGAAATATATATTGCAACGTTTGCTAATAATGAGAATAACGGTCAGAACGAGGAGACACAGACAGCCGCCCCAGAGACCTCAAAGAGTGAAGGAGAAAAGCAGACAAAAGAAGATGTGGCAGAGGCTTCCGGTGAGGAGGCTGCAGAATCCAGTTCAGCAGCAACACCTAATAGCGTGATTAGTGTAAGTGAGGTTACACAGGCTACGACAGTAGATGATGTTCTGAGCCATCAGGAAACTGTAAATGGCTACTGGAACATTCTGCTTGTTGGTGTGGATGCCAGAGATCAGTCAAATCTTGGCGGCGGAGAAGGAAACCAGTCCGACGTTATGTTAATCTGCAGCATTAACGTAAATACAAAGGAAGTAAAGTTAGTATCTATTTACCGCGATACTTTGTTGAAAATGTATTCAAGAGATGCATTTGACCTTGCCAATTCAGAGTATGCAAAGAGCAGCGATACCGATATGATTAGTATGATCAATATGAATCTTGATCTTCAGATTCAGGATATGGTTGTTGTCAATTGGGCTGCGTTGATTCGTGTTATCGATGCTATTGGCGGTATTTATCTGGATATTACACAAGAGGAAATTGATAAAGGATACATTACCGGTTACATCACCGAAATTGAGGAGGCAACTGGTATATGGCAACCGCAGATTACACAGGGCGGTTATCAGTTGTGTAATGGTGTTTATGCTGTTGCTTATTGTCGTAACCGTTATACAACAGGTATGGATATGGGTCGTACCGGACGTCAGAGAGAAGTCATTGAGAAGATGCTTGAGCAGGCAAAGGTGGCTTCCCCATCTGAATTGCTGACCGCAGTGCGCTATGCATGTCCGAACATTAATACGACGCTGACAAATGAAGAGTTGTTTGCACTGGCAGCTGATGTAAACAGCTATACCATTGTTGACACAGAGGGATTCCCATATACGTATGATCTGACACTTGGAACGACTGGTGTGTTTGGCGTAAAGGATTCCTTGGTCTGCACCGATCTGGCAGGTGATGTAAAGAAGCTTCATACTTATCTGTTTGGTGATGACGGTTATGAGCCATCTCAGACTGTAAAAGATATCAGTTATACGATTCAGAGTGCATTTGGTCTTACTCAGTAAGGAAAGAAATCCTGCATGCTACAGTGAATGTGGCGCGCAGGATTTCTTTTACTTTTCACAAATGATTGAAAAAAAGTACACAATTTAAACACAGATGGCTGATAGTATATAGACATAACAAAGAAAGAAAGCCACAGCGAAGCAAGACAGATTCCAAAAGATCAAATCAAATGATTATGATCGGAGCGCTTCAATAAAGGCTGAACATATAGGAGGTTCTATTATGATGTATCCAGAAAACAATTTTAATTATGACAATAATAACATGAATAATGGGAATGAGGGCAACAGAAAGCAGAGAAGACAGAACAAGCAGAGAAGAAATTTTCATAAGGCAGCAGCTGTTTTAGCAGGTATCGCAGTTATTGGCGGAAGCTTCTGGGGCGGTTCCTTTATGGCACAGAAGTCATCTACTACAGCTGAGGCAGCATCCACATTGAACGTGTCAAGCAATGAGACTACACCTGATATCGTATCATCTTCTCTTACTGATTATTCTGAGCTGGCTGCAAAATGTTTGCCGCAGGTTGTTTCTGTGACTAATGTTATCGAGGTAACAAGCACTACAAACGGCGGTTCCAGCATGTTCGACTTCTATGGCAGCCGCGGACAGAGCCAGGGACAGACATCTACACAGGAAACAGAAGCATATGGTTCTGGTGTAATCATCGGAAAGACTGACAGCGAACTTCTTATTGTAACAAATAACCATGTTGCTGTTTATGATAAGTCAGGAAATACTATGTATTACAGTTACACCGCATCAACCACGGGCAGAAAGGTTACCTTTGTAGATGGAACTGAGGTAGATGCAAACTTAAAGGGAGCAGATTCAGATGCAGATATTGCAGTCCTGGCAGTAAATTTGTCCGATCTCTCTGATGATACTTTAAATGCTATTTCAGTTGCAACTATCGCTGATTCAGATGAGGTAAAGGTTGGTCAGGGTGTTATGGCTATCGGAAATGCACTTGGCCTTGGACAGACAACTACATTTGGTCATGTAAGTGCACTGAATAAGGAAGTTACCACATCAGATGATAATATTACAAGAAGTATGATGCAGATTGATGCGGCCATCAATGAGGGCAATAGCGGTGGCGGACTGTTCGATGCAAACGGCAATCTGATCGGTATCAACTCCGCAAAGAGTTCAGGAGACGGTGTTGAAGGTATGGGTTATGCAATCCCGATTTCTTCTGTAGAGGAGCTGATCAACAGCATGATGAACCAGAAGACAAAGGTTCAGGTGGATGAGGATGAGAGAGGTTACCTTGGTATTCAGGGTGTTGATGTTCCGAGCGAGTATGTTGAGAAGTTTGGTATGCCGGAAGGTGCCATGGTAACAAAGATCACATCAGGCAGCCCGGCAGAGGAGTCAGGCCTTCAGGTAAGTGATATCATCACTGCTGTAGATGGTCAGAGTGTAACAAGCTATGATGCACTCAGAACTGCACTTTCCTACTATGCGTCTGGTGAGAGTGTAACACTTACTGTTCAGAGGCCGAATGGCAACCAGTATACTGAAACTGAAATCACTGTGACATTGACCGACCGTGCATCTATTACTGATACCACAGAGGCAACAGAGGATGATGACACTACCGAATCTCAGGCCGATGAGACAGAGCAGCAGTTCCAGATGCAGAAAGCGCAGTAAACAGTAAATAGTAGTATATAGTAATATGGGCACATCAGTTTAGAAGGCTGATGTGCCTTTTTGTGTGGTATACACCAAAGGGATTGTCATTTTCATGAAAACGTGTTAAGATTGGAATGCCGGTTCTTGAACCCGGAAAAAATGATTTGACAGGACAAAGCGTATGGATTTATTTGATTATATGAGAGAGACGCAGCAAAAGGAATCACCTCTTGCATCGCGTATGCGCCCAAAGACGCTTGATGAAGTGGTCGGACAAAAGCACATTATTGGAAAAAATAAGATGTTATATCGCGCAATCAAGGCAGATAAGCTCAGTTCAGTTATCTTTTACGGCCCTCCGGGTACTGGAAAGACAACACTTGCGATGGTAATAGCTAACACGACCCGTTCGGAATTCACTCAATTGAATGCGACCGTAGCCGGAAAAAAGGATATGGAGGATGTGGTAAAGCGTGCGAAAGATCTACAGGGCATGTATGGCCGCAGGACCATCCTTTTTATTGATGAGATTCACCGTTTCAATAAGGGACAACAGGATTATCTGCTTCCATTTGTGGAGGACGGAACCATCATTTTGATTGGCGCAACAACTGAGAATCCATATTTCGAGGTAAATCCGGCTTTGATTTCAAGATCCATCATTTTTGAACTGCATAATCTGGAAAAAGAGGATATCCGAGAACTGATTGAGCGCGCCGTGAGTGACACGATACGTGGTATGGGCAGTTACCATGCGATATTAGAGGCAGATGCCGCTGAATTTTTAAGTGATGCGGCAAATGGCGATGCGCGCGCGGCATTAAATGGAATTGAGCTGGCAGTGCTGACAACCGACCGCAGTGAAGACGGTTTGATTCACATCACGCTTGAAACGGCGCAGGAATGCATTCAAAAGCGTGCTGTGCGTTATGATAAGAGTGGTGACAATCACTACGATACGATTAGTGCTTTCATTAAGAGTATGCGTGGTTCTGATCCGGATGCAGCCGTCTATTATCTGGCGCGAATGTTGTATGCAGGAGAGGATATTAAATTTATCGCAAGGCGTATCATGATCTGTGCATCAGAGGATGTTGGAAATGCCGATCCGCAGGCACTTGTCGTGGCCGTTGCAGCGTCACAGGCTGTTGAGCGTATCGGTATGCCTGAGGCGCAGATTATTTTATCACATGCTGCCACATATGTAGCGTGTGCTCCAAAGAGTAATGCAGCATATATGGCAATCTCAGAGGCAATGGATTATGTGCAGAATCATAAGACACCACCTGTTCCAGATCATTTAAAGGATGCACATTATAAGAGTGCCGGTAAGCTTGGCCATGGGGATGGATATAAGTATGCACATAATTATCCAAACCACTATGTCAAGCAGCAGTATTTGCCGGATACTGTGAAAAATGAGAATTTTTATCATCCGTCTGAGAATGGATATGAAAAGACGATTGTGCAGCACTTGACGAGGATTCGCAAGGAGGCAGAGGAATAAGGCAAGGAAGTATCGGCTGGAAGACCGATTGTGACAGTGAGTACGGATAGACCGAAGTAGGATACAGGAGAGAAAAATGGACGACAGACGAATTAGCGCACTGAGAGCGATCATGAAGAGTGAAGGAGTTGACTATTATTATATTCCAACGGCAGATTTTCATGAGTCCGAATATGTTGTAGACTATTTTAAAACAAGAAAATATATGACTGGATTCAGCGGTTCAGCAGGTGTTGCTGTGATCGGACCGGACGAAGCATGGTTATGGACAGATGGTCGCTACTTTATTCAGGCAGCCGCGCAGATCGAGGGATCTGGTTTTGGTTTGATGAAGATGGGACAGGAAGGCGTTCCGACTGTGATGCAATACCTAGAGGAAAAGCTTCATGAGGGGCAGTGCATCGGTTTTGATGCGAGAGTGGTCAACACAGCGGATGCAAACGAATTCGCTAAGATTGCGGCAAAGAAGCATGGAAGCCTAAAGATCGACAAGGATCTTGCCGGTGAGGTATGGACAGACCGTCCGTCACTCATCCATCAGCCAGCCGATATTTTAAAGGAAGAATTCAGTGGCGAATCTACAACGTCCAAGCTTGCCCGCGTGCGTGAGAAGATGGATGAAGAGGATGCACAGTATCACATTGTAAGTACATTGGATGATATTGCGTGGATCTTAAATGTCAGAGGTAATGACATTTTACATGTCCCAGTTGTACTTTCCTTCCTTATAATCGGAAAAGAAAATGCCATGTGGTTTGTTGAGGAGAGTGCATTAAGCGATGCCGTTAAGGCTATGGCATCAGAGTGCGGTATTACTATTCGTCCATATGAGGATGTCTATACATATGCAGCAGCCATTCCACATCACAGCACTATTCTTCTTGATAAGAGAAAAGTGAATTATCGGATTACAAATGCACTGTCAGAAACTACTCATATCGTAAACAAGGCAAATCCGTCCCAACTGATGAAGTCAATCAAGAATGAGATTGAGCTGGAAAATACTAGAAAGGCACATCTGCTTGACGGTATTGCTGTGACCAAGTTCATGTATTGGTTAAAGAAAAATGTCGGAAAAATTCCGATGGATGAGGTAAGCGTATCCGATTATCTGCAAAGTCTTCGTGAACAGATGGAGGGGTATCGTGATATCAGCTTTGATACAATTGCAGGCTACAATGCGAATGCAGCGATGATGCACTACAAGGCAGAGCCTGAGACCGCGGCAA
>CAVCPW010000054.1:0-5022 GCA_963604075.1 Anaerovoracaceae bacterium | reverse complement strand
ATCTGCATACAGGTCAACCGCCTGTGCATAATCTTCCTCAACAAATGGTTTTGCCACTGCTAGAAGTGACTGATATGCATTTACAAGTTGCTCTGTCTCGCTGCTGCTGTTCTTATAGCTTTCAGCATCCTGATCCTTCTCGTTCTGAAGCTTTTCAAGCTTATCCTCCAACTCAGTAATATTGGCATTTAATGTAACATATTTATCCTCATACTGCTGAATCGTTGCCTGATTGCTCTCGTCAAGCTGTGCTTCCTTTCCCGGCATAATCACATAATATAATACGCCAAGTGACAATAAGAAGCCAACCAATACATAAGCTGCTGCTGCCAGATAACTGCCATAGTCGCGCATGCGAACAGGAATGATCACTTCCTCTCGTTCAAGTTCACCCGCTACGTCAACGGAATTCTTTTTCTTTGAAACCTTATAATTGGTTTCCAGCTCTCTCTTATATGAAAGCGCGCCTGGATTTCCACGGTCAATCTCAAGACAGCGGTCAATAACGCCAAGCGCCTGTTCATACTTCTGGTCTTCCATATAGAGAAGTGCTAACAGCTGATACGCCTTGATCATTCTTGGATTGACGCTAATGACTTTCTTCAGCTGAATCACTGCCATATCGCGTGACCCTGTCTTGGCATATTCAAGTGCCTGATTAAACTTTCGTATGCTGTGATCTGCACTGTCTAATGACTGGCGATTATCACGCATATCCTTAATGTACTCGTCCGCAATATTTCCTCTGTGACGAAGATTCTTGCTGATTACCCATTCCTTTAATGCCAGCGCTGCCTCGCCCATCTCATAATAGACAAGTCCGAGCAGGTTTCTGGCACTGATGTTTTTCTTATATAGCTGCAGACTGGTGCGAAGACATTCTGCTGCTCCCGTCAGATCTCTTGCCTTGGCTCGCGCCAGACCCAGATTGTAATACTGATTGGAAGCGTAGATAATCTTACGATAAAGCCTGATATCAGCTCCGCATTTTGGGCAGACATCCCGATCCGGGGATAATCTGCAATTACAAGCATAGCACTTCATGCATTCCTCCGTGTGTTTACTTCTTAATTTCGTTCATCTCATTCATCAGTTCCTGAAGGATATCGGTGATGTCCACCATTTTATCGTTCAGAATGGCTTTTTCAGTTTCGTCTACTTCAAGACTTGGCTTAAACTTTGCCAGTTCTTCCTCAAAATTTATCATACTTTACACCTTTCTGTGTGGGCAAATTTGACCCTTGCATTATCATACCTATTTTCAGGCAAAAAATCAACCCTCAAACATCTTCAGAATCGCATCGCGATAGATTGCCTTCGCTGTCTGGTACTGCTCCTTGCCAGAGGAAGCGAAATGCTCCATCATAACACCGGCATTGACTTCAAGTACTTTCCAACCTGCCTCGGTCTTAATCATATCAATCGAAGCGAAACGAATACCAAGTGCTTTCGCTGTCCTCTTTACTAAACCTACAAGTTCCTCCTCCAGATTCGAAATGGAAAGCGTAAGCGCACTGGCTCCCTGTCCAAGGTTATGCTTCCAATTTAGTAAATAAGACTCCCCCCTTGCCGGTACCTTAGAAAGCTCGGCATCATTCGGCACTAAGAAACTGTAAATTTTTCCTTTTGCAATCTCCTCTGCCAGCAGCTTGCCGACTGTAGATACACCGTCACCGGTTAATGATGGGCGAATCTTAGAAAAGGCAAGGCGAATTTCTCCGTCTAAGATAACCAGACGATACTCACTCTGTATCTTCTCATAGCTGCAAACTGCCATCGCTTCCGAGGCAGCATACACATCGGATGCGGCCTGCTCGAGCTGTGCCTGCGTTTCCACCTTAAAAACCAGATTTCCACCGGTTCCATAATTATCCTTGCAGACAAGCGGTCCATTCTCAAGCTCGGCTAAAAGCGCCTTCCAACTGCCCTTTCCTCCTGTATACTGTAACATGGACGGTGCCATAAAGCAGGCATGGTAAACACTTGGAATGCCTTCTTCCTTCAGCACTTCACTTGCAATATTCTTATCATTGCATACCTGCTGCACAGAAGACGGATTGAGTCCGAACTGGTAGCCTAAGATAAAAGCCCGTTTTCCATCCTTTTTCAGACAAAACGCCCAGTCATATGAGTAACTGCTAAGAGCAATGCCCTCCTCTACACAAATTTCATTTATGATTTTTACGTAACTGCTTTTACTATTTTCCATTGCATTAAACTTCCTCTTGATTTTGGAATACTTGTATTATAAGATTAAATCTATGAAATAGCAAGAATAACTTTGCGCAAACATACACAGCAGATGTTTGGACACTCTGCGGAAAGAAGGTTTTTTATGTCCGATTTACACTCACTTTTTGCTGACAGCTTAAACAAAAAGCTGATAAGAGTCATTTTAAGCAATCCATCATCGAAGGAGGGTATCATCAAAATTTGTGCCCGTCCGGTATTAAAAAATGATACTTTGCTTTTTCAAATAGAAGAATATACCAAAACTCAGGTTTTCCACAAAAATTTAAATACTGTGGATGCCTGTGCCTACCTGACAACAAAATTGTCTATAAACGATACCACCGCATCAGCAGATAGCAGCTCTAATGACACCTTAAGTGATACAGACAAAACTATACCATACTTAAAAGCCACTGTACCCTTTCGTAACGCTGTCGTAGAAACACAAGACTTTACTGCCAATGTTCTCGTCAGCAAAAAAGGTATTGCAACAATCAAAAAGAAAATGAGCACGACCTCTGCGAAAGCTCCGACAATCTCTCTTGAACACAATCGCAAGAAAAAATATATCCTTGAAGAAGGTATTCCGGTTCCATTTCTGATCGACCTTGGTGTCATGACCCAGGCCGGCGCAATTGTCCACTCTCACTACGATAAATTCCGCCAGATCAACCGTTTCCTCGAATATATCGAGGATATTCTTCCGGCACTTCCAACCGGGCGTGAGCTTCGCATTTTGGATTTTGGTTGTGGAAAATCCTATCTGACCTTCGCGATCTATTATTATCTGAAGGTCTTAAAAGGATATCCAGTGCGTATTACCGGGCTTGACTTAAAGGAAGACGTTATTCTCCACTGCAACGAACTCGCGGTACGCTACGGCTATGACAAACTTGAATTCTTATGTGGCGATATCGCCTACTACGATGGTTGCAGCCAGGTCGATATGGTTGTTACGCTTCACGCTTGCGACACGGCAACTGACTACGCACTTGCTAAGGCTGTCAGCTGGGGAGCAAAAGTCATTCTCAGTGTTCCATGCTGCCAGCATGAGTTAAACAAGCAAATGAAAAACGACCTGCTCTCTCCTGTTCTTCATTATGGCATTCTAAAAGAGCGTATGGCCGCCCTTATGACCGATGGACTTCGCGCACAGATTCTTGAAGCTAAGGGCTATCGCACCCAGATTTTGGAGTTTATCGACATGGCTCATACCCCGAAGAATTTACTCATTCGCGCTGTATATAACGGACGCTGTGCTGATAACAAAGCTGAAATCGATGAACTTCTCTCTGCTTTCGCTGTAAATCCGACATTATATCGTCTATTGTGTAGAAAAGATAATGCTATCTCAGAATAATATAATAAAAGCCATTCCCCAAGACAAAAGCCTCCGGGAACGGCTTTTTTAACATTCCAGTATATTCTCTTTATTTCGATTTACTTTTGTCAATTACTCTGACTTCTATAAGTCGAAGCTTTCTAGTCAATAGGATATCGCAATCCGCTTCGCTACTTGCTTGATTTGGTTAAAAACTTCAACTTACTTCTTTAAAGCTGCCAGTCTTTCCTTAACCTGCTTCATAGTCGCCTCATACTTCTCCAGCTTTGCCTTCTCCTCGGCAATCTTCTCAGCCGGAGCCTTACTTATGAAACGCTCATTAGACAGCATGCCATGTGAACGCTTTAACTCGCCCTCAAGCTTCTTCTCTTCCTTCTCAAGACGCTCGATTTCCTTTGCGATATCAACCAGCTCCGCAAATGGCATATACATGGTTGCACGTGCTGTTACAGCAGATACGGCATCGTCAGCGATTCCGCTCTTGTCAGACTGAATCAGAACCTCATTTGCGTAACCAAGCGTTGCAAAAAAGATCTTGTTGTGCTCGAAAATCTCTCTTACCTTTACATCCTCAGATACAACATAAACGGTAGCTTTCTTGCTCGGTGGAACGTTCATGGAAGTGCGCACGGTACGGATTGCGCGAACGGCATCTTTCATCATCTCTACAGCTTCCTCTTCCTCTGCAAAGTTCCACTCTGACTTGCTTACCGGCCATGCTGATACCATGATGCTCTCCTCATCATCCTGTAAGTTGCAGAAGATTTCTTCTGTAACGAACGGAATGAACGGATGCAGCAGCTTCAAAGACTGAATAAGAACGGTCTTTAATGTCCAGATTGCTGCAGCCTGAGACTCATTTTTATCATCCCACAGACGTGGCTTTACCATCTCAATATACCAGTCACAGAACTCTTCCCAAACGAAATCGTATACCTTCTGAAGTGCAATACCCATCTCATACCGGTCAAGATTCTCGGTTACTTCCTGGATCAAGCTGTTACACTTGCTCAGAATCCACTTATCTGCCATGGTCAGATCTTCCAGAGAAACGTTGTCAGTGGATGCCTTTTCCATGTTCATCATAATAAAACGAGACGCATTCCAGATCTTGTTTGCAAAGTTTCTGGATGCCTCAACACGCTCATAGTAGAAACGCATATCGTTGCCAGGCGCATTTCCTGTCATCAATGTCATACGAAGTGCATCGGCACCGTACTGGTCAATGACTTCAAGCGGATCAATACCATTTCCAAGAGATTTACTCATCTTTCGTCCCTGACTATCACGAACAAGTCCATGAATAAAAATATTACTGAAAGGTTTTTCCCCAGTATATTCAAGGCCCGAGAAAATCATTCTGGATACCCAAAATCCAATGATATCATAACCCGTAACCAACGTATCAGTCGGGTAAAAATATTTTAGATCTGGGGTCTCATCAGGCC
>CAVCPW010000053.1:0-10382 GCA_963604075.1 Anaerovoracaceae bacterium | reverse complement strand
GATCAGGTTTTAGCTGTAAACAATGGTGAGATGATCATTGGTACCCCGACTGTTGCTGGAGCAACTGTAAGCGCAACTGTTATGGGCGAGGGCCGTGCTAAGAAGGTTATTGTATACAAGTACAAGAGAAAGACCGGCTATCACAAGAAGAATGGTCACAGACAGTCCTATACTGAGTTAAAGATTGAGAAGATCAACGCTTAATCAATGATTCAGGTAGAGATTATCAGGGATGCTTCCGAAGCATACGTTGGCTTTTCCATCAATGGACATGCCGGTTATGCAGAGCACGGGCAGGACATCATTTGTGCGGCGGTTTCCGTTCTTGCACAGAATACCGTAAATTCCATTGAACAATTTACGGATGATGCATTCTCCGGTGAAATGAATGAGAAGACAGGCAGTTTATCTGTTTCGTTTCCTCATGGCGTTGGGAAGGATTCCAGACTGTTGTTGGACTCGATGGTACTTGGGTTTACCAGTATCGCCGAGGAGTATGGTAAGAAGTATATTAAAATCCGATTCAGGGAGGTGTAAATCATGTTCAAGATGAATCTTCAGTTATTTGCACATAAGAAGGGTGTTGGTTCTACAAAGAACGGCCGTGATTCCGAGTCCAAGAGACTTGGTGCAAAGAGAGCAGATGGACAGTTCGTTTTAGCTGGAAATATTCTTTACAGACAGCGTGGAACCCATATCCATCCAGGTAACAATGTAGGTATCGGCGGAGACGATACTTTATTTGCGAAGGTTGATGGAGTTGTCCGTTTCGAGAGAAAGGGCAAGGATAAGAAGCAGGTTTCTGTTTATCCAAAGGCTGAGTAAGATTAATAGTATGAAACGAGGAGAGACCGTTGCCGTTCGCAACGGTCTCTTTTAGATAAAAACCAAATAAACGGAACTAGATACAAAAATAGATATACGTATAAAGTTTAAAATTAATACAAAAATAAATCATTAAGATAAATCAATATTCAATAAATCGATTTTCAATATTTGATTCAATATTAGAAAGAAAGGCATTGGTAAATATTTATGATAGATAGTGCCAGGATATTTATTAAATCCGGTAAGGGCGGAGATGGACACGTAAGCTTTCGCCGTGAGCTTTTTGTTGCAGCCGGAGGTCCTGACGGCGGTGATGGTGGAAGAGGTGGCGATATCATTTTTGAAGTAGATAAGGGACTTAATACATTAAATGATTTCCGTCATGTGCGCAAGTATATTGCCCAGTCTGGAGAGGATGGAAAGAAGCGTCGTTCCCACGGAGCAGATGGTCAGGATCTGATTGTAAAGGTTCCTGAGGGAACCATCATCCGTGACGAGGCAAGTGGAAAGATTATTGCCGATATGTCTGGTAAGAATATGCGTGAAGTAATCTTAAAGGGTGGAAAAGGCGGTGCCGGAAATATGCACTTTGCCACACCAACCATGCAGGTACCAAAGTATGCAAAGCCAGGACAGCCAGCAATGGAACTGTGGGTACGCCTTGAGTTAAAGGTAATCGCAGACGTTGGCTTGGTTGGTTATCCGAATGTCGGCAAGTCTACCATTTTATCCATGGTAACAAATGCAAAGCCAAAGATTGCGAATTATCACTTTACTACGCTTGACCCATATGTTGGAATTGTTGACCTGGAGGGGACGAATGGCTTTGCGTTAGCTGATATTCCAGGGTTGATCGAAGGTGCATCCGAAGGCATTGGTCTTGGTTTTCAGTTCTTAAAGCACATCCAGCGTACCAAGGTGCTGATTCATGTAGTTGATGCTGCATCCACTGAGGGAAGAGATCCGGTTGAGGATATTCGTACTATTCAGAAAGAGTTAGTATCTTATGATCCGGAGTTATTGAAGAAGCCGGCTGTTATTGCAGCGAATAAGGTAGATGTCATTCAGACTGAAGAGGGCGAGGAAGACCCGATTGAGCGCTTAAAGAGCGTATTCGAGCCGGAAGGCATGAAGGTATTTCCAGTATCTGCAGCCTCCAATCAGGGCTTAAAGGAACTTTTATACCATGTATGGCAACTGTTGTCCACAATGGATCCAGAGCCGACAGTATACGAAAAGGAATTCATTCCGGAGTATGATATCGGAAGCAATCTGCCATATACAGTTGAGAAAACAAATGATCATCTGTTTACCGTTGAGGGACCGCGTATTGAAAAGATGCTTGGCTATACAAACCTGGATTCTGAGAAGGGCTTTACCTTCTTCCAGCGTTTCTTAAAGGAGAGTGGAATCTTAAAAGAGCTTGAGGATCTTGGCATCGAGGATGGCGATACCGTTAAGATGTATGGTCAGCATTTTGATTATTATCATGAGTAAAAATAGAAAATAAGAACAACAGAAATATAAGGAGACCGCTATGACAAGCAAGCAGAGAGCATATTTAAAAGGTCTGGCAATGGATCAGTCCGCAATCCTTCAGGTCGGCAAGTCCAGCCTGACACCAGAGATCACAAAATCGGTAGACGAAGCACTTGAAGCTCGTGAGCTGATTAAAATCCATGTATTAAAGAATTGTTTTGATGATGGTTCTTCCATCGCTGAAGTATTAGCAGAACGTACTCATGCACAGGTTGTACAGGTAATCGGAAAAATGATTGTACTGTACCGTCCGGCGAAGGAAGAAAAGAAGAGAAAAATCGTACTTCCAAAATAAATACACTGGAGGATCATTTTGATGGTTAATGATGAGATACTTTACATCCGCAGACGCCTGAAAAAGAAGATGGATGAGGATCGCTTTGAGCATACGATGGGTGTTGCTTATACAGCGGTATGTCTCGCAATGCGTTACGGAGAAGATATTTACAAGGCAGAAGTGGCAGGTCTGCTTCATGACTGTGCAAAGTGCATTCCGGATGATATTAAACTTGACAAATGCAAGCGCAACAATATTCCAATCACAAAGGCACAGGAACAGAATCCGTCTCTTCTTCATGCAAAGCTCGGCGCATTTATTGCCGCCGACCGTTATAAGATTAAAGATCAGGATATTTTGAATGCAATTGAAAATCACACCACAGGGCGTCCGGAGATGAGTCTTCTTGAGAAGATTGTATTCGTTGCGGATTATATTGAGCCGAGACGAAATAAGGCTGCAAATCTTTCAAAACTGCGTCAGATGGCCTTCATTGACCTTGACAGAACTGTGTATGAAATTATGGATCAGACACTTCGCTATTTGAAGACAAAAAAGGCTCCGATTGACAGCACGACAAAGAAATCCTGCGATTATTACCGTGCACTCTGTGGTGAGAAGGAAGAGGAACCTGAAAAGGAAACAGAAAGGAACTGACTTATGGAATTAAAGCAGAAGGCAGCATTGATTTACAATGCAATTGAGGATAAAAAGGGCAGCCGCATCAGTGTTCTTGATATCAGCAAAATTTCTGTTATGGCTGATTATTTTATTATTGCGGATGCCGAGAATAGCAATCAGCTGCAGGCAATCGCAGATAATGTAGAAGAACAGATGATGAAGAACGGAAATCATTGCCGTATCGAGGGAAAGGCAGAGTCTGGTTGGATGCTGCTTGACTTTGGCGATATCATTGTTCATGTCTTTAATAAAGAAGACCGCCTGTTCTACGATCTTGAGCGTCTTTGGAGAGATGCCGTATCTCTTTCGAAGGAGCAGTTGGGCGTAGGAGAAACGACGCTGTAAAAAGAATAGAAGAGTAAAAGAATCCAGAACGAAATAGTTCGTAAAAAGATGCAATAAAAACAAAGTTCATAAAACCTAAAACGCCGGCTCTGAAAGAAATTTTCCAAACAGAGCCGGCGTTTTAGGTTTTACATGGGTAAATCCTTATATCAAAATGTTTATGAAACAATCTTTGGACGGAATAAACTGACTACCTTACCGATAATCTCAACATGATCAACAATAATCGGCTCCATGGTGCTGTTTTGCGGTTGTAAACGGTAATGACCGTCTTCCTTATAGAAGGTCTTAACAGTAGCAGAATCATCTACAAGTGCAACGACAATTTCACCATTTTCAGCAGTATTTTGTTTGGAAACGATAATCTTATCGCCATCAAAAATACCGGCATCGATCATACTGTCACCCTGCACATTCAGTACAAAGACATCCTTTCCCTTTGGAATCAGATATGCCGGAAATGGGAAGTAAGCGTCAATATTCTCAACTGCAAGAATGGGCTGTCCGGCAGCCACTTTGCCTACCTCCGGTACATAAACGGTCTCTGTACGGACAAGATTAAAGCCATCATCAACAATCTCGATTGCTCTTGGCTTTGTTGGATCTTTACGAATATAGCCGTTTCTCTCAAGGGATTCAAGATGTGCATGAACAGAAGATGTTGACTTCAAGCCAACTGCATCACAGATTTCACGAACCGACGGCGGATATCCCTTCGTTAAAACCTGTTGCTTTAAATATTCAAGTACTTCACGCTGTTTATTTGTGATTTTTCCATATGCCATAAATAAAATCCTCCTTCATGATGATAGTTACAGGTGTGATTACATATCAGACTACTTGGCAGACGGCAAAATATAATGCAGTTCAAATAAATAAGCCTAACTGTGTCGATATGTATACTTAAGTTCAGTATAACATAAGTTTGCAAAAAATGCAAACAAAAGTTTGCGAAAATATGTTCGCGAGAATATAATTGACAAATTTTTGCTCATATAATATGATACCTCAAGAGTGAACGGTTATTAATATAATTTCTTGATTGACAGATTTTAAGGATGGGGGAGCATCTATATTTATTCTCGAAACCCTAGTTTAACGAATAGTTTGAACTGAAAGAAATAGATAAAAGACCTACTGTTGCCATTATACACCGGAACGATTTGTCTTGTTCTTTTTGTAATGATGTCTTACAATTTCTTTACGCTTACATGTTTTTGTGATAAAATTAATATACCAGAATTACACTAGAAAGGCAAGGTATTATAGATTTGTCAACTACCAATCACCTAAAGGTAGTTGATTCCCAATTGTGAAAAATGAAAGGATTTAATTTATGAAATTACAGAAATTATACCGTTATGTACGTCAGGCGGCAGATAAATATCATTTAATTGATAATGGAGATAAAATTGCAGTTGCTGTCTCCGGTGGTAAAGACAGTCTGGCTTTGTTGTATGCGTTGGCAGGTCTTAGACGCTTCTATCCTGCTTCATTTACACTTTGTGCAATAACAGTTGACATCGGATTTGGAATGGATTTTACCCCGGTTAAGCGGCTTTGTGAGGAACTTGATGTACAATTTTTTATTTGTCAAACACAGATCAAAGAGATTGTTTTCCATCAGGATAACCCTAATGGTTCTTGTTCATTCTGCGCAAATCTTCGCCGTGGCGCGCTTGTATCAAAAGCATCCGAACTAGGTTGTACGAAAATGGCTCTCGGTCACCATAAGGAAGATATTGTGTATACAATGATGATGTCGATGCTCTTTGAAGGTCGTTTTTATGCGGTATCTCCGTATACTGCTTATAGTGACAGTAAAATGGCAGTAATCCGTCCACTCATCTATGCAAGTGAAGGTGAAATTCGCAGTTTCGCGCAACAATATCATCTCCCTGTTATCAAAAATCTATGTCCACGCGATGGTCATTCTGCTAGAAGTGATATGCAGCAGCTGATGCAGCAGTTAAATACTATTTATCCAGATGCCAGAGATCGCTTCTTTCATGCAATCGAAAATGGCAATATCGAGGATTGGACAGCTGCGCTCACTCATATGGATGTCAAACAGATTCAAAATCAAATCAAAAAAGATCAAAAAGAAGGTGATTCTTCGGGAGGTAAAGTTTAATGAGTACAAATTCATACAACGAGCAGATTGATATTGATAATACGTATCGGTTACGATCACTTATTAGTACACTTCCACCCTACGCCAAGGATTATTTTAGGGGCATTCAGCCGCGTACAGAATCACGCACTCGAATTGCGTATGCATATGATTTAAATGTATTTTTTTCTTATTTACACGAGTATAACCCCGTTTTTGCTCAGAAAGAAGTAAAGGATATTACTCTGGACGATCTGGAGAAGCTTCGTCCAGCTGATATTGAAGAATATCTGGAATATTTACAGGCTTATAGTGATCCGGAAAATGAAGAAGTTACCAAGACAAATCATGAGTTGGGGTTAAAACGTAAACTAGCCTCTCTTCGCTCCTTCTATCGCTATTTTGTTCAGCATGAAGATATTACTTACAATCCAGTTGATTTGGTATCTATGCCGAAGGTACGTGACAAAGCGATTACCAGATTAGATATTGATGAGGTTGCGCTTTTGCTTGATCAGGCTGAGAGCGGTGATAAACTCTCTGAACGTGAACAGCGTTTTCATGATCGGACAAAAGTACGCGATGTGGCACTTTTGACTTTGATGTTAGGAACTGGTATCCGAGTATCTGAATGTGTCGGATTAAATATAGATGATGTTGATTTTAAAAATGATGGAATTCGCATTCATCGAAAGGGAGGAAAGGAAGTTGTCGTTTATTTTGGTGATGAAGTAGAAGCAGCTCTTCTTTCCTATCTTGAGGAACGCAAGAAAACAGAGGCAGTATCAGGTCATGAGGAGGCATTGTTTTTGTCTCTTCAGAAAAAAAGAATCAGTGTAAGAGCCGTTGAAAAACTGGTAAAAAAATATGCACAGACTGTCACGACTGTTAAGCATATCACGCCGCACAAATTGCGCAGTACATACGGAACAAATTTGTATCGTGAGACAGGCGATATTTATCTGGTGGCAGATGTGCTTGGTCACAACGATGTAAATACTACAAAAAAACACTACGCGGCTCTTGAGGATGACAGACGGCGCAGTGCAAGAAATGTTGTGCGATTAAGGGATGAAATTCGAAAAGATGATGGCGATAAGTAAAAAATATAGATGCGTCTTGTAATCTGAAAATGTTGTGTGTTCGGCATTGTCTCCGTCCATCTATTCGGTGTTGTCTAGCTTGATTGTTGATTGTAATATTTCCTGCTGATTTTGCCATACTTCTTCCTAATAGATTGTATCTGGATCATCGAACTCTATCAAATCGCTTGCATGGTCACAAGCTTGTTTTGCTTTTTGGTCTTTATTATAATATCTCCATAGTGCTTCGAGGGTACCTGTACCGTATTCCAAAACAGTTTTACATGCTTCTTTTTGAGTTTTACATTTCAGCATTGCATCTGCAAAAGATTCCAAGTCTTTTTTCATTGTTCTTTTCTCATCTCCTGTCTGATAAAATTATATAATTGGGGGTCTTTCCGTTTTAAGTAGTATGGGGTATCTACATACGTTTCATAGCCTACTGATATATATATTCTTTTAAGCAGGAAGCTCCGACTTCTATAAGTCGGAGTAGTTCACTGAAATACTAAGCAGGGATCTTCCCTACAACGTTGGGAGAGGAACGCGCCAATTTATTTTGACTAACTGAAAAATATTTGTATTGTTTTATGAAATTGCCGGTTTACAAAAAACACATCCCAATTTGGGATGTGTTTTTGTAAAAAATATTTATTTGATATGATAAATAGATCTAGTGTAAATCAATCAAATTAACGTTTTACTGGATAATATCGTGATCCTGAAGAACTTTTTCAACTACGGTTCCATGAATGACATGAAGCAGAGGCTTCTTTAATGCATTTAACGGTCCTGGCAGTTGGATATCAAGTGGAGATTTACCATCCATAAGCTTTACTGTGCTGTCAAGCAGCTCGCGGATATCATATACACTGCCCCATACTTCAGGTACACCTCTGTCTACTCCGAGCAGTCCATAAACGGCCTCCATAGCGGTTCTTACAGAATACTCTGTTGTGAATACAGTGTCACGAGGTGTATCAGCGAACTGACCTAAGAATGCGAAGTTCACGCAGCCATCCGGGATAACGTCCGGGCGATCACCTTTTGTGCGCGGCATGAAGAATGCGGTAATATACGGCATCATGGTTGGCACACATACAGCGCTGTTCTCAGCAAGCTCTGGAATCTTATCAGTTGGAACACCTAAGTGATACAGCCACTCTTCGGTGATTTCTTTACCTGTACACTCTCTCATTGGCTTTTTAACAAAGTTACCTGGTTTATCAGTGAACAGACCATATACCCATACGCAAACTTTATTTTTATCCTGTGCCTTGAACTGACCCTGACGATTGATTGTCCAACTCATCAACCAATTGGAATCAACGCAGCTTACTATACCGCCGGTAACGACATTTCCAGTTCTTGGATCACGCTTGCAGATGTTGGTGATATACGGGATGATCTTGTCATCCAGCGTGGTAACGGTAGCAGACTCCCAGTTTGTTTTTGTAATATCGGAGCAGAACTTCTCCGGATGACCGAAGGATGGATCCTGCTTTGCAATGTTCTTCCACAGGCTCCAGCAGCCACTTGTACGAACTTCAGCGTCACCGTTAGGTGCATGATTCTGATCACCATAGATGGTACCCTCTGTACAGCTTCCATTTGTAACAAATACAAGGTCATTTTCAGTTAGAACGATGCCTTCCTCTACACCATTTTTCATGCACTCAATAGCAGATGCAATCTTCTTTCCATCTTTAAATTCGAAGATAACATTTGTAACCTCAACTCCAAAGCAAAACTCAACTCCAGCATCCTCAAGGTACTTTTGCATCGGAAGAATCAGTGACTCATACTGGTTGTATCTAGTGAATTTCAGAGCACTGAAATCCGGCAGACCAGAAATATGATGGATGAAACGCTGAAAGTACAGTTTCATCTCTAGTGCACTGTGCCAGTTTTCAAATGCAAACATAGTACGCCAGTACATCCAGAATGTGGAGTTGAATACTTCCTCATCAAATACATCCTCGATAGTCTTATCGTACAGATCTTCATCCTTTGTCATGAATAGCTTCATGATCTCCACACAGCCCTTCTGACTTAGATTGAATTTGCCATCCGTATGGGCATCCTTGCCACAGTTTTCAGTTGCACGACACAGTGAGTAGTTTGGATCGTGCTTGTTCAGCCAGTAAAACTCGTCCAGAACTGAGGCGTTCGGAATCTCAAGGGATGGAATGCTGTGAAACAGATCCCACAGACACTCAAAATGATTCTCCATTTCACGTCCGCCTCTCATAATATA
Source organism: Anaerovoracaceae bacterium (assembly GCA_963604075.1). Lineage (GTDB taxonomy): Bacteria > Bacillota > Clostridia > Lachnospirales > Lachnospiraceae > Anthropogastromicrobium. The sequence continues at coordinate 1,260 of CAVCPW010000053.1, read as the reverse complement.
ACCGCGGGACGGATCAAAAATACCATCGCATGCACCACCGGCTATGTCCATTGCCTCTAAGATATGGATATGGGAACCGGGCATTTGGCCATCGCGTATTAAGAAACATGCTGCTGACAGAGCTGCAAGCCCACTACCTACAATATAAGCGTGCTTTTTATCAACACCTTCTGGCTTTTCTGGTCTTGCAAATGCTTCGTAGTTACCATTGGTATAATAAATTCCCTTGCTGTTCTTATCGTATTTACCACGTTCAGTATTTCTATAGCTATTGTTCGGGGCAGCCTGTTTTTCGGAAACTTTTTTCTCATTTTCCTTCTTTATTGCCAGATATGCAGCACCTACACCTGCTGCAACTGCAGTTGCTTTCTTTAATGTACTTTTTTTTACGGACATCATCAGTACCACCTTTCATTTAGTATTTGTTTTAGTATTGCTTTGTTGTTTTGCTGTTATTTTGCTGATATTGTTATCTTAATTCATAAATCAAAAATGATACATATACAAAATAGGGGCAATGACAAAAAATTAATCAAAGTCCCTGTTTTGATAAAAAAGTTTCCAGTCTTGGGTCAGTTTCCTTTGTTTGCAAAATTTTGAAGTGAGTTTTTGATGTTTCCACTCATGGTTGTGCAGATGTCATCTACGATTTCATGATAATTTTCCTTCATGCCCTTCTTAATCCAGTCGAGCATGACACCGACAAAGCTGTATTTATAGAAATCTGCAATAAAGCGTTGGTCCTCAGGACGAATTTTCATTCCATTAGAACACTCGGAAACCACATTCATGATTAGATCGCGTGTCAGATGAAACAGATAATTTTCAATCTGCTCACGGCTCAGCGCATGATAGACATTCATGATGAATGGTTTGTTTTCCATGACAGCCTCAAAAATCTGCATGAGTCCTTCTTGCCAGGTCTCATACGTCTTCTTTCCTTGTAAAGCTTTTGAGGCATCCTCATAACATGACCACTCAACAAGATCGTAAATATCCTTGAAATGATAATAGAAAGCCATACGCGTGATGCCACAGTCGTTTGTCAAATCAGTGATGGTAATTCTATCAACGGGTTTTTTTAACAGCATGTTTTTCAGGGAAGCTTCAAGTGCAAGCTTGGTAAAATTATTTTGCATAACAGATGTCAGGTCTCCTCTCATCTCTTGCAGTTGCCTTTTATTTTTTTATTCTAACATAATGCATGAAAAAAGGCTATTTCTTTTTGAAAAAAGATAATTGACAGATTTGCGATGATGT
>CAVCPW010000052.1:0-6650 GCA_963604075.1 Anaerovoracaceae bacterium | reverse complement strand
AGTGTAGAGAATGGCCACAGTGCAGAGGAGAACCAGGTATCCAGTGTATCCGGATCCTGTGTCAAATGTGTGCATCCACACTTAGGGCAAACAGTTGGTACTTCCTTTGATACAACCATTTCACCGCACTCATCACAGTAATAAGCCGGGATTCTGTGTCCCCACCAGAGCTGTCTGGAAATACACCAATCACGGATACCTTCCAGCCAATGCAGATAAGTTTTTCCATAATTTTCCGGAACAAACTTCAGACGACCTTCCTTTAATGCAGCAATTGCCGGCTTTGCCATCTCATCCATTTTAACAAACCATTGCTGCTTTACAAGTGGCTCTACGGTTGTCTTGCAACGGTCATGTGTACCAACAGCATGAACATGTGGAACAACCTTTACTAACAGGCCCATGCTGTCAAGCTCTGCTACAATTGCCTTTCTTGCCTCATAGCGATCCATTCCCTCGAACTTTCCACCATTTGCATTGATGGTTCCGTCGTCATTCATGATGTTGATTTCCGGCAGGTTGTGGCGCTTTCCAACCTCGAAGTCATTCGGGTCGTGTGCAGGTGTAATCTTTACGCATCCAGTTCCGAACTCCTTATCAACATACGCATCGGCAATAACAGGAATCTCCTTATTTACAATTGGAAGCATAAGCATCTTGCCAACGATGTCCTTGTAACGCTCGTCATCTGGATTTACTGCAACAGCGGTGTCACCAAGCATGGTCTCCGGACGGGTAGTTGCAATCTCAACAAAACGACCTTCTTCACCTACGATTGGATACTTGATGTGCCAGAAATGACCTTCCTGCTCTACATGCTCAACCTCAGCATCGGAAATGGAAGTCTTGCAGACCGGACACCAGTTGATGATACGGCTTCCCTTGTAAATATAGCCTTTCTCGTACAGACGGATAAATACCTCCTGAACGGCCTCAGAGCAACCATCATCCATAGTGAAACGTTCTCTGTCCCAGTCAGCAGAGGAACCGAGCTTCTTTAACTGACGCACGATACGTCCGCCATACTCATCCTTCCACTCCCACGCATATTTTAAAAACTGATCTCTTGTCAGATCCTTCTTCTCGATGCCCTTACTCTTTAAGTTCTGGATAACCTTAACCTCTGTAGCAATTGCTGCATGGTCGGTTCCTGGCTGCCATAAAGCCTCATATCCCTGCATTCTCTTGTAACGGATCAGAATATCCTGCATGGTATTGTCCAGCGCATGTCCCATGTGAAGCTGTCCCGTGATATTCGGCGGCGGCATCACGATGGTAAACGGCTTCTTATCGCGGTTTACCTCTGCGTGAAAATATTTCTTCTCCATCCACTTGTCATAGATCCGGCCTTCAATTTCGGACGGATTATATGTCTTATCCAGTTCTTTCATAAATCTCCTCACTTCTTTGCTCATGCGCACGCAAACTGCTGTGCATGATTACTCTGCATGATTGATTGTTATGCATTTTAAATCTGCATAGTTACTTGTTGTCTGATAACTATCACAAATATTTTTGAATAGTTACTTTTTCTTACTCGTCCATCACCATATGGCAATAGGCATGCTTTCGCTGCGTCAGATAGTCCTGTGAAATTTTCTTATTAATCTCATTATCCTCTCCGATGCTGCGCACGACCGTCTCATTCTCACTCTGCTCCTGAAGACGTGTCTCAACTTCCATATAATGGTCCTGCCATCTGGAAATCTGGCTGCTTGCCACGCATTCAAGCTCCTTGGCAAATGGCTTTCCGGTCTGGAGTGCCAAATAATACATCTGCTCCAAAATTTCCTCGCGTTTTAGTTCTGCATATGCCGCCTCCAAACACTCTATCGCCTCATCGGCATAACCCATGCGAAGATATGCAACGCCCATATGCTGCAAAATCTGTCCGTAAAACTGAGGCTTCTGTCTGAGGTCTCGCGGCATTTGAAGCATCTGACTGTATATTTGCACCGCACACTCAAAGCGTCCCTTGTCAAGCAACAAATCGCCCCGCTCCTTACTTCGTTCTAAGAGGCTCTGACGGTTCATGCGGTCTAAACGATCCTGAAATTGCTGAATCTGAGTTTCCTCATAATAGCCGATTTCCCGCATGATCATCACCAGGACTGCTCCCATATCGGCACTTGACCCATAATATTTTACAATCTTGTCTGCCAACTCCGGCATATGAAGTTCCAACCGAAAGAAATCAATAACCTCCTGACGGATAAAATCCTCACCAAGCAGATAAGTATTGTTAAATATATAATAGCAGAATTCTTCCGCTGTGTAAATATGAATGCCCAGTTCCTTCACATATAGCGGATTCTCGGCAATGTCACCGCACTGAATATATTGTTCCATCCCCGATGCCTCCTTAATCAATCTTGATTTCTTTTTTGACTACGATGCCAGATGATGGAAAAAATTCACCAAATCCAAGATCCTGCACGCGCACCATTGCGGCATGTTCTGAAGTAAATGTCAAAATAAGCCGCACTCTTGTGGTCTTGTTTGGACGCTTGGGGAATGCCTCCAGAATGATATTCTCAAACATCGTCAGTTTTTCGCCCGTCTTTTTGATCTTCAAACGAATTGAAGACGCCTCATCGAGAATCAGGTCTACCGTCGTTCGGCAATCATACCAGTTGCTGCCTTCTTTTGCCAGCATTAAAACCTTCTTACTGCCGTGCACACTTGTATCCATCCAAATAGAGGCACCGATTCTGCCTTCACATATAATCGTATATGGGTAGGCATTGCGCCCGTGAAGCTCATTATTTCCTGTAATCACAGCACCCTTGGCAAAAATGTTGTTCTCATAGTAGATGCTCTTTCGCACCCTTCCTCCTGCAGCAACCGCATTTATAAAACTTTTTCCCCATTCACCGCAAGTCTCCATCGCCTTGCCACTGACAAAGAAAGAGCTGACACCACGATGATCAATAATCTTTCCCGCATGTTCGCTGATTATCGAATCCACCATTCTGCGGTGTGTCTCATTGTTCATCATATACTGTGACAGATTTGTCTCAAGTACCTGTCTGGTTGCCTTGATGACTGGCGGATTTACGCTGCGGATTAAATTCAGCTCATAGCTGGTAAGCTGCGAGCCCGACCAGTCTAAAAGCAATGCACGGCTGTCAAAGCTTGCCTTTGGCTGATGCAGCACAAAATACAGATAAGCCTCTGTGTGGTTTATGATGCTGACATTCTCTCTTGGAATGTCCAAACGATCCATACAATGAGTAATGCTGTCCATGACCGCCGGTTCGGTCTTCTCTAACGTAAAGACAAGCCTTGCAACAGTGCGTGTGCCGCATTGCTCGTAGACCGTATCAAGAAGTGTGCCGATATAAGCGCCAAGCAGCTCCTCCGGCGTATAGCGACGATCCCCAACTGCCACACTGTCCTTCTTTGAAAGAAGTGTTAACAGCTTATCAACCACGGCTCCGCCGCCCTCAAGCACTGCCTCATAGGCTTCCTTTCCAACCAGCCATCCATCCTGTCCCTTCTTTCGCCCAAGCGCTGTCTGAATCACCGTACGGTTATCAGCCTGAGGAAAGCTTATGTCTGCCGGGTTCATGTTGTCAGGACGGTACCGGCTTATTTTTGTCACATCATCACATAAATCAAAACCTAATATCAGTTTTTCCATAATCTTTCATCCTTTTACAATAACACATACAGCTCTTTTGCTGCCTCACGGTTTCGGATTGCCTTGACGCACTCCTTCTTCCACTGGTCATAATTTTCTTTTTGTTCTAGTTCAATCAACTTTTGAATCTCGCCGTAGATGCTGCCCTCTCTGCAATAACAGGATGTAGGATTAAGAAGCACTTCCTTTACTTCTTTTTCCTCGTCCCCATCGCCACAGCGCACACTGATTTGAACCATCTCGTCTGGAAAGAGGAACACACCTGCCGTGTAGATACCAGGGTAAATCTCCTGCATCTCATATGTAACCTGCTTGCCCCTTGGAATCAACTCTCCGCGTAGCCATACATGACAACCCGGTGTGCCATTCCACTGAACAATGATTCGACCTTCCATCTGGTGTGGCAGTTCGATCAGACCCTTAAGACCATGGAAACATTTCATATAGATGCCCTTTGCACAATATGCATACAAAAGCTGCTCACAAAGACGTTGTCCCTGCAGACTAAGAGTCGTCTGTCTGCTATACTGTTGCAAAAGTGCTAGCGAAAAGACCTTTGGAAGACCTTGCGTCTGTTCAAGAAGCAATGTTTCAAGCGTATCCTGCACATCTTTCGTGAGCGCACTTTCCTTCATCAGACTATCGTGACAGCGCACAACAAGCACCGCTCTGTCCAGCTTCTCTGATACGCAATTTGTTTTCTTACAAATTTCATATGCCTCGTCAAGATGAGCTGTCTCTCCTGTAAAGAGCATCTGGGTCACTACGCGAACTGCCAAATCGCCGCTGTCTGCCTTAGCGCGATCTGCTGCACAGAGAAGGTTATACATATCCTGCATCGGTCCTGCATAATGCATGCACAAATAACGAAGCATCGTCTCGTGAACCTGCTCTGCCTGAAGCAGACGAATGCACAAAAGCATCAGACCCTCACTGTACTCATACAAGTTTTCTGTGATGCGGCGCACTGTCATTTTCAACAAAAGATCAGGGCGTATGCCTTCGCTTCCATAGGCACAGACGTACTCAAAAGCCTCCTTGCTGTAACCGCGTAATACACACATCTCAATCAGGCGCACACGTGTCTGCTTTTTTAAGCTGCCTGGTTCAAGCGATACTAGCCAGGCATCGTACTCTCTTGTCTGATCACCGTGAAAATAGCAATAATCCACGATACGTTCTGTCAACACATGCTTAAAGGTGCGCGTGATCTCAGACTTTTCAAGCAGCTGTCTGGCAAGTGTAAGCCCTGCCTGTGTTTCAATCGGATTTGTATAGTAAAGATCAGATTCCTGCACCATAAGCATCAGCTGATTTGGCACCTTTTTCCTGCACACAGTTGCCAACTCTTCACGGTACATGAGCAAAGTCATCTTCATATTCGGATCCACATAACGGTTTCCATAAGCATCCTCAAAGAGGATTACTGCATCTGGTGTGTAAACTGGAACACAGGCCTCGCCGCCCGTCATGCGTGCGCATTGCTCTGAACGAAGCTGCGCATAATGAACAATCACCTTTGTCGCATACGGAAGCGTGCAGATGATCTGCCTAGAAAACAAAAGTGACGTCAGCACAACCCCAAGATGCTCATCAATAAGGCCGGGGCTTAACCAGTTGTCATAAAGCGGAACAAGCTGCGCATTAATGCGACCATCCAAGAGCTGACGAATTGCAAATTCATCCATCTGTGACTCATACGCCTGATACATATCGGTTCCTTTAGGGAAACGTTCTAAAATGTAGGTATACAAATTTAAGCGTGTGCGGTTGTCTAGATCGTTTTTAAACGAATAATAAAGAAGAATGCTATTTGGCAGCTCCCGATTCGGAATCTGATCGCAGATTGATGTCATAAACGCATCACTAAGTCCGGTCAAATCGATCTCCTGCGTAATACCAAGTTCAAACCATGATGCATACGCTGGTGATGTCTTCCCCATGCGAATCAACGCAGAGCAAATCAGTGTCAGCACACGCTTATCCTTATAACTTGCATACATGCGTTTCATAACCTGATAAAGCAGCTGCGGATTCTCTGCTCCTGCAAGGGAGACTGACAAATATCTTTCAGCAAGCTCTGGCGTCAGACATGAATAGCGAAGCATATAAGAAAGAAGCTGCATCCAGAATTCGCCCACGCGCTTAATCTCACCTGGTTTTTCTCGACAAACCTTTGCCGCATAGGCATAGATAATCGGCTTTGCCCCATAAATGCGATACATACGCTCACACTGGCGCAATTTCTCGGCAGCACTCAAATCGTTTTCTGTCATCAGCCACACTAAGGACGCAACAAGACTGTCAGTCTGTCGCTGTAATTCAAGTGCAACGGCTGCTGCCTCTTTACGATCGGTATCCTTTCCCGTAAGCTCCCACTGAAGGTAAATCGTCATCAAATATTCTTCCTGCTGACGCTTCGTTGAGGTACGTATCAGATTCGCGCGGTACCAGGAAAGAAGCCTCTCGGCCTCATCGATGCGGTCCTGTTTAGCAAGAAGCCATACACGGTATAGATAAAGACCTGAACTGGATGGATATTTTTTCATATTTTCTTCGAGACACTGATCCATCTGAGAAAAAATTCCAGTTTCCTCATGGCTCTCATTTATGTAAGCGAGAAGAAGACGATACAAATAGCGCACAATAGCCTTTGGCGGTCTGCCGTTAGATCGTACTGTGCTCTTTGCATTCTTTTTCTTGAAGCTTCGCATTACCTGAATGCAAACTTCAGCGTCATGCGTTGGTGTCTCGATTCGCACATGCGCGGTATTGCGCCCCTTATGCATCTTTGACACATCTGCAAATACAGTGAGAACCATCTGCCGCTGTGAGAAATCGCGCGCAGTAATCTTCTTTTGCGGGATCACTAACCACGGTGCATCTGTCTTTACCTGTGCAGACAGCCACCCCCATGTGCTTGCCGTTACAAAGATTTCTATGCCCTCCTGTGGAAGCTCTTCCTCAGTGAAACTCTGCATCTTTGTCTGTGCTGTAAGCTGCACAG
>CAVCPW010000051.1:0-3189 GCA_963604075.1 Anaerovoracaceae bacterium | reverse complement strand
GAGTGTGGTTCCAGTCTCAACGATATCGACGATAACCTCGGACAAGCCCACAATCGGTGCTAACTCAACAGAACCGTTTAGTTTGATGATCTCTACAGTCTGGTGCTTTTTATTATAGAAGTAGTCCTTCGCAATCACCGGATATTTGGACGCCACACGAATCAGCTCATGATGCTGCAAACGTTCTCTTGCTGATGCCGGACCTGCCACACACATACGGCATTTGCCGACGCCAAGATCCATCACCTCGTATAGGTTTCGTCCCTCTTCAAGAATCGTATCCTTTCCTACCACACCAATATCAGCTGCGCCATACTCAACATAAGTCGGAACGTCAGATGCCTTTGCCAGGAAAAATTTTAATTTTAATTCTTCATTCACAAAAATCAACTTGCGGCTAGTCTCGTCTTTCATCTCTTCACAGGTAATGCCTGCAAGCTCAAGCATCTCCATTGCCTTCTTTGCCAGACGTCCCTTTGCCAGTGCAAACGTAATATATCTCATACGGTGTTCTTCTCTCCTTTTTGCGCTTCTTACATGTTTTACTTTTTATTTTTCTGATTATTTCTTTCCAATCAGATCTAAAAGCAAGTGCTTTTGTCTGTCACCATTAATTACGTTGATGACTTCAACATACTTTCCTTCCTCATCAATATAGAAGATACCACCGATGCCGCTTCTCTTTGCATAAGCGATGTAGTCATCAAGTGTTTTTTCATAAAACTTTTTCATCAGTACAACAGAAGAATCGCTTCTAAGTACATTGGCCAGCCGAATCGCTAAGTCCTTCTGACTCCTCTCATAGAGAAGAATTGTTCCGAGATAATCAGTGTCAATCTCAATCTGCTGTCTGCTCATAGCGGTCATCAGCTCATCGACATAGATACCAAAACCGATGGATGGTGCATCCTTTCCAAACTGTGAAAGAAGCTTATCATAACGACCGCCTGTCGCAATCGGTGTTCCACTTCCATATGTATAGGCCTTGAAAATGATTCCAGTATAATACTGAAACTTGCCCAGCATACCAAGATCAAAGGTGATATATTTTTCCAATCCATAGGATGCAACAATCTTGTAGAGCTTCTCAAGGCGGTAAATTGCGCTGAGTGCCTTGTCATTGTCGGTAAGAGATGCTGCTGCATGAATCTGTTCAATGCCTCCGAACAGCTTTGGCATAGAAAGAAGAGCCTGACGAAGTCCATCTGAAAGTTCCTTTGATGAAAGCATTTCCTCTACACCAAAATAATTTTTCTGCTCAATTAATGTTCTTAGCTCCTCAGTCTCTTCCTCATTAAAACCAGCTTCCTCAACGAGTCCGTTAAAAAAATCGACCTGTCCAACCTCAACCTGAAATTCCTTTAAACCGCTTGCCTGTAAAGACTGGATCAGCATAGAGACCATCTCGGCATCAGCGTCAGTCGTCGTGTCATTCATCATCTCGGCGCCCATAACAGTAGATTCCTTCAAGCTGCCGCGAAGACTCATATTGTTGACAAAAACATTTCCATTATAGCACAGGCGAACTGGCATGTCCTCATCCATAAAATACTTTGCCGCGCATCTTGCGATCGATGGTGTAATATCCGGACGAAGCACTAGTGTATTCCCGTCGCGGTCAAAGAATTTAAACATCTGATTCGATGCCACAGAACCTCTATCCTTATTAAATATATCAAAAAACTCATAGGACGGTGTCTGGATGCTGCGATATCCGAAGCGGTGGAAAACCGCTCCAATCGTTGCACTTACGGTTTCCTTTTTTGCACACTCTTCGTTGTACAGATCTCTTACACCCTCCGGTGTATGCAGTAAACTAATTGCCATATCTTTCTTCCTCATTTCCTGCGACACGCTGCCCATGATCAGATAAAGTCGAATACAATTTAACACAGCTTTCTATTGTCTAATAAAACAATAGCTGGTGCTGCTTCTTTTTGCCCTCTCGCTTTATCGCAGTAACGTGATAGCATGGTAATTTGTGAATGTCAAGTACGATTATAACGAACCCTTTTTCTTTTGTCAAGTCCAAATCAATGCGATTCTTTCCTACTTTTGATTTGTATCATCCGCATGACGCAACAAATCAAGCTGCAACTGCTCCAAAAAATGTAGAAATACACCATTTTTAATGGGTATTCGAAGTGTTTTGTCCACCTCATCGTATGTAAAGCTCTTTCGTCCGCCATTTTTACCACGATTCCAAAAATAGACAATATCAGACAGCGGCACATAATATGCCTCATGACGATGTGTATAATACAAAAGAATAAAGGCAATTCCATTCTGTTCTTCCATGGCCTGCATGAATTTCACCTGATGCTCATGAATATTTTGAAGTGGGAATGTATCCACAGCAGATTCCTTCGCATCAAAACAGATTGGAATGCCTTGAACAGCACCAATATAATCGACAGTACTTTTCTGATCGAAGTACGCAAGCGTGATGTGGCGTGTCTCCTGATCAATGTTAATTGGTTTGATTGGAGTAGGAATTTTTTGGATCAGCGCAAGTTTTTTGACACTGTACTGCTCGATCGTATAATTGATCATATCTTCCAGCGCAGAACCACGCAATCCTCGCGATTTCCATGTTGGCATCAATTATTCCTCCCAATTTTGGATTCCCGCATATTCCATGGCTTTCAAAAAGTCCTTTGGAAGCGGTGCACGAAAGCTCTTTCCAGAAAGATACGTGAAGTTCCCCTCACACGTTGGAAATACCATCTCATAGGCATGAAGAAGCTGTCTCTTCGTCCCAGCACCCTTTCTAAAACGCTCATTTATAGATTGGTCACCATACTTGGAATCGCCGATAATCGGATGATGAATACTTGCAAGATGCGCACGAATCTGATGGGAACGTCCCGTTACCAGAAGTACCTTTAACAAAGTTGCCTGCCTGGTAGCTACCACTGGCTCATAGACTGTTTCAATTGCAAGTGCATCCTTTCGCAGCCGCTCTGGAAACTCCTCAATTGTCTTGTGAATTTCTACAATGTTATTCTTCTCATCCTTATAGAGGTAACCCTTAAGCTCTTGACGCGTACTTACACAGCCCTTTACAAGTGCCATATAGTACTTGTGCAAATCTCTGGTGCGAAATTGTTCTGATAAAAACTGCAAACCACGAATTGAAAGACCTGCTGCAATCAAACCTGATGTATTGCGATCAAGACGGTTGCATAC
>CAVCPW010000050.1:0-2971 GCA_963604075.1 Anaerovoracaceae bacterium | reverse complement strand
AGATCGGCAGTGATGTTTTTGTCTGTGATGCTTGCTATAACGCTTCTGTCATGGAAATCTATAATCGTACAGTTGTAGCGCTTGCTTCCGTTTGTCAGAAAAAGGTATGGGAAATCGGTACACCATTTCTGATTTCTTTCAGATGCTGTAAAGTCCTGATTCAGTTTATCCTCATAAACCTTATGTATCTCTCCATTGGTATAGTTTGGCCTTCTCCTGCGAGATAGGTAATTGTGAACGTGTTTCGCAATTACCTATTAAGAGTGTCGCTCTGTTTCTCCATTGTCTTCGGTGTCACCGTCCACGCACCTTTTAGTGCCATATCGCGTTTGGGCATAAAAATAACACGCATTGCTGCGTGCCTTCTTAACGTTGTTTAATTGTGCTGGCGTAAAAATACCACCAATCTCTCAACTGGTGGTATTAACTCAAATTCTTCCTTCTTTTTTTAGCTGCTCAATTTCCTCTGGAGTCAGTTTACTCGGCATCGAAATTCTATCCAAATAAGCCTCGTATAATTCTTCATTTAGCAATGCGTTCTCCCGATCTTTCACTACCTTCTCGTATTCTTTATCTGTCATGGTATTGCCCTTAATCATTGAAATATCCCGCATCTTTTAACACCTTATCAATCTCTTCTTGCGTTGGCAGTGGGTGAATGCGATTATATTCATCCTGTTCTTTTTTAGGCGCAAGAACAAGATGGGGTGGCATTGATATTCTATCTAAAAAACATTCATATGCCGCTTTTTCTTTCCTTGTCATGGAATCACCTCTACGAAAATATTATCTTTCTGCTTTGATAATATACGCATCCTGCATTCTTTGTCAAGCAGTAATTCCTTTTGTTTTGGATATTTACTAAGCAACTCGATATAGGCACCTCTGGTTCCCTTAGGAACAAATAAGGTTATTTTAAATAATTTCGCCAATGCTGACGTTGGTGAAATTGAAGTACTAACAAACTGCTTATCTACAAAAATACTTCCCATGCTATATTTTTCATAGGGATTAAACTCCAAGTTTCTATAGCAAACTATGTTGTAGTGGTATGAAAACAAAAGCCGGAAAGAATCGTATCGTCCCGATTCATCCAGCAATAGAATTGTTTATAAAAAAGTTTTACGATGATGCAATTCGATCGGGGCGAAAATATCTCATCGAATGCAATGACAGTTCGTCGCATAAAAATAATCTGCGACTAACCTACGATAAGCTTAGTTACAGATTCGAGAAACTAATGAAAGATTTAAATCTTAACCCGTTGCACAGACCGCATGATGGCCGCAAGACATTCGTTACTCTTGCGAAGAAATATCATGTTGATGAATATGCGATTAAGAAGATCGTTGGACACGAGATCGCCGATATCACAGAGCGTATTTACACAGAGCGACCTTCCGGTTGGCTTCGTGAGGAAATTGAAAAAATAAAAGGGCCTGATATGCTTGCGTAATTTTTCTACTGTAGACTTTTGTTGTAGACTTAACATAGACTTAATATAGCAGTAGACCGCTTTTTACAGCGATCTACCACCGCATATTACTTATATTTACTTGGTAATTATTAAGTTTAATTAGAACTTACCAGCCTTAGCAGCTTCCTCGATCGAAACAGCTACAGCTACAGTCATACCAACCATCGGGTTGTTTCCAGCACCGATCAGACCCATCATCTCTACGTGAGCCGGAACGGAAGAGGAACCTGCGAACTGTGCATCAGAATGCATACGGCCTAAAGTATCAGTCATACCATAGGAAGCCGGACCTGCTGCCATGTTATCTGGATGCAGAGTACGTCCTGTACCACCACCGGATGCTACGGAGAAGTACTTCTTACCTGCTTCAAGACGCTCCTTCTTGTAGGTACCTGCAACCGGATGCTGGAAACGGGTCGGGTTTGTGGAGTTACCAGTAATGGAAACATCTACATTTTCCTTCCACATAATAGCAACACCTTCCGGTACGCTATTTGCGCCATAGCAGTTAACCTTTGCACGAAGTCCCTCAGAATATGCCTTACGATATACTTCCTTTACTTCATTCTTGTATGGATCATACTCAGTCTCTACATATGTAAATCCGTTGATACGGGAAATAATCTGTGCAGCGTCCTTTCCAAGACCGTTTAAGATAACGCGAAGAGGCTTCTGACGAACCTTGTTTGCCTTCTCTGCGATACCGATAGCACCCTCAGCTGCTGCGAAAGACTCATGACCAGCCAGGAAGCAGAAGCACTCAGTCTCCTCTTCCAGAAGCATCTTGCCAAGGTTTCCGTGGCCAAGACCTACCTTACGGGTATCTGCAACAGAACCCGGGATACAGAAGGACTGAAGACCCTCACCGATAGCTGCTGCTGCATCAGCAGCCTTACGGCAGCCCTTCTTGATTGCGATTGCTGCACCAACAGTGTAAGCCCAGCAAGCATTCTCAAAACAGATTGGCTGGATACCCTTAATCTGAGCATATACATCCAGTCCTGCATCCTTTGTAATCTTCTCTGCCTCTTCGATAGAAGCGATACCATAGCTATTCAGAACCGCATTGATCTGGTCAATACGTCTCTCATAGGACTCAAATAAAGCCATTTTCGTTACCTCCTGTATTATTCTTTTCTTGGGTCAATGATCTTAACTGCATCAGCAACACGGCCATACTGACCCTTTGCCTTTTCCCATGCGGTATTCGGATCATCGCCCTTCTTAATGAAGTCAGTCATCTTTCCAAGGCTTACGAACTGATAACCAATGATCTGATCGTCTGCATCCAGAGCGATACCGGTTACATAGCCCTCTGCCATCTCCAGGTAACGAGGTCCCTTCTGAAGAGTACCGTACATTGTACCAACCTGAGAACGAAGACCCTTTCCAAGATCCTCCAGACCTGCACCTACAGCCAGTCCATCCTCAGAGAATGCACTCTGGGAACGTCCATAAACGATCTGTAAGAACAGCTCTCTCATAGCGGTGTTG
>CAVCPW010000049.1:0-54318 GCA_963604075.1 Anaerovoracaceae bacterium | reverse complement strand
TTAGTTCGGAATTTACGCCTATGGAGAGTACAAGAACTTGTGAGTAGTGTGTTAGTAATAGCCACAAAAGCATACTCGTTGAAGTAGGAATGAAACATAGAAGTTTATAACTTTTTATAAGTTTTCAGTAACGGGAGAACAAGGATTATGGATCATTTTAAACTGGTGTCGGAATATGCTCCGACTGGCGATCAGCCTAGAGCAATTGAAGAACTTGTAAAAGGATTTAAAGAGGGAAATCAGTTCGAGACGTTGCTTGGCGTAACAGGTTCGGGAAAGACATTTACGATGGCAAATGTAATTCAGGCATTGAACCGCCCAACATTGATCATTTCCCATAATAAGACGCTGGCAGGGCAGTTATATGGTGAGATGAAGGAGTTTTTTCCAGAGAATGCTGTTGAATATTTTGTCTCATATTATGATTATTATCAGCCGGAGGCATATGTGCCATCGTCTGACACTTATATAGAGAAGGATTCTGCGATTAATGAGGAGATTGATAAGCTAAGGCTTTCGGCGACAGCGGCACTTTCCGAGAGGCGTGACGTTATAGTAGTGGCATCGGTTTCGTGTATATATGGTTTGGGTAGTCCTGTGGACTATAAGGATATGATTTTGTCGCTTCGTCCAGGCATGATTAAGGATCGCGATGAGGTGATTCATAAGCTTGTTGATATGCAGTACGAGCGAAATGATATGGATTTTCATCGAAGTACATTTCGTGTTCACGGTGACGTGGTGGAGATCTTTCCGGCGAACGAGGGTGAGACTGCAATACGTGTCGAGTTTTTTGGTGACGAGATTGACCAGATCAGCGAATTTGATCCGTTGACGGCACAGGTAAAGAGCCGCCTAAAGCACGTTGCAATTTTTCCGGCTTCTCATTATGTTGTGGATCCGAAGGAGATGCTCCGCGCGACGAAGGATATTGAAGAAGAATTAAAAGATCGTGTCGCTTTTTTTAAAAGAAATGACCGCTTGCTGGAGGCACAGCGCATTTCAGAACGCACGAATTATGACATCGAGATGATGCGAGAGACAGGCTTTTGCTCAGGCATTGAAAATTATTCGCGTCATTTGGCAGGTCTTCCGGCAGGCTCACCGCCATTTACCCTGATTGACTATTTCCCAGATGATTTTTTAATTATTGTCGATGAGTCTCATATTACACTGCCGCAGGTGCGTGGTATGTTTGCGGGCGACCGTTCCAGAAAGACCACATTAGTGGATTATGGCTTTCGTTTGCCGTCGGCGCTGGATAACCGTCCGTTGAATTTTGATGAGTTTGAGAGTAAGATTGATCAGATGCTATTTGTGTCAGCGACACCTGGCGAGTATGAGGAAGAACATGAGATGCTTCGCACCGAGCAGGTAATCCGCCCAACTGGATTGTTGGATCCGTCGATTGAAGTGCGCCCGGTAGAAGGCCAGATTGACGATTTGATCGCCGAGATTCGAAAGACAATCCGTGCAAAAAATAAGGTGCTTGTCACGACTCTGACAAAGAAAATGGCAGAGGATCTGACTGGATATCTGAGAGAAGCAGGAATTCGCGTGCGTTATCTGCATTCTGATATTGATACGCTTGAGCGGGCACAGATCATCCGTGATATGCGTCTGGATGTGTTTGATGTACTGGTCGGTATTAACCTTTTGCGTGAGGGACTTGATATCCCGGAGATTGCCCTGGTAGCAATTTTAGATGCAGATAAAGAGGGCTTTCTTCGTTCGGAGACATCATTGATTCAGACGATTGGCCGTGCTGCGCGAAACAGTGATGGGCATGTAGTAATGTATGCCGATACGATTACGGATTCTATGCGAAATGCGATTGAGGAGACGAAGCGAAGACGTGAGATTCAGAATCAGTATAATATTGAGCATAATATTACACCGACCACAATCAAGAAGGCAGTTCGTGATCTGATTTCAATTTCAAAGGCAGCGGAGAAGGCGGATGAGAAGCTGGCAAAGGATCCGGAGTCTATGAGCAGGCAAGAACTTGAGAAGCTGATTGCAAAGGTTGCAAAGCAGATGAACAAGGCAGCAACTGAGTTAAACTTTGAGGCAGCAGCTGAGCTTCGAGATCAGATGAGAAATCTTAAACAATACTTGAATGATTAAAGTTCACAATGAATCAAACATAGAGAGAAAGGTACAGAATAGAATTATGGAAAATAAGAAATTTATCCGAATCCGAGGTGCAGCTGAGAATAACTTAAAGCATATCGATTTGGATATTCCGAGAGATGAACTTGTAGTTTTAACCGGACTTTCCGGCTCCGGAAAATCCTCGCTGGCATTTGATACGATTTATGCAGAAGGCCAACGCCGTTATATGGAGTCGCTTTCCTCCTATGCGAGACAGTTCCTTGGTCAGATGGAAAAGCCAAATGTCGAGAGCATTGAGGGATTGCCACCAGCAATCTCAATCGACCAGAAGTCAACGAACCGCAACCCTCGTTCTACAGTGGGTACTGTGACGGAGATTTATGATTATTTTCGTCTGTTATATGCGCGTATTGGTATGCCGCACTGCCCTGTCTGCGGACGTGAAATCAGCCGTCAGACGGTTGATCAGATGGTGGACAATCTGATGGAACTGCCGGAGCGCACAAAGATTATTCTGTTGGCACCTGTTGTACGTGGAAAGAAGGGACGACATGAGAAGGTATTAGAGCAGGCCAGAAAGAGCGGTTACGTGCGCGTGCGTATCGACGGCAGCCAATATGATCTGGATGAGGAGATTACGCTTGATAAGAATATTAAGCATAATATTGAGATTGTAGTGGATCGTCTTGTGATTAAGGAGGGCATTGAGAAGCGTCTGGCAGATTCTCTCGAGAATGTATTGAAGCTGGCAGAGGGATTGGCATTTGTGGAGGTAATAGATGGTACCCCACGAACCTTCAGTCAGAATTTCTCATGCCCGGACTGTGGTGTCAGCATTGACGAGATTGAGCCGAGAAGCTTTTCATTTAATAATCCATTTGGTGCCTGCCCGACTTGTTTCGGTTTGGGATATAAGATGGAATTTGATGAGAATCTGATTATCCCGGACAAGTCTCTTAGTATTGATCAGGGTGCGATTATCGTACCGGGATGGCAGTCATGCACTGATCAGAGCAGCTTCACGAGAGCTATTTTAAATGCACTGTCAGAGGAATTTCATTTTTCTCTTGATGTGCCGTTTGAGTCCTACAGCAAAGAAATTCATGATATTCTGATCCATGGAACAAATAAGAGCGTAAAGGTACGTTACAAAGGACAGCGTGGAGAGGGCGTATATGATATCGTCTTTGAGGGACTGATTAAGAATGTGGAGCGCCGCTATCGTGAGACAGGTTCTGAGTCTACCAAGGCAGAGTATGAGACCTTTATGCGCATCACGCCGTGTTCTACATGTAAGGGCATGCGTTTGAAAAAGGAGTCATTGGCAGTAACAGTAGCGGATAAAAATATCTATGAGGTGACAAATTTTTCAATCAAAGATCTATATCAATTTCTGTCTGATCTGAAACTTACCAAGACACAACAGTTGATTGGTGAGCAGATTTTAAAGGAGATTCGCGCGCGCGTAAAGTTTTTGATAGATGTTGGTCTTGATTATCTTTGTCTGTCGCGTGCGACTGGTACATTATCAGGTGGTGAGGCGCAGCGTATTCGTCTGGCTACACAGATTGGTTCCGGGCTGGTCGGTGTGGCATATATTCTGGATGAGCCCAGCATCGGTCTGCACCAGAGAGATAATGATAAGCTTCTTGGAACCTTAAAGCATTTACGAGATCTTGGAAATTCGGTAATCGTTGTAGAGCATGATGAGGATACGATGCGTGCAGCTGATTATGTAGTAGATATCGGACCAGGTGCGGGCGAGCATGGCGGACAGGTTGTTGCTGCGGGTACAGCCGAAGAATTAATGAAAAATCCGGCATCTATAACCGGAAAATATTTAAGCGGTGAGCTTAAAATCCCTGTTCCAAAGACGAGAAGAGAGCCGCAGGGCTGGCTGACAGTAGTTGGCGCGAAGGAAAATAATTTAAAGAATATCACAGTAAACTTTCCAAAGGGAGTCTTTACATGCGTGACAGGTGTTTCGGGTTCAGGTAAGAGCAGTCTCGTTAATTCGATTCTTTATCAGGTGCTGGCAAAGAAATTGAATCGCGCAAGAACGATTCCGGGTGCATATAAGGAGATTAAGGGTTTAGAGCAATTTGATAAGGTAATCAACATCGACCAAAGTCCGATTGGGCGTACACCGCGTTCCAATCCGGCAACCTACACTGGTGTATTTGATATGATTCGCGACCTGTTTGCATCGACGGTGGATGCAAAAACGAGAGGTTATAACAAAGGTCGTTTCAGTTTTAATGTAAAGGGTGGTCGCTGTGAGGCCTGCTCCGGCGATGGTATCGTAAAAATCGAGATGCATTTCTTGCCGGATGTGTATGTGCCGTGTGAGGTCTGCAAAGGAAAAAGATATAATCGTGAGACACTTGAGGTTAAATATAAGGGGAAGAGTATTTATGACGTGCTGAATATGACAGTAGAGGAGGCACTTGTTTTCTTTGAGAATGTGCCTTCGATTTATCGCAAAATTGAGACTCTTTATCAGGTAGGGCTTTCCTATATTCGTCTCGGACAGCCATCTACAACACTGTCTGGCGGTGAAGCGCAGCGTATCAAATTGGCAACGGAGCTTAGCAGAAAGAGTACCGGGAAAACGATCTATATTCTGGATGAGCCGACTACAGGCCTTCATTTTGCGGATGTGCATAAGTTAACAGAAATGTTGCAAAAGCTTGTCGAGGGTGGCAATACTGTGATTGTAATTGAACACAATCTTGATGTCATTAAGACTGCGGACTATATTATTGACATGGGACCGGAAGGAGGAGACGGTGGCGGAACTGTGGTGGCACAGGGAACACCGGAGGAGGTTGCAAAATGCCCACAGTCGTACACTGGATTCTATGTGAAGCAGTATTTGTGAATGGGTGCTCAGTGAACGGTGACATACTTGGAAGAGCAGGTGGCTCCATGTGCGAAGCGCCTCTTGCAATCTGGACACATGTATGATACACTATATTGAATTGCTATATTATATTAGAAGACATGGAAAGAAGGCTGTGTGAATGTTATTTTGTGAACAGGAACTCAGCGCAGAAAGGGAAAGGTAATACATTTAATGAGTGCAGTAGTACGTATTAAGAAAGGAACAGGCCGTACATTAAAGGCGGGCGGTGCCTGGATTTACGATAATGAGATTGATACAATCGAGGGTGAGTTCGAGCAGGGTGATCTCGTACATGTAGAAGATTTTGATGGATACGGACTGGGCGTAGGTTTTATTAATACAAAGTCAAAGCTTACGGTGCGTATGCTTAGCAGAAAAAAGGATGCGATAATCGACCGTGCATGGATTCACCAGAGAGTGAAGGAATGTATTGAATATCGCCGTCATACAGTAGATATGGGATCCTGCCGTCTGATTTTTGGTGAGGCTGATTTCCTTCCGGGTATCGTAGTGGATAAGTTCTCTGATATATTAGTAGTGCAGTCCCTGGCACTTGGAATTGATCGGATGAAGCTTGACATTATCGAGGAGTTAAAGGAACAGTTAGCAGAGCTTGGTATGCCGATTCGTGGTGTGTATGAGAGAAGCGATGCAAAGGTGCGTCTGCAGGAGGGAATGCCGCTTACTAAGGGATTTATCGGAGAGCCATTTGACACAAAGGTAGAGATTGTGGAGAATGACGTTCACTACATGGTTGATGTGGAGGATGGACAGAAGACAGGATTCTTCCTTGATCAGAAATACAATCGTAAGTCCATTTGGAAGCTGTGCAAGGATGCCAGAGTCTTAGACTGCTTTACTCATACCGGTTCTTTTGGCTTGAATGCAGCCGCAGCTGGAGCAAAAGAGGTCATCGGTGTAGATGCATCAGAGCTTGCAGTTGCACAGGCAACGGAGAATGCAGCACTGAATGGTTTTTCTGATCGTGTGAAATTTATCTGTGAGGATGTATTTGAGCTTCTTCCAGAGCTGGAACAGAAGGGAGAGCACTTTGATGTTGTTATTTTGGATCCTCCGGCATTCACAAAGTCCAGAAATTCAGTAAAGAACGCAGTAAAGGGTTATCGTGAAATCAATTTAAGAGGAATGAAATTAGTGAAGGACGGCGGATATCTGTGTACATGCTCATGCTCGCATTTTATGACACCTGAGCTGTTTACACAGACAATCGCGCAGGCGGCAGCAAATGTTCACAAGCGTCTGCGCCAGGTTGAGTATCGTACTCAGGCACCGGATCATCCGATTCTGTGGGCAGCAGAGGAATCTTATTATCTGAAGTTCTACATCTTCCAGGTATGTGATATTCGATAAATGGTAATGATTCTATTATTGTTAGGTAATGGGTAGTTCGACAAATTCTAGTGATTTTAAGTTCAACCAAAGCTTATTATTTTTAGATGATTGGGATTTCACAGGAATAATAGATGGAAGGATTCAAAATTGAGCTTATTTAGAAAGAAAAGAAAAGGCAGAATAGTTACAAGGGCAGTTTGCTTTTGCATGGCAGCAAGTCTTTTTTATGGTCTGGTGTTGGGAGAAAGCACGGATGGGGTATTGCAAGGCAATGCAGAGCGGATACTGAATATTACGACTGCAGAGGCAGCTGAAAATGTGAATGCAGCAGAAGATACGGATACAGCAGGGAATACAGATACAGCAGAGAATACGGATACAGAAACTGCAAATAATGCAGAAAATCCTTCAGCTGATAATCAGACAAATCAGGCACAAGACACACTGGGAATTGGCGTATCGGCAGAAGGATATTGTGTGATGAATGCGGATACCGGGGAGATTGTATTGCAGAACAATGCAGATGAGCAGTTTCATCCGGCGAGCATTACAAAGATCATGACTTTGTTGGTGACAGTAGAAAATTGTGAAAATCTTGATCTTGTGACGATAGTGTCAGAGAATGCATTAAATCAGATTGCACCGTTGAGTTCCACACTTAATCCAATGCCAAAGCCGGGCGAGCAGTTTACCATCCGAGATCTTTTATATGGGCTTACGATGTGCTCTGGCAATGAATGTGCTAATATTCTTGCTGAGGCAGTAAGCGGCGATATTGACAGCTTTGTGGAGCTGATGAATGAGCGGGCAAAGGAAGCCGGCGCAACGAATACGCATTTTTCAAATCCGCACGGTCTTGATGCAGATGATCATCTGACAACGGCTCATGATATGGCACTCATAATGAAAGCTGCATTGGAAAATCCAATAGCAAGGGAGATACTTTCGGCAAAGACATATACGATTCCAGCAACAGAATATGCATCGGAGCGCGTGATGGCGAGTGGTCACAAGATGGTTTCCGGTGAGTTTACGTGTGATGGTGTCTATGCCGGAAAGCCAGGTTATACGCGACTGGCACAGTCTACACTTGTGACGGCAGCTGAACGTGGAAATGTGAATCTGATCGTAGTGGTAATGAAATCGGATTCAGGTGTCAGCTATGAGGATACAAGTCTTCTGCTCGACAATGCCTACGCAAAAATCAATGACTGGGGTCTGACCGGTGGTTATAATGTATATCATCCGCGTGTGACCGAGATTGATGATACTGGATTTACGGTAACATGGGATGTGGGTTCAGATGCAGTGCGTGCAGAGTTTCCAGTGTGGATCGAATATGACAGCACGGATACGCTGACAAGGGATACAGCAGAGGTGACATCAGATACGATATCATATCGTGTGAATTTGGCAGATCATGCCGGAAAAACAGGTGTGTATACGGTGCAGGCATATGTATATAATGCAGCCGGTGAATCAAAGGTTTGTTCTCTTAAGGTGTTAGCAGGTGCAGGAGATCAGAAAGGCTTTGTGAACTGGAATGGAGCAACCTATTACGTGCATGAAAATGGAGCCCTTGGCTTACAGTGGCAGGAATTAGCGGAAGGCTGCTATTATTTTAATTATACGACTGGGCAGATGTATACAGGCTGGATAGACGGTGATACAAAGTTTTATATGGATCCGGATGGAAAGATGCATACAGGTTGGCTGAAACTTGATGGAAAGCAATACTATTTTTATCAGGCGGGTGATATGGTGACCGGAGAGATGACTATCGGAAACGGAAGTTATTATTTTGATGAAAATGGTGTGCTACAGTCTGGAAAAGCTATTTTACAGACACCGTCTCTGCATGAATAGTACAGGCCAGATCGATCGAATTAGAAACAAGAAAATTAGGTATAACTGATTAAAACTAAAAGAAACAATATAAAAAGGATAGCTTTACCAGCTACCAGTCACTTAAAAGCAGGTTTGCGCCTGCGAGGATGAAAGGATTTTATTTATGAAGTGGAAGAAATTTACAATTCAGACAACAACAGCGGCAGAGGATTTCATCAGTGAGAAGCTGAGTGAGATAGGCATTGAGGGAATTGAGATTGAAGATAAAGTAGAATTGACAGAGAACGACACAAAGGGCATGTTTATTGATGTGCTTCCAGATCTGGGACCTGATGATGGTGAGGCAAAGGTCAGTTTCTATCTGGATGATACCTATGATGTACCGGCGACACTGGCAGCAGTAAAGCTGGCATTAGAGGAGGTCAGTGTTTATGTAAATGCAGGTTCTTGTGAGATTACCGCGTCTGAGACTGAGGACAAGGATTGGATGAACAACTGGAAGCAGTATTTCAAACCATTCGTTGTCGATGATCTGTTAATCAAGCCAACCTGGGAAGAAATCCCGGAGGGTATGGAAGATAAGAAGCTGATTCAGATCGACCCTGGCATGGCATTTGGAACTGGAAAGCATGAGACCACACAGCTTTGTATTGCAGGAATCCGCAAGTATGTAAAACCGGGTGATGCTGTTTTGGATGTTGGAACCGGAAGTGGTATTTTATCTATCTGCGCATTGTTAAGTGGTGCTGATCATGTGGTAGGAACTGATCTTGATGAGAATGCGATTGACGCAGCACATGAGAATGCTGAAGTAAATGGTATTACACCAGAGCAGTATAAGGTTCTGATTGGAAATCTGATTGATGACCAGACAATCAAGGATGAGGTTGGCTACGAGGCATATGATGTTGTTGTAGCAAATATTCTTGCGGATGTTATCATTGCATTGCAGGCAGTAGTAGCTGTTCACGTAAAGCACGGCGGTATGTTCATTACATCTGGTATCATTGATATGAAGGAGCAGGCTGTTCTGGATGCATTTGCAAAGAATCCGGAGTTTGAGGTGCTTGATGTGCTGCATCAGGGCGAGTGGGTTTCCATCGTAACAAGAAGGAAGTAATCATATGTATCATTTTTTTATACAGCCAGAGCAGGTAGCAGCACAGGAGGTTACGATTCTCGGAAGTGATGTCAATCACATCAAAAATGTGCTTCGTATGAAGACAGGTGAGAAGATCTGCGTTAATGATGGAAGCCATGAATACCTGTGCAGTATTGCACAGCTCGAAACAGAGTCAGTGACGGCGACAATCGAGCAGGTAAGTGATAAGACGAGTGAGCTTCCGGCAAAGATTGTGTTGTTTCAGGGGCTTCCCAAAGCTGATAAGATGGAGACGATTATTCAAAAGTGTGTGGAATTAGGCGTTTATGAGATCGTTCCAGTGCAGATGAAGCGCTGTGTAGTTAAGCTGGACAGTAAAAAGGAAGAAGCAAAAAGAAAGCGTTGGCAGGCAATTTCCGAGAGTGCTGCAAAGCAGGCTGGACGTGGCTTGATTCCCGAGGTGCATCCGCTAATGACATACAAGGAGGCACTTGCGTATGCAGCCGGTATGGAGCATGTCTTAGTCCCGTTTGAACATGCCAAGAATATGGAAGCAACACGCACTGCGCTCAGTGCGGTAAAGCCGGGTGAGCAGGCAGCTATTTTCATAGGTCCGGAAGGCGGATTTGAGAATGACGAGGTAACGCAGGCAGAAAATCAGGGTGCACAGGCAATTACGCTTGGAAGACGAATTTTACGAACGGAAACAGCCGGAATGGCAGTGCTTGCCATGCTCGGATACGTATTGGAGGAATAATAAATGGAAGCATATTTGGATAACTCAGCGACAACACGTGTGAATGCGCAGGTGCAGGAGCTGATGAAAAATCTGATGGATGTTGACTTTGGAAATCCATCTTCCCGTCATCAGAAGGGTGTGGTGGCAGAAGGCTACATCAAGGAAGCCAGACAGCGCATCGCATCAACATTGAAAGTCGATTCAAAGGAGCTGATTATTACCTCCGGCGGCACCGAGTCCAATAATATGGCGTTGATTGGAACAGCACTTTCTGCCAAACGAAAAGGAAATCATATTATCACAACGTCGATTGAGCATCCAAGCATAAAGGCGACGGCTTCCTTTTTGGAGGAGCAGGGTTTTCATATTACATTTCTTCCAGTTGACCACAGAGGTCTAATTTCTTTGGAACAGCTAAAGGAGGCTTTGACACCGGACACGATTTTGGTATCGATTATGTATGTCAACAACGAGATTGGCACGATTCAGCCGGTGGAAGAGGCTGCAAAGCTGGTGCACAGCACAGTACCGGGTGCAGTATTCCATGTTGATGCTATTCAGGCGTACGGTAAACTTATGATTCGCCCTAAGCAACAGGGAATTGATCTGTTATCTGTCAGCTCACATAAGTTTCATGGTCCAAAGGGAGCCGGTTTCTTATATTGCAATAGCAAAGTAAATCTACATCCGATCATTTTCGGAGGCGGTCAGCAGGCAGGTATGCGTTCCGGAACTGAGAATGTGCCGGGAGCAGCAGGAATGGGACTGGCAGCACAGATTGCGTACCAGCAGTTTGAGCAGAAAAAGGCTCATTTAAATGAGCTTCGCCGTTACTTTTTGGAGAGGATCCATCAGCTTGACGGTATTACCGTAAACGGTTGGGATGAGACTGTGGATGGTGAGGAATGCTTAGACAAGCGCGCACCACATATTGTGAGCATCAGCTTTTCAGGTGTGCGAAGTGAGGTGCTTTTAAATGCGCTGAGTGATCGTGGCATTTATGTCTCATCGGGAAGTGCATGTTCATCAAATCATCCGGCACTATCTACAACGCTTCAGGCAATCGGACTGGACAAGCAACTGCTTGAGGGAACGCTTCGTTTTTCCTTCTGTGAGGAGACAACGACAGAGGAACTGGATGCGGCGCTGACAGCATTAAAGGAGCTGCTTCCGATGCTTCGTCGCTACACTAGACGATGAATCATAACGGGACAATCGAATGACGTAAAAGAGATTCAAAGAAGAGCCTTGAATCTGTGAAAATAGAATTGTGAGGTAAAAAGAAACATGAAATATCATGCATTTTTGATAAAGTATGCCGAAATTGGCATAAAGGGAAAGAACCGCTACCTGTTTGAGGATGCGCTTGTAAAGCATATCCGTCTGGCAATGGAGAGTGTTGAGGGTGAGTTTGAGGTAAAGAAGGAGTCTGGACGTATCTATGTGCAGGCACTCAGCGAGTATGATTTTGATGAGGCAGTCGATGCGTTAAAGCATGTATTTGGTATCGTATGGATTTGTCCAGTTGTTCAGCTTGCAGATGAGGGCTATGACAAGCTTGCAGAGCAGGTTGTGGAGTATATGGGAAATGTATATCCACAGGCAGATTATACATTTAAGGTACACAGCCGCCGAGCAAGAAAGAACTATCCAAAGGATTCTCAGCAGTTGAATGCTGATCTGGGTGAGGCAATTTTAAAAGCATATGAGAATGTGCGCGTTGACGTACACAATCCGCAGGTACTTTTGACCGTCGAAGTTCGTGATACCTGCATCAATGTATATTCGGTATCCATCCCGGGTGCAGGCGGTATGCCGGTCGGTACAGCAGGAAAGGCAATGTTACTTTTGTCCGGAGGAATTGACTCTCCGGTGGCGGGATATATGATCGCAAAGAGAGGCGTTACAATTGAGGCTGTTTATTTCCATGCACCGCCGTACACCAGCGAGAGAGCAAAACAGAAGGTTGTTGATCTGGCAAAGCTTGTGTCGAAATATGCAACACCAATCAAGCTGCATGTCATCAACTTTACTGATATTCAGCTCTATATTTATGATGCATGCCCACATGAGGAGCTTACTATTATCATGCGCCGCTACATGATGCGTATTGCTGAGCGTATCGCACTAAAAGAGGGTTGTCACGGCTTGATTACCGGTGAGAGCATTGGACAGGTAGCATCCCAGACT
This sequence comes from Anaerovoracaceae bacterium, assembly GCA_963604075.1. GTDB lineage: Bacteria > Bacillota > Clostridia > Lachnospirales > Lachnospiraceae > Anthropogastromicrobium. The sequence continues at coordinate 42,066 of CAVCPW010000049.1, read as the reverse complement.
ATGCAGAGTCTGATGGCAACAAATGAGGTTTGTACTCTTCCGGTTTATCGTCCGGTAATTGGTTTTGATAAGCAGGAGATCGTTGATGTCGCAGAAAAAATTGATACCTTTGAGACTTCCATTCAGCCGTATGAGGACTGCTGTACTATTTTCGTGGCAAAGCATCCGGTTACAAAGCCAAATGTAAAGGTGATTCGTAATTCCGAGAAGAAGCTTGAAGAAAAGATTGATGCGATGGTAGAAGAAGCCATAAATACAGCAGAGGTTATCTGGTGTAAGGCCTGATATTACAGTTTACGGGACGCTGGTTATTGTTCAAATCTGTCGCTTCGTGCAAGCACAAGATTTATTGTCTCGGCACTGTGGGGGGGCATAGTCAAGTGTTGACTTTATGCAAGCACGAGATTTATCGTCTTAGTTTACTGAGGTAGCTAGCAGAACATGTAAACTGCAGCAAAAAAATGGGGCATCACATGTATTCGTGATGCCCTGCTCGGTCAGATAAAATAATCTCTGAATTGATTTGAAAGAATTACTTGATGATGTATGGTTCAAGAACCTTCATAACGTCGTCAAGATTCTTTTCTTCATGGATGTTTAAGTCAATCGGCTTGGAAAGATCCAGAGAGAAGATACCCATGATGGATTTTGCGTCGATAACGTATCTTCCGGATACCAGGTCAAAATCAGAATCAAACTTGGTCAGGTCATTTACAAAAGACTTAACCTTGTCGATAGAATTTAAACAAATTTTTACTGTAACCATGATAATTCCCTCCTGTGAAGATGATACTTATGAGTTTTTTGTGTTTGTTTGAGATAAATTTACTGTTTTCAAGAACAAATTATATCATAATAGCAAACACATTTCTTTAGTTTTATACTACTTGTTCAGGGGCGAAAAGTCAAGGTTTATTTCATAGAATTTTGTTACTGTTCACAGAATGCTGACCTGTCATCTCGTGTTTGCACGAGGTGCGCTTCACTAAGACAGCTGGCAGGACGCACAAACTGTAGTGTTGAGTGCGAAAGACAAGTGCACAAAAAAATCTAATACAGGCGGCAGGACGCGCAAATTGTAGTAGTAACAATCGACAGAAAGGAAAATGAAAAATATGGGAAGACGGGCAGCATTTCACACACTGGGCTGCAAAGTTAATGCATATGAGACGGAAGCAATGGAAGAGTTGCTGCAGACAGCAGGCTACGACATTGTTCCGTTTAATGAACAGGCAGATGTTTATGTTGTCAACACCTGTTCTGTTACAAACATTGCGGAGCGCAAATCAAGACAGATGCTGCACCGCGCAAAGAAGTTAAATCCTGAGGCCGTTGTCGTAGCGACAGGCTGTTACGTACAGGTAAGCGAGAAAGAGGCGAAGTCGGACGAGGCGGTGGATTTGGTACTCGGAAATAATCAAAAACGCCAGATTGTTTCAGCTCTTGAGGCTTATTTTGAGGGGAGAACCTTTGATGAAGTGCTTGCAGACGTAGAAAGGGAGCAGTACGAGGAACTTGAGGTCAGCACGGTATTGGAGCATACAAGAGCCTTTGTAAAGGTACAGGATGGATGCAATCAATTTTGCAGCTACTGTATCATTCCGTATGCGAGAGGTCGCGTGCGCAGCCGTCGTATGGAAAGTGTAATATCGGAAATCAAGCGTTTGGCAGAGGCAGGTATTCAGGAAGTGGTCCTGACTGGTATCCACTTAAGTTCTTATGGGAGAGAAATTGACGGGGAGAGTCACTTAATTGAACTTATTGAAGCCATCCATCCAATCGAGGGTATCAACCGTATCCGCCTTGGCTCTCTTGAGCCGCGCATTATCACAGAGGAGTTTGTTTGCCGTTTAAAGAAGCTTCACAAGGTATGTCCGCATTTTCATCTGTCTTTGCAGAGTGGATGCGAGGCGACTTTAAAGCGCATGAATAGACATTATACACCGGAGGAATATTATGAAAAGTGTCAGCTTCTTCGGGAAAATTTTGAACATCCGGCTATCACAACAGACGTAATCGTAGGTTTCCCAGGAGAGACAGAAGAAGAATTTGAAGAAACCAAGAAATTCCTTGAAAAAGTTCACTTTTATGAGATGCATATTTTCCGTTACTCCAGAAGAAAGGGAACCAGAGCAGATAAGATGGAAAATCAGGTGCCTGATGATAAAAAGGCACAGCGAAGCGGTGTCCTTTCTGAGCTTGAATCGAAGATGACAAAGGATTTTCGCACACAGTGGACTGGAAAGAATGTCAAGGTATTATTGGAGGAATGTCAGGAAATTGGCGGCACTTCTTATATGGTCGGTCATACGCCAGAGTACATAAAATGTGCAGTAAAGACGGATGCACCAGACAACACAATCATCGACGTAGTCATCGAAGGTGAGATGACTGCAGATGTGATGGAGGCAAGGCAAGTATAAGCGACAGTTCAGGGGATACCTTGCTGATTTGTAAAATCTTCATGCAAGCATGAGATTTGTCTGAATCTGGCTGGACGTCTGAACTGGTGAACAAAAAAACACTTGCCGAAAGAGGCGAAATGTATTACAATATCATTGTTTAGCAGGTTTTGGACTGTAGGAAGGGCGTGAATCAATGGCAGATTTAAAAAATACTCAATTTATCGATGTCAATCAGACAAAGCGAATTTCAGTTTCAGAAGTTATTCTGAAAGTATATCAGGCGCTGGTAGAGAGGGGGTACAATCCAGTCAACCAGATTGTTGGATATATTATGTCTGGAGACCCCACCTATATTACCAGCCACAACAATGCAAGAAGCCTCATCATGAAGGTTGAACGAGACGAGATTCTCGAAGAACTGATGAGAAATTATGTAGAAACCAAGTGCAAGGACTGATTGATCGCAGCAGTTCAGTGTCCGTGGAGGAAAAAGCTTTAGGGCATTGTTGACGGTTGCATTAATAGAAAAGGCAGAGAGAAAAGTGAGATTACTAGGACTCGACTATGGTTCCAAGACAGTGGGAGTGGCAGTCAGTGACCCGTTGGGGTATACTGCCCAGCCGTTAGAAACCATTACAAGAAAAGAAGAAAATAAACTGCGGCGTACACTTGCACGCATTGAGGAGCTGGCAAAGGAGTATCAGATCGAGAAGATCATTTTAGGGCTTCCCGTCAATATGGATGGAACAGCAGGAGAGCGAGCAGAGTTGGCGCTTGCGTTTAAAGCAATGCTGGAGCGCAGAACCGGGCTTGAGGTTATCATGCAGGATGAGAGGCTGACAACAGTTGCAGCCGATGAGATTTTGCAGGAGTGCGGTATGCCGAAGGAAAAAAGAAAAACCGTGATCGATCAGGTAGCAGCAGGATTGATTTTGCAGGATTATATGGAAAATTTCAAAAAGAATCAGGCGGTTGCCAAGAACGGGTTAGACACGGAAACACAGCAAACGAATAAAATAAATAAAAATTAAAACCTGGAAGTTATGAAAACACAGCAGACTAGGGAAAAGACTGGAGAAGGCGAATGGAAGATAAGATCATTTTGACAGCAGACGATGGGACAGAAGCAGAGTTCTATGTGATAGAGGAGACAAGGCTTGGCGGAAACGATTATCTGTTGGTGGCAGATTCGGATGATGAGGATGCAGAGTGTCTGATTTTAAAGGATACATCACGCCCGGAGGATCCGGATGCCGTTTATGAGCTGGTTGAGGACGAGACCGAACTTGACGCTGTTTCGAAAGTATTTGAAGAACTCCTTTCCGATGAAGACATTACCATTGAGTAATCGTATCATAGCCTGAAACTCATGGCAGCAAAGTGGATGGAAACTCCACATTGTTCTATGAAACGAAACATTGGACAGAGAAGTTACGGCAGAATAAAGAGCTGTTTCATAAATGAACAGGGAAAAGGAGGTAAGGTTTGAGTACAGTTGAAACAAGTGTCAAGGTCATACCGTTAGGAGGTCTTGAGCAAATCGGAATGAATATGACGGTGTTTGAGTATGGAGAGAGCATCATCGTAGTAGACTGCGGTATGTCATTCCCAGGGGATGAGATGCTGGGTATTGATATGGTCATTCCGGATATCACGTATCTGAAGCAGAACATTCACAAGGTAAAGGGTGTATTTATCACCCACGGTCATGAGGATCACATTGGCGCACTGCCGTTTTTCTTTAAGGAGATCAATGTTCCGTTGTACGGAACAAAGCTGACTCTTGGAATCATCGAGGGAAAACTTGAGGAGCATGGTATCACAAAGAGTGTAAAGAGAAAGGTGGTAAAGTACGGCCAGACAGTCAGCGCGGGCGATTTTCGTGTTGAGTTTATCCGCACTAACCACAGTATTGTTGATGCGGCAGCGCTTGCAATCACTTCACCGGCAGGAACTATCGTTCACACTGGAGACTTCAAAATCGATTACACACCAGTATTTGGCGATATGGCTGATTTACAACGATTTGCTGAACTGGGAAAGAAGGGTGTGTTAGCACTTCTTTGCGATAGTACCAATGCGCTGCGCCCTGGATTTACTGCATCGGAGCGCACCGTCGGTCACACTTTTGATACGATTTTCTCAGAGCACAGAAACCAGAGAATCATCGTTGCAACATTCGCATCAAATGTGGACCGTGTACAGCAGATTATAAATACTGCTTACAAGAACGACCGTAAGGTTGTCGTAGAGGGACGAAGCATGGTCAACATCATCGGCAAGGCAAGCGAGCTTGGTTATATAAACATTCCAGAGGGAACACTGATTGACATCGAGCTGCTTCGTAATTATCCGCCGGAAAAGACTGTTATTATCACGACCGGCAGTCAGGGTGAGTCCATGGCGGCATTGTCCCGTATGGCAGCAGCTATCCACAGAAAAGTAAGCATATGCCCGGGTGATTTGGTTGTCTTCTCATCAAATCCTATTCCGGGAAATGAGAAGTCTGTATCTAAGGTCATCAATGAACTATCTATGCTTGGTGCAGAGGTTATCTATCAGGATACTCATGTATCTGGTCATGCGTGTCAAGAAGAGATCAAGTTAATGTACTCACTTGTTCGCCCAAAGTATTCCATCCCGGTTCATGGTGAGTTCCGCCACAGAAAGGCACAGGCTGAAATTGCAGAATCCCTCGGTATCCCGAAGGACAACATTTTTATGATTCAGTCTGGCGATGTACTGGAGCTTAGTGATGAGAGTGCACTTGTCACCGGACAGGTAACACACGGCGGTATCCTCGTAGATGGACTTGGTGTAGGTGACGTTGGAAATATCGTTTTGCGTGATCGTCAGAATTTGTCACAGGATGGTATCATTATTGTTGTTTTGACACTGGAACGTTACACGAATAATCTCCTTGCCGGACCGGACATCGTATCGAGAGGCTTTGTCTATATTCGTGAGTCTGAGAATCTTATGGTCGAGGCTCAGCAGGTTGTAGAGGATGCTGTATTTGACTGCTTGGATCACAAGATTTCCGATTGGTCCAAGATCAAGAATGAGATTCGTGACAGCTTGAGCAACTTCTTGTGGAAGAAGATGAAGCGCAGTCCGATGATTCTTCCGATTATCATGGAAGTGGAGTAATTCAATGTTTGATTTTGAGCGGGCAACCGATTATATTCGCTCCCTGGAATTACCGGGGAGCGCTTTGAGTGAAGAAATCCAAAGAGATGCGCTGGCAGGAGACGTGCCGATCATTCGGCCGGAAACTGCCAGTTTTCTACTGTTTTTGATTCAGCTGAAACGACCGATTTCTATTTTAGAAGTAGGTACAGCAGTGGGATATTCTGCTATACGCATGAGCGAAGTGATGCCTAAAAATGCGAAAATTACTACTATAGAGAAGTATCCGCCGCGCATCGAGGAGGCTAAGCGCAATTTTGCACGGGCGCCAAGAGGCGGCGATATCACATTGCTTGAGGGTGATGCAGCCGATATTTTAAAGACACTGGACAAGCCGTATGATTTGATCTTTATGGATGCGGCAAAGGGTCAGTATATTCATTTCCTTCCGGATGTGCTGCGGCTTTTGGCACCGGATGGACTTTTGTTTTCAGACAATGTACTTCAGGATGGTGATGTTTTGGAGTCTAGATTTGCGGTGACGAGACGCAACCGCACGATTCACAGCAGGATGAGAGAGTATTTGACGATGCTTACGCATACACCAGAGCTTACCACATCTGTTATTCCAATTGGAGATGGCGTCTCACTGACAATGAAGAAAAACACGGAGGAAATGTGATATGGCAATGAAAAAAAAGCCAGAGCTTTTGATTCCGGCAAGCAGCCTTGACGTATTAAAGACTGCTGTCACTTACGGGGCAGATGCGGTCTACATCGGCGGTGAGGCATTCGGCCTTCGGGCAAAGGCAAAGAATTTCAGCAAAGAGGATATGGCGGAGGGCATTTGTTTTGCACATGCACACGGAGTAAAGGTTTATGTGACTGCCAATATTCTGGCACATAACGACGATTTAGACGGTGTACGTGAGTATTTTCGTGAGTTAAAAAAGATTGAACCGGATGCGCTGATCATCTCCGATCCGGGCATTTTCATGATTGCAAAGCAGGAGCTTCCAGAGATGGAGCTTCACATTAGCACTCAGGCAAACAACTGTAATTATGGAACTTATAATTTCTGGCATCAGCTTGGTGCAAAGCGTGTCGTTTCCGCAAGAGAGCTGTCTCTATACGAGTTAAAGCAGATTCGTGAGCATATCCCGGATGAGCTTGAAATAGAGACGTTTGTACATGGTGCGATGTGCATTTCTTATTCTGGAAGATGTCTTCTTAGTAACTACATGGTCGGACGCGATGCAAATCAGGGTGCCTGCACCCATCCGTGCCGCTGGAAGTATTCCATCGTCGAAGAGACACGTCCGGGCGAGTACTATCCTGTATATGAGAATGAGCGCGGCACATACATCTTTAATTCAAAGGATTTGTGCATGATCGAGCATCTTCCGGATTTGATTGCTTGTGGCATCGATAGCTTGAAGGTCGAGGGACGCATGAAGACGGCACTGTATGTGGCGACTGTAGCGCGCACCTACCGCAAGGCGATTGACGATTATTTTGAAGATCCAAAGAAGTATGAGGCAAACATGGAGTGGTACAAGGAAGAAATTGGAAAATGTACCTATCGTGAGTTTACGACTGGATTTTTCTATGGAAAGCCAACATACGATGCGCAGATTTACAACAGCAATACCTATGTAAAGAATTATACCTATCTGGGAACAGTAGAGTCAATTGATGAGAACGGATGCAGCGTATTCGAGCAGAAAAATAAATTCAGTGTTGGTGAGACAATCGAGGTGATGAGGCCGGATGGACGAAACATTCCACTGAATGTTATTGGTATTTTTGATGAAGACGGCAATGCGCAGGAGAGCGCACCGCATCCAAAGCAGATGCTTCATGTTGTATTTGACGGCACACCAGAGCCGCAGGATATTTTGCGTCGCCAGGAGCCGGAGAGCGAAAAGCAGTGATGGAAAGGCAGAAGAAATGAATTTGACAAAAATACCGCAGTATGAGCTGATTGAACACCATTATGTGAAGGAGCTTGAGAGCGAGGGATATTTGATGCGTCACAAAAAGACGGGCGCACGTGTTTTTGTGCTTGAAAATGATGACAGCAATAAGGTATTTAACATTGCATTTCGCACAGTTCCGACTGACAGCACCGGTGTTGCACACATCATTGAGCACACTGTTTTGTGCGGTTCCGACAAGTATCCAGTCAAGGATCCGTTTGTGGAATTGGCAAAGGGCTCACTCAACACCTTTTTGAATGCAATGACTTATTCAGACAAAACGATGTTTCCGCTCGCAAGCACAAATGACAAGGATTTCTTTAATCTGATGTCTGTCTATATGGATGGTGTTTTTCATCCGAATATCACAAAGGAGCGAAAAATCTTCGAGCAGGAAGGCTGGCACTACGAGCTGGAAAGTCCGGATGGTGAGCTGACGTATAATGGTGTCGTTTATAATGAGATGAAGGGAGCTTTTTCAAACGTTGATGAAGTGCTCGGACGCCATGTGCAGGAAGCCTTGTATCCGGATACGACATATGCGTTTGAGTCTGGCGGTGATCCGGAGTGTATCCCGGATCTGACTTATGAGGACTATCTGGCATTTTATCAGAAATATTATCACCCATCCAATAGCTATATTTATCTGTATGGCGATCTTGACATGGCAGAGGCACTTAATTGGATGGATCGCGAGTATTTAAGTCACTATGAAAAACAGGAGATTGACTCAACAATCGCGCCGCAGAAGCCATTTGATGCGATGAAGCAGATAGAGTTTTCTTATGCGGCATCTGAGGATGATGACGAGGGTACCTATTTTACTTGGTCGAAGGTGGTATCAAATGCGCTTGACCGTGAAAAATATCTGGCTTTTCAAGTGCTTGAGTATGTGCTTCTTGATGCACCGGGCGCACCGCTTAAGCAGGCACTTTTGGATGCAGGCATTGGAGTGGACATTTATGGTGAATTTAATGATGGTATCCTTCAGCCATCCTTCGAGGTGACAGCAAAGGGCGCAGCACCAGAGCAACGTGACGCCTTCGTCCAGACAATTGAGTCTACATTAAAGAAGCTTGTCGCAGATGGTTTAAATAAACGTTCACTTCTAGCGGGCTTGAACAGTTTACAGTTTCGATTAAAGGAGGGCGACTTTGGCCGTTGGCCGAAGGGTCTGATGTATGGTCTGGATGTGTTTGACAGTTGGCTGTACGATGATAATGCTGCATTTTTGCTTCTTGAGACACAGGATATAATGGAGGAGCTTTACAAAAAGGCAGAGAGCAATTATTTTGAACAGTTAATTACTGACTGCCTGATTGATAATAATTTCGGCGTTGTAGCAATGGCAGTTCCAAAGCCGGGTCTTGATACCGAGAATGAGGCAAAGGTTGCCGCAAAGCTTCGTGCTTACAAAGAAACACTCTCAAATGAGGAGATCGAGGCGATTGTACGTCACACAAAGGAATTAAAGGAATATCAGGAGACACCGAGCACGAAGGAAGAACTTGAGACTGTTCCGATGCTGACACGCGCTGATATAGAGCGTGAGGTACTCCCACTGTACAATGAGGAGCGAAGCATCGGTGGCACTTTGGTATTGTTCCACGAAATGTCCACAAAAAAGATCGGCTATCTGGAACTTGTGTTTGATGCCGACTTTGCATCACTTTCTGAGCTTCCATATCTGTCATTGTTAAAGCAGATTTTAGGTGTGGTCGGGGCAGGTCCATACAGTTATACTGAACTAATGGATGAGATCAATATTCACACTGGCGGCATTGATCCTGGTTTTGTTGTGATTCAGCCTGAAAATGGTCATCCGACTGTGCGTTTCTCATTCCGAATTAAGGCATTTTATAATGAGCTTGAGACAGCGATTCGTTTGACAAAGGAAATGATGTATGCGTCTGATCTGTCAAACGAAAAACGCTTGTATGAGATCATTGGTGAGACGCGCTCACAGCTTTACGAGCGCTTAAAGAGCGCTGGGCATAATACGGCAATTAAGCGTGCATCGTCCTATCATAGCGAGTCGGGATATTTAAATGAGCTGATGACAGGTATTTCGTTCTACGAATTTTTAAATGATTTGTACGAGCATTTTGATGAGCGAAAGAGTACCATTATTGAAACGCTGAAAGCTGTCAGTCGCCGCCTGTTCAACAAAGAGGCGATGATTGTCAGCTTTACTGCAGACGAGGAAGGCTTTGAAATGCTTACAGCAGCGATGAATGCACTGATTTTGGATATGCCGGATGAAGCATTAAAAAAAGCACAATGGGAGATGCCGCTTGAAAAGAAAAATGAAGGTATCTGCTGTGCATCGCAGATTCAATTTGTTGCCAGAACTGGCAATTATAAGGATGCAGGGTTGCCATTTAAGGGTTCACTCCTTGTTTTGCAGAACATATTAAATTATGATTATCTGTGGATTCGCCTGCGTGTAAAGGGCGGTGCTTATGGCTGTATGTCCGGTATGGGGCGCGATGGCGACTGCTACATGGTATCATATCTGGATCCGAAACTGGCAGAGTCTAACGAAGTATATGAGCAGCTTCCTGCCTATCTGGAAAGCTTCAATCAGGATGAGCGCAGCATGGATCGCTTCGTTATAGGTGCTATCAGCGAGATGGACATTCCAAAGAATCCGGCAGCACTCGGTGTTCGTGGATTGACTGCATACTTAAGCGGTATTACGAGAGAGCAACTTCAGAAGGAGCGCGATGAAGTGCTTCAAACAACTGCAGCGGATATTCGCGCACTTGTGCCGTATGCGAAGGCTGTGCTAGGTGAAAACAGTCTGTGTGTTGTCGGAAATGAGAATAAGATTAAGGAGAATCGCGCGTTGTTTGCAAATGTGCGTTCTTTATAAGCTTTGTTACAGTTCGCGTGAGAGGAAGTATATGAAAAGCCTACTCGGTGAACACCAGTTAACATTTTTTAGAAAGAGGAAATATGGAAAAACAGAAAAAATCAGGCTTTATTGCACTGGTCGGACGCCCAAATGTAGGTAAGTCCACACTGATGAATCATCTGATCGGACAGAAGATTGCAATCACATCAAGAAAGCCGCAGACAACAAGAAATCAGATTCGTACCGTCTATACAGACGAGCGCGGCCAGGCCGTTTTTCTGGATACGCCAGGCATCCATAAGGCGCAGAATCGTCTGGGAACGTACATGGTAGAGGTTGCGCAGAAGACCTTTTCGCAGGCAGATATTGTTATGTGGCTAGTTGAGCCGACCACTTTTATCGGAAGAGGTGAGCAGGAGATTGCAAAGAAGCTGCGCCAGTTAAAGTGTCCGGTCTTTTTGATCGTCAATAAGACCGATACTGTAAAGAAGGAAGCCGTGGCAGAGTGCATCAAGGCATACCGCCAGATTGCAGATTTCAACGAGGTCGTAGCCGTTTCTGCACTTAGAAGTGTTAATACTGATATGCTGCTTGACACAGTATTTCGTTATTTACCTTACGGTCCGATGTATTACGATGAGGATACCGTCACCGATCAGCCGATGCGTCAGATTGCAGCTGAGCTGATTCGTGAGAAGGCACTCAGGCGTCTTCAGGAGGAGATTCCACACGGCATTGCAGTCACCATTGAGACGATGAAAGAGCGCCCGGACGGTTCTGTTATGGACATCGAGGCGTCCATCATCTGCGAGCGTGAGTCCCACAAGGGCATTATCATTGGAAAAGGCGGCTCAATGTTAAAAGCTATCGGAAGCGACGCGCGCCGCGATATCGAGGATATGCTGGAGATGAAGGTCAATTTAAAGCTGTTTGTTAAGGTGCGTAAGGACTGGAGAGACAGCGATCTTTACATGAAGAATTTCGGATATCACGAGGACGAGCAATAAGCAAAGTCACGGGGAAGCTTTACGAAGTGCCTACTCGGTGAAGTGACTTTGTCGACGAACCCAATTCAGTGTGTTCCAACTATACTACCGGCGTTCACGGTACGCCCATTCACAAAATCGCACGTTCCGTGAGTCGCTGCTACGCAGCTTAGTTTTGCTCATAAACGAATTAAGGAAAGGAAAACAAATGGATACAGTAACGGTGAGTGGAATGGTGCTGTCTGCCATGCCAATCGGCGAATATGACAGGCGAATTGTGCTTCTGACAACAGATTTGGGACGTATAAGTGCATTTGTGAGGGGTGCGAGACGTCCAAACAGTTCTCTGCTTGCCGCGGCGCGTCCATTTTCGATGGGAGAATTCTCGTTGCATGCAGGCCGTGACTCGTATACTGTGCAATCCGCCTCGATAAAGGAATATTTCGAGGCAATCAATATCGATGTCACAAAGATGGCCTATGGATGCTATTTTCTTGAGGCGGCAGGCTTTGCTTCAGAGGAAAATGATGATGCAAAAGAACTGCTAAATCTGCTTTACTTTTCCCTAAAGGCACTGGAAAATCAGGCAATCCCGGATGAGCTGGTGCGCTTGATTTACGAAATTCGCCTGTTTACTGTGATGGGTGTGTATCCGCAGATATTTGAGTGCAGAGTTTGCGGCAGCAGGCTCGCAAAGGGATGGCTGTCAATTGAGCGTGGAAATTGCATTTGTGAGGATTGTGCGAATGCAAAACGTGATAAACAGACATATCAGCGTGTCTATCTGGATGAATCAACGATGTACACGCTTCAGTACATTTTGACTGCACCGATTGGAAAGTTGTATACATTCTGCGTGGAAAAGACAGTGCTGCAGACGCTTTGCGATTTGGCGGAAAAATGGCGCAGGCGATACCTTCCACGGGAATTTAAATCATTAACGGTGTTGGAAGAAATGCGGCGTTTCACGAAACAAGCATAATGCCGATACTTTTGTAAAGAAATGTTAATGAAATCGGAAGATTTTGTACTTGAAATATTCGCTAATATACCATAGAATGTATAAAAGATAAGTCTCTGCCGAAAAGAGGCAGCAAATGAGAGGAAAGAAAGTATGAGAAACAGGATGATACGGACAAAAACAGTCAATCTTATGGTAGGGCTGGTGGCGGCAGTCAGTCTTGCAGGCTGCGGACTATTTACAAAGTCATATGACTTTACAGAGGCCGAAAACAGCATTTACGTGCAGGACAACGCTACGATCCGTGCTGCCATGATCTCCGACTTTGACAAGGATTATTACAGCATCGATGAACTTGCTGGTGTTGCACAGCAGGAAGCACTGTCTTTCAATACAAATGTCTATGGTTGTGAGTATTATAGCTATGATCAGATGACAGACGAGGAAAAAGACAGCATTCTTCTTCCAGTATGCTATGAGTCTGCGACTGTAAAGGATAAGAAGGCAAGTGTTGTATTTACCTACGCAAATGGTGATACCTACACAGGTTTTAACTCAGCTGAAATTCAGTTAGCAGGTGGCACTAAGCTTTACACATCACAGCTTGGCAGCAGTACGATGACCCTTAGCGGTGAGTTTGTTACAAGCGACGGTAAGAAGAGCATAAGTGCGGAAGATCTGATGAAGAAGACTGACTATTGTCTGGTGTATGCGGATTATCCGGTAACTGTATTTGGTGAGCATGACATCGCATATGTGTCCTCAAATGTAACGGTAGTGGCATCGAACTGTGCACAGATTACCGGTAATGATGGCGGATATATTATTTTCAAATAAAACTTGCTTGCACTGTATAAGGTAATCTGATATTATTAAAGAGATTCACGCGGCATTCCTGCCGCAGAAAAGAGGAAGAACGATTATGGAAAAAACGTTGGAGAAAATTGTAGCGCTTGCAAAATCCAGAGGTTTCGTATATCCAGGTTCCGAGATCTACGGTGGTCTGGCAAATACCTGGGATTATGGAAATCTCGGTGTCGAGCTGAAGAACAATGTAAAGAAAGCATGGTGGCAGAAGTTTGTTACCGGCAATCCTTACAACGTAGGTGTAGACTGTGCGATCCTGATGAATCCGCAGACATGGGTAGCATCCGGTCATCTGGGTGGTTTCTCCGATCCGTTAATGGACTGTAAGTGCTGTCATGAGCGTTTCCGCGCAGACAAGCTGATTGAGGATTATTATGCAGAACAGGGCAAAGAGCCAGAGAAGCCAATCGATGGCTGGACCACACAGGAGATGAAGGAATTTATCGATGGAAAGAATATCTGCTGTCCGACCTGTGGTAAGCATGATTTTACAGATATCCGTCAGTTCAACCTGATGTTCAAGACATTCCAGGGCGTTACCGAGGATGCAAAGAATACTGTATATCTTCGTCCGGAGACTGCACAGGGTATTTTTGTAAACTTCAAGAATGTTCAGAGAACCTCCCGTAAGAAGATTCCATTTGGCATCGGTCAGGTCGGAAAGTCCTTCAGAAACGAGATTACTCCTGGAAACTTTACATTCCGTACCAGAGAGTTTGAGCAGATGGAGTTAGAGTTCTTCTGTGAGCCGGGAACCGACCTTGAGTGGTTCCAGTATTGGCGTCAGTATTGCATCGACTGGTTAAAGAGTCTTGGTATCAAGGACGATGAGATGCGTGCAAGAGACCATTCTCCGGAAGAATTGTGCTTCTATTCTAAGGGAACAACTGATATCGAGTTCTTATTCCCATTTGGTTGGGGCGAGCTGTGGGGTATCGCAGACCGTACCGATTATGATCTGACTCAGCATCAGAACACATCTGGTGAGGATTTGACTTACTTTGATGATGAAAAGAAGGAACGTTACATCCCATATGTTATCGAGCCATCTCTTGGTGCCGACCGTGTTACACTGGCATTCCTTTGTGCTGCATATGATGAGGAAGAGTTAGAGGGGGGCGATGTTCGTACAGTACTTCATTTCCATCCGGCACTGGCTCCTGTTAAGATTGGTGTGCTTCCACTTTCTAAGAAGCTCAACGAGGGTGCTATGAAGGTATATGAGCAGCTGAGCAAGAAGTACAACTGTGAGTTCGATGATCGTGGTGCGATTGGAAAGCGTTACAGAAGACAGGATGAGATCGGTACTCCTTTCTGCATCACCTATGACTTTGATTCTGAGACCGATGGCTGTGTAACTGTGCGTGACCGCGATACCATGAAGCAGGAGCGCGTAGCAATCGCAGATTTGAAGGCTTACTTCGATGACAAGTTCGATTTCTAAATAGTTACGGAAATGATATAAAATAAATGAACACCCAGAGGTGATATGTACTGCTGATAGAGTTAGTCTGCCTTTGGGTGTTTTTTATATCAATTTTTGTAAAATGAAAACTTTTTACTTCGCATTGCCAACTACCCGCTACCTTTAGGAGGTGAGTAGTTAACATGTGCAATGTGGACGGAAAAAATTATCACTTTGCCGCTTTACCAGAACGCATTGAATAAATATGCAAAAATATTGCAAAAAATTTATTTTGTTTTTAAAAAACAGGTATTGACGTAATTTAATTCATGTAGTAACATGTAAATGTCGGTTTTACGATCGGTTTTTGATTGACCTCCCGATTGACAGCATAGTTCGGACATCCTTAGGTTTCGGGTTGGAAAATAGATAGAGTGAAAAAATGTATTCACTCCGGTATTCGGGAACAGCGCCGGATATCGCGAAGAGTCGCCCAGAGCGACAGATTGAGAGGTCATAATGTCTTACGTAGATGAAGTGCTGCAGTTAGTTGCAGAGAAGAATCCTGGAGAAAAGGAGTTTCAGCAGGCAGTTAAGGAAGTTCTTGATTCCCTTCGTCCTGTAATCGAGGCAAACGAGGAGCAGTATCGCAAGGATGCATTACTTGAGAGATTGACAGAGCCGGAACGTATTATTACATTCCGTGTACCGTGGGTAGATGACAATGGACAGGCACATGTAAATAGAGGATTCCGCGTACAGTTTAACAGTGCAATCGGACCGTACAAGGGTGGTCTTCGTCTTCATCCATCTGTAAATCTGGGTATTATTAAATTCCTTGGATTTGAGCAGACCTTCAAGAACTCTCTGACCGGACTTCCAATTGGAGGCGGCAAGGGTGGTTCTGACTTTGACCCGAAGGGTAAGTCTGATCGTGAGATCATGAAATTCTGCCAGAGCTTCATGACAGAGCTTTATCGTCATATTGGCGCAGATACAGATGTACCGGCTGGCGATATTGGTGTAGGCGGAAGAGAGATCGGTTATCTGTACGGACAGTACAAGAGACTGACTGGCCTGTATGAGGGTGTTTTAACTGGTAAGGGACTGACTTATGGTGGTTCTCTTGCAAGAACAGAGGCTACCGGTTATGGTCTGGTATACATGGTTCGTGAGATGCTGTTAAATGCAGGTCTGACCATGGAAGGAAAGACAGTTGCAGTTTCCGGTTCCGGTAATGTTGCAATTTATACCACTGAGAAGGCTCAGCAGTATGGCATGAAGGTTGTTACCTTGAGCGATTCCAACGGTTGGATTTATGATCCAAACGGCATCGATCTGGATCTGGTAAAGCAGATCAAGGAAGTTCGCCGCGGAAGAATCAAGGAGTACGCAGAGGCTAAGCCAGGCGTAGAGTATCATGAGGGCAAGGGTGTATGGAGCGTTAAGTGTGATATCGCTCTTCCATGCGCAACTCAGAATGAGCTGGATCTTGAGGATGCAAAGCAGTTAAAGGCAAACGGATGCTTCTTAGTAGCAGAGGGTGCTAACATGCCATCCACCAGAGAGGCTACTGACTTCTTCTTAGAGAACGGAATTATGTTCATGCCAGGAAAGGCAGCAAATGCAGGTGGTGTTGCTACTTCCGCACTTGAGATGAGCCAGAACAGTGAGAGACTTTCCTGGACATTCGAGGAAGTTGATGAGAAGCTGCACAATATTATGATCAACATCTTCAAGAAGGTTGACGAGGCAGCTAAAAAATATGGCTATGAAGGAAACTATGTAATGGGTGCAAACATTGCAGGCTTTGAGAAGGTCGTAGATGCTATGAACGCTCAGGGTATTGTTTAACCAAATCGAGTAAGCCGCCTGCTTCAATTGCGAAAAGCAGTAAGCAGTGGGTGTGACTTGAATGCGTCAGCTTATCAAATCGAAAGATTATGTGAGTATATGAATAGAGGTGCCGGGCAGAAATGTCCGGTGCCTTTTCGCGTTAAAAAATAAGAAAATTTCTTGTAAAATTATGATTGCTGTTTTATAATGTGATAAGATACTGGGGGAGCGCAGAAGACTGTCCTTGATTGCACGGAAAGGATTCTGAGCTTATGCCCCCAAAACGTGAGGAAGCAGCCCAAAGGGCGGATTCTGAGCATATTACCCGTATCTGATCAGGACATAGAATGGAAAGGAAAAAGTGAGAATGAGTAAGTCCCGCAAGAAAAAGAAGGAAAAAAAGAATTCCTTTAAGCTATTATATATGATACTAGGAATTGAAATGCTAGTGACAGTAGCAGTAATCGGCTATATGGGTTATCACTATGGAAGTATTTTATTATCTGGTTTTAAAAATACAAAGTCAAGTACAAGCACAAATACGCAGGCT
This sequence comes from Anaerovoracaceae bacterium, assembly GCA_963604075.1. GTDB lineage: Bacteria > Bacillota > Clostridia > Lachnospirales > Lachnospiraceae > Anthropogastromicrobium. The sequence goes on along the minus strand of CAVCPW010000049.1, from coordinate 25,091 downwards.
CAAGTACAGGATCTGGGTTATCAGATTGATGTTGATGCGCAGGCATCCACAAAGCAGGCGCAGGCAGAGACTGAGGCTACTACAGAGGAAACATCTGAGCCGACAAGTGCAACACTTGTTGCAGTGGGTGACAATTTGATGCATCGTTCTTGTACGCTGAGTGCACAGAAGACTGACGGGACATATGATTTCACCAATCATTTTGCTAACATGGCAAGTATCTTTAAGGCTGCGGATCTGGCAGTGATCAGTCAGGATACCGTACTTGGTGGAAGTGCGCTTGGCGCTACTTCCACCGAGACAGGTATTTTTAATACAGCAGTCGAGCTGGCTGACAGTATCCGTGATGCGGGTATTAATGTTGTGCTGGCAGCAAACAACCATATCATGGACGAAGGCCGCGATGGTTTGAATACCATGATGAGTTATTTCAGCACAAACTGCCCGGATGTGACGCTTCTTGGTGTAAACAGCTCCAGAGAGGTAAAGGATGCTCCAGTCTATGTCGAGGTCAATAATATTAAGATTGCAATGATCAACTACAGCTATGGCTCTAATCAGACAGCAGATTTGGACGGAAGTCCGTACCTGTTAAATGAGTATGATGAGAGTTGGCTGTCTAACATTTTAAAGCAGGCACGCGAGGAGGCTGACTTTATTATTGCATTCCCGTTCTGGGGTGAGCAGAACAACATGGATTATACGGAAGAACAGGAGCAGCAGGCACAGTTTCTTGCAGATAACGGGGTGGATCTGATTATCGGTTCCTATCCGCATGTAGTTGAGCCAGTTAAGTGGGTGACAGCAGAGAATGGTGATCGCACACTGGTTTATTATTCACTTGGCAATTTCCAGTCTATTCAGAATACATTGGAAAATATGCTTGGAGGTCAGGCAAATGTGACGATCAAGAAGGATGAGAACGGAACTTATATTTCTGACTATTCGCTTGATTTTGTTGTAACGCATTACGAGCAGAAAGAGTCTAGCGAGTATTATGACATTGTTACGACCTATCCTCTGTCTGATTATACAAGTGATCTGGCATCACGCCATGGCATGACTGTGTCCGGTAATGACAGCTTTAATCTGGCATCCCTTCAGGGATTGAGCAGTCAGATTCTGTCAAAGTGTGAGTTAGGTGAGACAAGTGTATCTGGTACATCAAACGAAACGTCAGCAAATGGAGAAGACGAAAGTGAAGACAACTAATACAAAAAATGCAAACAAGTGTGCAGCGGCCGGTATGTGCGGCGGCTGCACTTATATTAATGGAAGCTATGAAAAACAGCTTAAAGAAAAAGAACAGTACGTTAGAACACAGCTGAAGGGAGTTTGTCCGGTAAATCCGATCATCGGAATGGAGGAACCATACTATTACCGCAACAAGGTGACGGCAACCTTTTCTTATAAGAAAGGAGAGATCTTTTCAGGAATCTATGAGGAGGGCAGTCATAGCGTAGTGCCAGTGGATTCCTGTTTGCTGGAGGACCAGACAGCGGATCAAATTATCTGTGACATCAGAGGATTACTCAAGTCGTTCAAGGTAACAATCTACAGTGAGCGCACACATTACGGTTTGCTGCGTCATGTAATGATCAGGCGTGGTTTTACGACAGGTGAGGTGCTTGTGATTCTCGTTGTAACGTCACCGGTATTTCCGTCCAAGAATAACTTCGTAAAGGCATTGAGAAAGCTGCATCCGGAGATTACAAGTGTTGTGTTAAATATAAATGACCGTATGACCAGCATGGTGCTTGGCGAGCGAAATGTTGTCCTATACGGAAAGGGGTACATTGAGGATGTTCTGTGTGGCAATCGTTTTCGTATCTCGGCACAGTCGTTCTATCAGGTCAATCCGGTGCAGACGCAGAAGCTGTATGAAAAGGCAATAGAGCTTGCAGATCTCACAGGAAAAGAGATAGCGATTGACGCTTATTGCGGAATCGGAACCATCGGAATGACGGCATCGTCCAGGGCGAAGACTGTGCTTGGAATCGAGTTAAATCCCCTTGCTGTAAAGGATGCCATTGCAAATGCAAAGGCAAATCATGTGACAAACATTCATTTTCTTCAGGGTGATGCCGGAGAACAGATGACACAAATGGCCGAGGAGGGCAGTCACGCGGATGTGGTTTTTATGGATCCGCCAAGAAGTGGAAGCAGCGAGGCGTTCATGGACTCCGCAGCAATTCTTGCACCAAAGCGCATTGTATATGTTTCATGTAATCCGCAGACATTAGCGAGAGATCTCAAATATCTTGCAAAGAAGGGCTATCATGCAAAGCAGGCAACGCCGGTTGACATGTTCCCGTGGACCAAGGCAGAGCACGTGGAGACCGTCTGTCTGCTTGAGAAAGGAAATAAGCGATAAAATATTACAGGAGGAATAAAGATGGCAGTATATCAGTTGGAAAATGAGCATATTTATCTGGAAATCGAAAGCCATGGCGCAGAGCTGGTGCGTCTGATGGGCAAAAAGACAAAGAAAGAGTATTTATTTGATGCAAATCCAAAGTATTGGAAGAGACATTCACCAGTTTTATTTCCATTTGTCGGCGGCGTAAAGGATAAGCAGTATCGCTATAATGGAACAACTTATGCAATGTCTCAGCATGGCTTTGCGAGAGATATGGAGTTTACGCTGGAAAGCCAGACGGCTGATACATTGTGGTTTGTGCTGGAGTCCAACGATAGTACAATAGCAAAATATCCATTTGCATTCCGTCTGGAGATTAGATATCAGTTAAATGGGACAAGCGTATCTGTATTATGGAAGGTAACAAATACAGATACGAAGGAGATGTATTTCTCTATTGGTGCACATCCGGCATTTTTTGCAAGCATGACACTTGAGAATGGCACAGACACGGATCATATCCATGTCGGTGACAATACTGGTACTTTTACCTGCTACCATATTTCAAAAGATGGTATGGCTCTTGAGGATGATACCGTTACTCTGCCGTGTGATCTGCCGCTGACAGCAGATTTGTTTGCAAGAGATGCGATTATTTCAAAGGATCAGCAGGCATCTCGTTTGGCATTGGCATATCCGGATGGTAAGGAGTATGTTACTTTACAGTTTGATGCACCGATCTTTGGCCTGTGGGCACCAACGAGTGATGCACCGTTTGTCTGCTTAGAGCCATGGCATGGAAGATGCGATTCTGATAATTTTACAGGAACATTACAGGAGCGCGCATATGGCAATACCTTAGCAGCAGGTGATACCTTTAATAGCATTTATACGATTGGTCTGCCGTTGGAATAAAAATGTTGACACAATTAAAAATAATGAAATTCAGAGAATAATAGAGAATAGTCAGGAAACAAAATAGATTTTATTAAAAATAAAGATATTAATGATGCATTAGATGATAAAGTCAGGAGTGTGTTGACATGATTTATATCGGAAATCACGTTTCCTCCTCAAAAGGCTACGAGGCAATGGGCAGGCAAGAAATAAAGCTCGGAGGTGACACATTTGCCTTTTTTACCAGAAATCCGAGGGGTGGAAGCGCAAAAGAAATTAAGCAAGAGGATGTAAATAGTCTTCTTGCTCTGATGAAAGAGCATGAGTTTGGTCCACTTGTCGCACATGCACCGTATACGATGAATGTATGTGCCGCAAAGGAGGATATTCGGAAATTCTCTGTGGAGATGTTAAAGGATGATATCAATAGAATGGAGTATCTGCCGGGAGCATTTTATAACTTCCATCCGGGATCACATGTCGGACAGGGAAGTGAGGCTGGAATTGAACTTATTGCAACCACATTAAACGAATGCTTAAGCAGTACGCAGAACGTGACTGTGCTATTGGAGACGATGGCAGGGAAGGGAAGCGAGGTCGGCAGAAGCTTTGAGGAGCTGCGTGCAATTATCGACCGTGTTTCCTGTAAGGAAAAGCTGGGTGTATGCTTTGATACCTGTCACGTGTGGGACGGCGGATATGATATCGCAAATCATCTCGATGAGGTACTTACCGACTTTGACCGAATCATCGGTCTGGACAGGCTTTGTGCTGTACATTTAAATGACAGCATGAATGATTGTGGCGCGCACAAGGATCGCCACCAGAAGCTTGGCCTTGGAAAAATCGGAGAGGAAGCATTAAAGAGAGTAGTTAATCACCCGGCATTACAGGGACGTCCATTTATTTTAGAGACACCGAATGAGGATGACGGTTATGCAAGAGAGATTGCCATGGTGCGCGAGTGGCTGCAGGAGGAATTGTGATGGATCAGTTATTGTATGGATGTGCATATTATGATGAATACATGCCGTATGAACGGCTTGATACAGACCTTGCTATGATGAAAAAGGCGGGCATTAATGTAATCAGAATCGCGGAGTCGACCTGGAGCACGGAAGAACCTGACGACGGCGTATTTGATTTTTCTCATGTCACAAAGGTGCTTGATGCATGTGAGCGAGAGGGAATGCATGTAATCATTGGAACCCCGACATATGCAATTCCAGCGTGGATGGCAAAGAAGTATCCAGATATCATGGTAACTGATAAGAGCGGTCGTCGCCCATACGGTGCGCGCCAGATCATGGACATTACACACCATGCGTATCGTTTTTATTGTGAGCGCGTCATTAGAAAGCTCATGGAGACAGCAAAAGGATACTCCTGTGTGATTGGTTTTCAGCTGGACAATGAGACAAAGCATTTCGGCACAAGCAGTGAAAACGTGCAGCAGGCTTTTGTAGCATGGATTAAGAAGCAGTACAATGGCGATATCGAGAAGTTCAATCATGATTTCGGTCTGGATTACTGGAGTAATCGCATCAACAGCTGGGAGCAGTTTCCAAATGTAAGCGGTACAATCAATGGCAGTCTTGGATGTGCATTTGAGCACTTCCAGAGAAGCCTTGTCACAGATTTTTTGTTGTGGCAGAGGAGTATCGTTCAGGAGTATCTGCGAGACGATCAGTTCGTGACACATAACTTTGACTTCGCATGGAAGGGGCATTCCTACGGAGTTCAGCCAGATGTAGATCATCCGGCAGCAGCCAAGGCACTCACAATTGCAGGCTGTGATATTTACCATCCGTCGCAGGAAGATCTGACCGGAAAGGAGATTTCCTTCTGTGGTGATCTGACGCGCTCGCTGAAAAAAGATAACTATCTGGTGATTGAGACAGAGGCACAGGGCTTCCCAGAGTGGACACCGTACCCGGGTCAGTTAAAGCTTCAGGCATTTTCTCATTTAGCGAGTGGAGCCGATAGCGTCATGTATTGGCATTGGCATTCCATCCATAATGCATGCGAAACTTACTGGAAAGGTATTTTGAGTCATGACTTGCAGGAAAATGCTATTTATCGAGAAGTAAGTCAGGTGGGAAAATCTTTTGCATCGCTCAGTGATAAGCTGATTCATTTAAAGAAGACAAATAAGATTGCTATTATGGTCAGCAACGAAGCGTTGACTGCACTCAATTGGTTTCAAATTCCAGGAGGAAAGACATCCTACAATGACGTTGTTCGCTGGATTTATGATGCGTTATACGAGCAGAATGTAGAGTGCGATATCATCTGGACTGATGAGAATGATCTGGATCAATATAAGATAATCTTTGTTCCGGCACTTTACAGTGCGCCAAAAGAAGTTTTTGCACGCTTGTCAGCATTTGCAGCAAATGGCGGCACTTTGGTCGCTACATTTAAAACTGGTTTTACTGATGAGCATGTAAAGGTAAACTGTGACAGACAGCCGGCAGGACTTTCAGAGTGCATGGGTGTAGGCTATGATCGTTTTACTGCACCGAAAAATGTCGGATTGTCCGGTGAGACATTTGGTTTGTCTAAGGATGCATTGCAGGCAGAAGCATTTATGGAGCTGGTAGAGCCGGCAGGAGCAAAGGTACTTGCATCTTATGATCATTATATGTGGAAGGAATATGCCGCTGTAACGGAAAATAGTTGGGGCTCAGGTCATTGCTATTATATTGCCTGCAAGACGAGTAACGAATATATAAAGAAACTCACAGGCCATATCTTAAATGAAGCCGGACTTTGGAGCTGGAAACAGGAAATTGCCTTCCCGATTATCATAAAAGAGGGTGTGAATAAGGAAGGAAAGACCATACGATATCTGTTCAATTATTCAGGAAAAGAGCAGAGCGTAAAGCTTTCGAAGGAGGCGCCAAAGGCATCGAGAATACTCAAAGAAGAGGGCGCAGCCCAGAAGAAGGAGCGATTGGTGCTGGCACCGTGGGGCTTTGTGGTAGAGGAAATTTTAAAGAAGTGTTCACGGGCGTAACTTAACTAAATCAAGGAAGTCCCCTGCTTCAATTGCGAATATCCGCTTGACTGCTTTCATGACTTATCCATCCGTGAACAGAAAATATAAAATAAGAGGGAAAACACTTATGAATCTTGACATGACAAAAGGCAGCCCGTTAAAGCTGATCCTGAAATTTTTGATTCCGGTTTTGCTAGGCTGCGTATTTCAGCAGCTGTATAACATGGTCGATACCATCATTGTAGGAAAATGTGTCGGTGCGGATGCACTTGCCGCGGTAGGCGCGACCGGAACGATCGTATTTTTCATTCTTGGTTTTATGAATGGACTGACGACTGGATTTACTGTTCTGTCCTCACAGCGCTATGGAGCGGGAGATTATGAAGGACTGCGAAAGAGCGTTGGAAATGCATTTATACTTGGTTTGATTGTTACTGTAGTCATGACTATACTTAGTCTGCTTGGCATGGACGGGCTGCTTCGCATTATGCAGACACCAGAGGATATCTTCGATATGTCTAAGCAGTATATTGTCATCATCTGCGCCGGAATTATTTTTACCACGCTGTATAACCTGACCGCGAGCATCCTGCGAGCAGTTGGAAATAGCAGGGTGCCGCTTTATTTCCTGATTTTATCGGCACTGTTAAACGTTGTTCTTGATTTGTTCTTTATTATTGTATTGTCATGGGGGGTAGCAGGAGCCGCGATTGCTACTGTTATTTCACAGGGCGTTTCCGGTATTTTATGTCTGGTGTTCCTGTTGACAAAAGTGGATATACTGAAATTAAAGAAGGAACATTTTAAGCTCGATCCGGTTGGCGCGAAGATGCAGCTGGCAATCGCGATTCCTATGGCACTTCAGTTTTCTATTACTGCGATTGGAACCATGATTTTACAGGCAGCATTGAATCTGCTTGGTTCTACTGTAGTGGCAGCGTATACAGCAGCATGCAAGGTCGAACAGCTTGTAACGCAGGCATTCCAGGCAATGGGTATGACAATGGCTACTTACAGTGCGCAAAACTGGGGTATCCATTCCACCGACCGTATCCGCAAGGGACAGAAGACCGCCATGGTTCTCAGCTGTGCCTATGCAGTAGTCATTTACTTTGTCGTATTGGCAATCCTTCCATTCATGACATCTCTGTTCTTTGACGGTGATCTAACTACAGTTATCGGTTATGTGCGCGAGTATATTCAGATCTGTGGAGTTTGTTTTATTCCGCTTGGTATGATTTTCATTTACAGAAATGTCCTTCAGGGTTGCGGATATGCACTCTTTCCGACACTTGGCGGTGTGGTAGAGCTTGTCAGCCGAAGTATTTTTGCTTTTCTTGCAGCTCGTGCAAAGAGCTATACCGGAATTTGTATATCAAATGCGAGTGCGTGGGTAACTGCCGGAATCTTCCTTTGGATTGCATATCTGTTCATTATGAAAGATATCTTAAAGAAGGATAAGGAACGAGCACAGCAAAAACAAGAAAGGTCTATTTAATTTATGATAGAAACAGCACAGAAAAAAGAACGTCTGCTTCTTGTTGCGGTCAATACCGCAGATGAGAGCAGAGTAAAGGCATCGCTCGAGGAGCTTGCCCTTTTAGTGGATACGGCAGGCGGTGAGGCTGTCGGCTCCATCTATCAGAATCTGGATCACCCGATTTCGGGAACCTATGTGGGAAAGGGAAAGATCGATGAGATTCGCCAGCTGGCATCTGATCTTGATGCGGATGGCATCGTGTGCGATGATGAACTGTCACCGGCACAGATGAAAAATCTGGAGCAGGAGCTTGATCTTCGTGTACTTGACCGTACAATGGTCATTCTGGATATTTTCGCGGCGCGTGCAAGAAGCAGCGAGGGAAAAATTCAGGTTGAGCTGGCACAGCTTCGTTACCGTGCCAATCGTCTGACTGGAATGGGACACGAAATGTCTAGACTTGGCGGCGGTATCGGTACGAGAGGACCGGGCGAGAGCAAGCTCGAGACTGACCGACGTTTAATTCATCAGCGAATCGGTCAGTTAAAGGCAGAGCTTGAGCAGGTGAAACGCACCAGAGAAGTGACAAGAAAAAGAAGAATTGATACGCATATTCCAGTGGCAGCCATTGTCGGCTATACCAATGCCGGAAAGTCCAGCCTGTTAAATAAGCTGACAGGTTCGGATGTGCTTGCAGAGGACAAACTGTTTGCAACGCTTGATCCGACGACGAGACTGTTAAATCTGGGCAATGATGAGCCGCTTTTGATGACTGATACGGTAGGATTTATTGATAAGCTGCCGCACAATTTAATCGATGCCTTCCGCAGTACCTTAGAGGAGGCAAAGCATGCTGACCTGATCATCCATGTGGTTGACATTTCCAATCCGGAGCATGAAGCGCAGATGCAAGTCGTTTACCAGACTTTAAAGGAGCTTGGCGTTGAAGGAAAGCCAATCTTTACATTGATGAATAAGCAGGATTTATTGTCTGAGGAGGACAAGGCACTGCTCGTTCGCGATATGCAGGCAGACCGCACGATCGAAATTTCTGTCAAGGATGGTATAGGTCTCGATGAACTGCGTGATGAACTGCTTAGCTTTCTTCGTAATCGAAAGAAGTATGTGGAGCGTCTGTATGGCTACGATGAGATGAGTAAAATTCAGTTGCTTCGAAAGTACGGACAGATCGTGACCGAGGAGTATCGTGATGACGGTGTAGCCATCACCGGATATGTGCCAAACGAGTATTATAATCAAATTCAGTAAAATGATACTAAGGTCAAAATACCGTTTGACTATAATATCATAAAACCTTTAATGCTGATGTAAATGGTGCATTAAATATCATGCGTAAAAGTAGCGTTGTGGATATGACTATCCTATACGGTAGAGGCGAAGTGGACACGCCTGTAAGAATAAGGATTGCCTAATTACTTAGGTGGAAGCTTAAAGATCAAACTTCTTAAATAGGGGCATAGCCCCTTAGAAGCCCATTACTTTTAGGTGATGGGTAGTTCACTAAGAAACAGGAGGGACCGAAAATGGAGCAGACAGCTCAGAAGAGAATGGAAAGTGCTCATACTGTTGCCGGAATCGTGGCACATGTAGATGCAGGAAAGACAACCCTGGCTGAGAGTATGCTCTATCTGACCGGAGGTACAAGAAAGCTGGGAAGGGTTGACCATAAGGATGCATTTCTGGACACATATGAACTTGAAAAAAATAGAGGAATTACGATTTTTTCAAAGCAGGCAGAGTTGTCCTTGAAATCAAGAAAATTAACACTATTAGATACGCCAGGCCACGTGGACTTCTCAGCAGAGATGGAGCGTACGCTTCAGGTATTGGATTATGCAATCTTAGTCATCAGTGTGTCGGACGGTGTTTCAGGTCATGTGCAGACATTGTGGCGTTTGTTAAAGCAGTATAATGTTCCTGTCTTTCTTTTTATCAATAAGATGGACCAGCAGGGAGCCGACCGGGAAGCGACACTGTTACAGCTGCAAAAGCGTCTCGATGAGCGCTGTGTGGATTTTTCAGATCAACAAAATATTGATGAACGTCTGGCGGAGACAGATGAGGAACTGCTGGAACTGTTTTTTGAAACAGGAAGTATTACGACGGAGCAAATTCGTGCGCAAATCAAGGCGCGAAAGTTGTTTCCATGTTATTTTGGTTCTGCATTAAAGATGCAGGGTGTGACCGAATTTCTGGAAGGGTTTGAGACTTACACAGTGACACACAATTACGGCGATGAATTTGGCGCACGTGTGTTTAAGGTTGCTCGAGACGCGCAGGGGAAGCGACTGACATATCTGAAGGTGACAGGCGGTGTGCTGAAGGCAAAGCAGGTGATTGGAGAAGAGAAGGTGGATCAGATTCGTCTGTATTCCGGTGCTTCATTTACACCAATTGCAGAGGCAGCACCAGGCATGATCTGTGCGGTAACCGGTTTAAACAATACGTTTGCCGGGCAGGGACTTGGCTGCGAGACACAGGCTCAGGCACCAATTCTTGAGCCGGTTCTTACGTATTGTGTATCATTCCCACCGGAAATTGACATTCACGAAATGTATCGAAAGCTATCCACATTAGAGGAGGAAGAGCCACAGCTTCAGCTTGTATGGCAAGAGGAAACGGGTGAGATTCATGCGCGTGTTATGGGCGAGGTTCAGATTGAAATTTTGCAAAGCCTAATTCGTGAACGCTTTGGAGTGGAAGCATCATTTACATCTGGCTCGATTATTTATAAGGAAACGGTTGAAAATACCGTTGAGGGAATCGGTCATTTTGAGCCGCTTCGTCACTATGCAGAAGTACATCTGTTGATTGAACCGGGTGAGTCGGGCAGCGGTATGGTCTATGAGACCAATTGCAGCGAGGACATGCTTGCAAAGAACTGGCAGCGTCTTGTGCTGACACATCTTGAGGAAAAGCACCACAAGGGGGTATTGACAGGATCAGAGTTGACTGATACAAAGATTACTTTAATTGCAGGACGTGCGCATATCAAGCATACGGAAGGCGGTGATTTCCGCCAGGCAACTTACCGCGCGGTGCGCCAGGGGCTGATGCAGGCAAAAAGCCGACTGCTAGAGCCAGTCTATGCGTATCGTCTTGAGATTCCGTCAGAGTGCGTCGGAAGGGCAATGAACGATATTCAACAGATGTGTGGAACATTCTCCACTCCTGAGCAGGAGGACGAGATGAGCATCCTTTCTGGAACGGCACCAGTGTCCGAGATGCGAGGTTACCAGCGAGAGGTCATTGCCTACAGCAGAGGCCGCGGTCGAATCTTCTGCACATTAAAGGGGTATGCACCTTGTCACAACGAGGAGGAAGTGATTGAGCGTATAGGCTATTTTGCAGAGGCTGATCTGGCAAATACACCAGACTCCGTATTCTGCGCGCATGGTGCCGGTTTTGTTGTTCCGTGGTATGAAGTGCCAGATTATATGCATCTTGAGGGCATGGAGCAGGAGGACGAGGATGAAGTCCTGCAGCGCGCAGCCGAGGAGGCCAAACGTGCCAAGCTAGAGCCAACACGCTCGCTTCAGGATTATGAGGCGGAAAATGAGGAGCTAAAGCAGATCTTTGAGCGAACCTACGGTCCGGTAAAGGTGTATCGGCAGGAGGACGAGGAACAGTATCAGTCCTCTGCGCCAAAGACAGCGTCTGCCTATCGCCCATCCAAGAAAAAGCAGCCTGAAGAGGAATATCTGCTTGTCGATGGTTACAATATCATCTTTGGATGGCCAGAGTTAAATGAGCTTTCCAAGACTGATATTGCGGCGGCACGTTTGACATTAATGGACATTTTGAGCAATTATCAGGGCTACAGCAAGTGTAAGCTGATTCTTGTTTTTGATGCATACAAGGTACCTGGTGGCACTGAGCATGTCGAAAAATATCACAATATTTATATTGTCTATACGAGGGAAGCAGAGACGGCTGACCAGTACATTGAAAAGACGGTTCACGCGATGGGACGAAAGCACCGCGTCACCGTTGCCACATCAGATGGTCTTGAGCAGGTAATTATTCTCGGACAAGGCGGTGTGCGCATGTCGGCACTTGGCTTGAAGGAGCAGATTGAGAGTGCAGGCCACGAGATTCGTGAGATGTGCGGCACGAAATCAGACAGCGGAAAGGTTTATTTGTTCCATGAGACATCTGATGAAGTAAAACAAAGGCTTGATGCGATTCGTCTGAATCCGAATGAAAACAAAAATGAACAGCAAAAGAATTTGGGGAATGAGAAGGCTAACAAAAAAGAAAACAAAAAAAGAAAATAAAAAGGAAAATAAAAAGTAAAGTTATGATCTGTAAATAACTATTTGAAAGAAATGAGTATCGAAGAGAACTTTGAAGAAAACTATCGAAGAGTGATGGGATAAGATGAGACTGAGAGGAGAAGAAAATTTCGATGAAAGTGAAAAAGAAATCCTTTGCAGAGAAGATAAAAAATGAAGGATGGCTGAAATTGGATCGCCATCCGCTTGCGGTATGGTTTGGAAGCACGTTTATAACTGTCTTTTTGTTGGAGCTGCTAAGCCGTAAGTCGTTGCTCAGCGTGCTGCATTTTATGTTTGTGACACCACATCTGTTCTTTATGAATTGTATGATTGTACTTGCTACATATTCGCTGATGTTTCTGACGAAGCGATGGGGCTTTGTACGAGGACTTGTGGCGATCTTCTGGGGTGCGGTCGGCGTGACAGACTTTGTGCTTTTAATGTTTCGTACCACGCCATTTAACTGGCACGATTTGAGTCTGATTGATTCTGCAATGCAGGTTATGAACCATTATGTTTCGGGAATCGGTTTTGTGGCAATCGGAGCAGTGCTTGCGGCATGTATTGTGCTTGCGATTGTGCTGTTTCGAAAGGCTGCACGTCTTAGTAAGAGACCGGATTATAAAAAAGGCGCATTCAAAGTGATAGCAGTCTTTGCATTGACAGTGTATTTTTGGTCAGTTGGTCGCTGGTCATCCATTTTGCCGCGCAATTTCAGTAATATCGCAGAGGCGTATCAGACCTACGGACTGGCCTATTGCTTTACGAATTCATATATTAGTACAGGAATTTCCAAACCAGACAATTATGATGCTCAAAAGGTAGATGACATTCTTGACGAAGAAGTCGTGCCTGTCAATACTGAGGTTGAGATTGATCCTGTTGAGACACAGGCAGAGGAGGAATCTACAGAGGAGGTATATGAGGAGGAGACAAAGGCATCCATCGATGAATACGAAAATGATGGTGTGAATGTTATTTACCTTCAGCTGGAGTCATTTTTTGACATAACAGATCTGAATGATGTGACAGTAAATGAAGATCCGATTCCAAATTTCCACCGCCTGTTTGAGACTTGCTCTTCCGGATTTTTGAGTGTTCCGTCTGTCGGAGCGGGAACAGCAAATACTGAGTTTGAGATTTTGACTGGTATGAATCTGGATTTCTTCGGCTGCGGCGAGTATCCGTATCAGACGGTGCTCCGTGAGCAAACATGTGAGAGCCTTCCATATTGCTATGATAGCATCGGCTATACATCACATGCAATCCACAATAATTCAGCAACGTTTTATAATAGAAATACAGTATTTTCACGTCTGGGCTTTGATACGTTTACCAGTATGGAATATATGTACAACCTGACTTACACACCTGAGAACTGGGCAAAGGACAAGGTGCTGACTTCAAATATCATTGAAGCAATGGAATCAACCGATACAAGTGATTTTATTTACACGATTTCCGTTCAGGGACATGGTTCTTATCCGAGTGAACAGGTGTTAAAGGATCCGCATATTAAGGTGACGCTGACTACGGATGACGAAAGTAGACAAAATCAGCTGACATACTATGCAAACCAGATCTATGAGATGGATCTGTTCGTGTCGGATCTTATAAAACAGCTGCAGGATTTCGATGAGCCTTGTATTCTTGTTATGTACGGTGACCATCTGCCTAGCCTTGACATCGAGGAAACGGAGATGAACCAGGGAAATCTGTTCACTACAAAATATGTGATCTGGAGCAATTTCCAGATGGAAAAACAGGACAAAAATGTGGAGGCGTACCAGTTAGGTGCCTATGTTATGCAGCGAATGGGTATCAATGAGGGTATCATGTTCCGCTATCATCAGAAATATTTCAAGGAAGAAAATCCAAATGAGAGTTCATATCTCGATTCCATGGCAGTCATCGAGTATGATATGCTGTATGGCGATCAGGAGGTGTTTGGTGGTACGAATCCGTATCAGCCAACAAAGCTTCAGATGGGTATTGTGCCGATTACGCTTGACCGCATTGTATACAAGGATGGCACGATGTGGCTCTATGGAAATAATTTCAATGAATTTTCGATTGTTATCATAAATGGAAAGCAGTATGAGCCGTCGTCGCAGCGGTTGAATCTGATTAAACTCGATGGGCTTGATCTGGACGGTGATATTGAGGTGTGCGTTGCGCAGCAGGATGATTACGGAAAGACGATTCTGAGTACCACGAAGAACTGCAAGCTGACGATTGAGAACGGAAAGAGTACGGAGTAAACAGCAGCGATACTTTTGATTGACGTATAGGGAAAAGTGAGATATGATTATATCAAGGTTCAAAGGTCGAGGTTCGACTGGCGAAATTAACTAGGAAAGGTAAAAAACAGGCTATGGAAAAGATTATATTAACAGGTGACAGACCGACAGGAAGACTTCATGTAGGACACTATGTAGGCTCTCTGAGAAGACGAGTAGAGCTGCAGAACTCCGGTGATTATTCCAAGATTTTTATTATGATTGCAGATGCGCAGGCATTAACTGATAACATTGAGAATCCGGAAAAAGTTCGTCAGAATATTATTGAGGTAGCACTTGATTACCTCTCATGCGGTTTAGACCCGGCAAAGAGCAACCTCTTGATTCAGTCTCAGATCACAGAACTGTGCGAGCTGACGTTCTACTATATGGATCTTGTTACTGTTGCAAGACTTCAGAGAAATCCTACGGTAAAGTCTGAAATTCAGATGAGAAATTTTGAAGCAAGTATTCCGGTTGGATTCTTCACTTATCCGATCAGTCAGGCTGCTGATATCACCGCATTTAAGGCAACAACTGTTCCAGTTGGTGAGGATCAGCTTCCAATGATTGAGCAGACAAGAGAGATTGTTCGTAAGTTCAACAGTGTTTATGACGAAGTATTAGTTGAGCCTACCGCACTGATTTCTACTAATCAGGCATGCCTGCGTCTGCCAGGTATCGACGGCAAGGCAAAGATGAGCAAGTCTCTTGGAAACTGCATCTATCTGGCTGACAGTGCTGATGATGTAAAGAAGAAGATCATGAGCATGTACACTGACCCGCAGCATCTTTTGGTAAGCGATCCGGGACACCTGGAGGGCAACACCGTATTTACCTATCTGGATGCATTCTGCAAGCCGGAGCATTTCGAGAGATACCTGCCGGATTACGCAAATCTGGATGAGTTGAAGGCACACTACACCAGAGGCGGTCTGGGCGATGTTAAGGTAAAGAAGTTCTTAAATAATATCATTCAGGAAGAGTTAGAGCCAATCCGTAAGAGACGTAAGGAATACGAAAAGGATATCCCGGAAGTTTACAATATCCTGCGCAAGGGTACCGAAGCTGCAAGAGAAGTTGCAGCACAGACCTTGTCTGAGGTAAAGAGCGCAATGAAGATTAACTACTTCGACGATGCTGAACTGATTAAGGCACAGAGCGAGAAGTATCAGGGAATCTAAATGAATTGTAAATGGATGTGACCGTATATTTTTGTGAGCATTTATAAAAGCGCAAGTAGAAAAGTGGATTGCGGATATCATTGACAAAGTGCAATAGAAATCAAGTAAGGGCTATCATTGTTCGGTCAAACGGTACCGGATAATGATAGCCCTTTTCTAATATTTATCAGTCTTTATCGGTAAAGCTGGTAACGATCTTAATCGGCTCAAACGTGATGGAAATCGGATTGAGACCGCCTTGACCAAAGTACAGTCGTATATAGTGGTGGAAACCGAATACGTCGCCTTCTCTGGAAAGAGTAACTTCCTTTCCTTCGCTTCCATTGAAACTGTAAGTGCCAAAAAGCTTGTTATCTACGAAGACAGATACCGGCATCTGTGCGAGTGGCGTGGACTCGGAAGAAGCAGTGATGCTGATACGGAAGGTGCCAAAGCCCTCGGTGTTGATTCCAAACATATGACTGTCACCCTTTTCGCTGGAAATATCGGTAAGAGGAAGGGTGGTAGTGCCGATGACATCATAGTATGTGATGTCAAACATAGAAGTTACCTGCGCATTGTCAGGCACATTGATAAGCTCGATTGTTGGTTCTTTTTTGGTCAGACGAAGCAAAGCAGGAGAGTTCATCAAAAAGCGGCAGATATTAGCTGCACAGCGAACCAGATGACGTCGCTCTAAGCGGCCGCTTGCAAGAGCATCCTCTAAATCACCCATTACCTGAGTGGTGTCAGAGGTTACCATGTAAATATCATTCTGAGCAAGAACCATGGCGGCAAATTTCTCACGGGACGGCTCATCGCCCGGTGCGTTGTTGATCTCTGCCCACCAGTCGGTCATGACAATGCCGTCGAAGCCCCACTCACCGCGAAGAATATCAGTATTTAACTGTGGATTTCCAGCTGTCCAAAGGCCATTTACGCTGCCATATGTAGTCATGATAGATTTTGCGTAGCCACTTCTGACTGCAATTTCAAAGCCCTTTAAGTAGATCTCGCGAAGTGCACGCTCTGAAATAACACTGTCAACAAAACGACGGTGATATTCCTGATTATTTCCACAGAAATGCTTGATCGTTCCGGTCACACCGGAACGTCCCATACCCTCTAACTGAGCAGCAGCAATTGCACCGCTTAAGAGCGGATCCTCGGAGAAATATTCAAAGTTACGACCGTTTAATGGACAGCGGTGTATGTTCATGCCAGGTCCAAGCAGGCTTTCGATGTGATTATTTCGCATCTCGAGACCTTCCATTTCAAATAGATCAGCGTTCAGGCTGGTATTAAAAGTGCAGGCAAGTAGTGTTCCGCCAGGCAGACTGAATGCATTGGTGCCGCAGTCCATACGAAGACCAGACGGACCGTCAGTACAGCAGCCAGCTGGGATGCCGAAGTGGGTAAGAGCCGAAGTCAAACCACCGAATGCAGCAGCAGTTCCAGGAGTGACTTTAGGACTGGACATACCTTCGCCCTTTACCATGTGGCATAGATCAAGATCGGAAAGCTGTGCAAGAAACTCGTCCATAGAAACGACTCCAGACTTCACATCGTCGAGTGAATATCCCTTATCACCAGTGTAATCTGCACACTGTGGACAGGAGTCTTCCTTATAATGCTGTAAGTAAACAGGAGTAGCCTGAATTACAGGAGTAAATGTGCCATCTTCATTTGCCTTTGGCATCATGCGCTCAAGATGGCGGCGCGGAGCGAGTTGCTGGGAAAGTTCCTGCAAAGAGACTGTGTTGGCAAGTGTAAAGCTTCCGATTTCCTTTGCGTCGCGCACGTTTGTACCGGCAAAGATAGTATAGGTACCCTCCTCAAGTACGTAGCTAAAAGCACATCCGGTAATGCCGCTGTCGTCATAGGAAGCAAGTGCATAGAAATCAATCGTAAGGATACCGGATTCCTCTTCGCCAGCCTCAAGAAGCTCTGTCTTGGTAAAGCGAATCAGTTCACGGGATGGTTTTCCGAGAACACCTTGCGGCTTTTGTACATAAAATTGTATAGTTTCTTTGCCAGCTACATTGCCAGTGTTTGTAATATCATAAGTAACCTGGAAACTGTCATCCATG
Source organism: Anaerovoracaceae bacterium (assembly GCA_963604075.1). Classification (GTDB taxonomy): domain Bacteria; phylum Bacillota; class Clostridia; order Lachnospirales; family Lachnospiraceae; genus Anthropogastromicrobium. Next base: position 7,524 of record CAVCPW010000049.1, on the reverse strand, counting down.
GAAATTTCACCATTGGCAAGTCCTGCCGGAAGAGAGCATGTATCAAGAGAAGCCTGTACATCAAATGTAGTATAGGAAAGACCATAGCCAAATGGGTAGCGTACTTTATCCTTTGCAAAGGTCTCAAAGTAGCGGTATCCGACGTAGATGTCCTCCTCATATCGGATCGTTTCTTCACAGTTAAAGTTTCTGGTAGATGGATAATCCTCAATATGATAAGCGATGGTATCACTCAAGCGTCCGCTTGCCGGAACCTTTCCAGTCAATACATCAACGGCACCACAGCCGCCTTCCATGCCGCCCTGCCAGATATACAGAACAGAAGATGGCTCATAGCGGTCAACAAAGCTCATATCAATGATATTTCCAACATTTAAGATTACAACAGTGCGTGAGAAATGACGACATACAATTTCAAGCATTGCCTCCTCGGCATCTGTCAGGTACCAGCTGCCTTTTTCTGCTGCATTGTCACGATCTTCGCCTGCAGTACGTCCAATTACGATTAACGCAGTTTGGCAGCGGGAGGCAGCATTGGATACAAGTTCATCGCTAAGTGGCATTTCCTCCTGACACCATGGCTCCTGCGCCCATCCCTTTCCAAGGTCAAATGGGTGCTCTTTTAACCAGTCCTTATACGTATTCTTTACATCTTCGTCAATTACAAGAGATGATTCATTCAGGGCGTATTCCAGATCATGTACGTAGCTAGTGTTGACCAGACCGCCAGATCCGGTTCCACTCTTGTAATATTCAAACTGAGTACGCCCGAATACGGCGCATTTTTCCCCTTCAGACAGAGGAAGAGTATTGTTTTTGTTTTCCAGAAGCACGCAGCCTTCAGCCACAGCCTGTCTTGCAATTGCTGCATACTGCTTCCAGTCAAGTGTGAATTTGCTCATTGAAATGTTTCCTTTCCTAAAAAGTATACGAAATGCATTGACAATTTCTTGCTTCCATCATACAATAAAAAAGATATTATTTCAACCCAAAAAGGCAGGAAGAACTGCTGTACAGATTAAACAGGAGGAACGTCATGGAAGACGACGGCGGCGCGGATACGAATATGCAGATTCCAAAGGGATTTTCGAAAGGAGGTCTCGTATGATAGGAGCAATTGTTCTGCAGGTTATTCTAATCGCACTGAACGCAGTGTTTACGTGTGCAGAGACGGCAATCGTTTCGTTAAATGGAAATCAATTAGAAGAACTCGAAAAAAAGGATGAGGAAAAGGCTAAGATCCTCTCGGGTTTTAAGGCAAAGCAGGAACGCTTTTTGACTACAATGCAATTTGTCTCAATGGCAAGCATGTGTTTGGGGAGTGCTTACGCGGCATTTGTATTTTGTCAGCCATTTGAAGAGCTGATAGGAAAGAGTGGTCAGACATTAAATCAAGGCGTGTTGGATGCGCTTTGTATCACAGCAATTTCGCTTATTTTATGTATCATCACGATGATTTTGGGACGCATGGTACCGAAGCGTCTTGCAGCAGAGAGGGAAGAGGAGATGGCGGTGCGCTTTTCGTCTGTCGTCTATGTTGCACAGACCGTATTTTTTCCACTTGTGTGGCTTATGATTGCAGCATCGCATACCATTCTTCGTTTATGTGGTGTAGATCCTCATCGTCAGGCACAGATCACAGAGGAGGAGATTCGTCTAATGGCCGAATCTGGAAGCCAGAAGGGAACTATCGACACGCAGGAAAACGAGTTTATACAGAATGTATTTGAATTTAACGATGTTTCTGTTGACGAAATTTGTACACACCGAAAGGACGTTGTCTGTGTGTACGTTGATGAGAGCCGTGAGGAGTGGGAAAAGGTCATTTATGAGAATCGTCATAGTTTCTTTGTTGTGTGCGGTGAAGATACAGACGACATTGTCGGTGTTCTTGACGCCAGAGAATATCTCAGAACACGTGATCACTCAAGAGAAGCCGTAATGAAAAATTGTGTTCGTAAGCCATATTTCATTCCGGAAAATATGAAAGCCGCCTCTCTTTTCTCAAACATGAAAAAGACTGGAAATTATTTCTCTGTTGCAATTGATGAGTATGGTGGTATGGCCGGTATTGTTACCATGAGGGATTTGCTGGAACTGATTGTGGGAGAGTGGAAAGAGCATGATGAGGAACCGGAGCCAAGCGACATCGAAGAGATTGGTGACAGCTCTTGGCGTATTCAAGGTGCTGCATCTCTCGATGAAGTGGCAGAGGAGCTTGATATTGAGTTGCCGCTTGACGAATATGATACCTTCGGAGGGTATGTACTCGGTGAACTTGGCTATGTACCGGATGATGGTACACAGGTTTCTGTTTTAACACTAGATTTGGAAATTATGGTAACTTCTATAAGTGATCATAGAGTTGAGACGACTACTGTACGTAAACGATTAGCACTAGATGAATAACCTACATAGGTGATAACAGATGGAATTTTCTTTACACCATATAGTTTGTGTAAAACATGCTTAATCGGATTGTCATACTTAATGGGGAAGTACTGTAGCATAGGCTAGCGGCGAGATGCGTTGTTTTTACTGAGATAATTGGCGGATTGGCTTTGTAAAACTACCGGGTTGTATCCCTCTGGAACAAGCTCAATTCTAAAAATGATTTCCATTGAAATTCATATATTTATTCGATATAATGAAAGTGCTGACCACCGTGATCAGCACTTTATTTTTATTTGCAGTATCTATATACTGTCTACACAAAAATCGAAAGCCAAAAAAGAGAGAAAGGGGAGGATACTATGGAACCAAACAAGAAGAAAACCGGCAAAGTCAAGCTGATTTTCGAATTTTTGAAGCCATGTCTGCCGCTCATGCTGGCGGGGCTTCTGTTTTCAGCACTGATTACCGTCTGTCAGGCGTTCATTCCGCAGGTTATTCGTATCAGCGTAGACGGCGTACTCGGAAAAGACCCGTCGAAGATTCCGGCATGGGTAAAAGCATTTTTGTCTGAGGAGACCATACAGGATAATCCGGGACGTATGCTTACAATTGGCGCAATTGCCATTGTTGCACTTGCGGCGATAAATATTGCGGCAAACTATTATTCAAAGGTATTTGCGGCCAAAGGCTCCGAGAGCTTTGTAAAGGGTATGAGAGATCGTCTGTATGACCACATTCAAAAGCTGCCATACAGCTGGCATGTAAAGAATCAGACAGGTGACATTATTCAGCGATGCACATCAGATGTTGACGTTGTAAGAAACTTTGTTACGAATCAGTTGATGGAAGTGTTTCGTATCATCTTTTTGATCATATTCTACATGGTGATCATGTTCTCTATGAACGTAAAAATTTCACTGATTGCAGTATCTTTTTTCCCGATTGTCATGCTATATTCCGGCTATTTCTTTTCAAAAATTGCACAGCATTTCCAGGAAGCAGATGAGGCAGAGGGTGTGTTATCTAGCGTTGTTCAGGAAAATCTGACTGGTGTGCGCGTAGTTAGAGCATTCGGCAGGGAGGCCTTCGAGCGCGACCGTTTTGACGAGAAGAACGAGCGCTTTGCAGGACTATGGATTTATCTGGGCAAATTTATGAGTCTGTACTGGTCCATAGGCGATCTGATTACCGGTATCCAGATTTTGACTGTCATCTGTCTGGGAGTTCTTTTTACCGTAAAGGGAAGCTTGACTGTCGGTGAATTTATCGCCTTCGTTTCCTACAACTCCAGTATGGCATGGCCGGTGCGAAGTCTTGGACGTATCGTTTCTGAGATGAGTAAGGCAGGCGTATCCATTGACCGTATTGCTTATATTCTTGATGAGAAGGAAGAAGAGGATCGCCCAGGTGTGGTAAAGCCAGCAATCAATCAGGATATTGTGTTTGACCATGTAAATTTCAATTACGAGGAGGGTGGTCCTGTTTTAAAGGATGTCAGCTTTACTGTTCCGGCAGGAAAGACCTTTGCGATTTTAGGAAATACAGGAAGTGGAAAAAGTACACTTGTACATCTGCTGAATCGTCTGTATGATTTGCCAGATGGATGCGGAACAATCACAATCGGCGGAGTGGATATCCGCGATATTGATCGACGCTACTTGAGAAGCCAGATTGGTATGGTTCTTCAGGAGCCTTTCCTATATTCAGGAAGTATTAAGGAAAATGTCGGTATCACCAGGGAAGAATCACACTTTGAGGATATTCGCGAAGCATGTGAGATAGCCTGCGTGGACAGTGCGATTGACAGCTTCACAGATGGATACGAGACGATTGTTGGTGAGCGAGGCGTAACACTTTCCGGTGGACAGAAGCAGCGAGTCGCAATTGCCCGTATGCTTGTTGAGCATACACCGGTTATGATCTTTGACGATTCCCTCTCTGCTGTCGATGCGCAGACTGACGCGATAATTCGTGACGCACTGAAAAAGAGAATGGCTGGTACGACTGTTATTTTGATTGCACATCGTATCACGACGCTGATGCAGGCTGATTGCATTATGGTACTAGAGGATGGTGCTGTGGCTGAGATGGGAAGTCATGAGGAATTGATGAAGAAAAAAGGCATTTATCGAAAAATCTACGATATTCAAATGAACACGCATGTAGACGAGGATATGCAGAAAGGAGCAAAAAACTGATATGCAGATCGAAGAAAAAGAGTATGACCAGTCGTTTGACTGGCGTATCTGGAAGAAGCTGTTTCCATTTGTGAAGCCGTTTCGCAAATATTTGATTATCGCATTGATCTTTAATACGCTGTGCGCGGTGGTGGATATCGCACTTCCTCTGTTTCAGCAATATGCGATAAATCATTTTATCGGCGGCAATACGACAAAAGGACTCGGAACCTTTGCCATAACCTATCTGGTAACGATTATATTACAGACCGTCAGCGTTGTTATTTTTTGCCGATGCGCTCAGGTTATTGAGATGAATATGGCAAAAAGCATGAAAAAGGCCTGTTTCGATCACCTTCAGCAGTTGTCCTTTTCTTATTATAATACCACTCCGGTTGGCTATATTCTGGCGAGAGTCATGAATGATACCGGACGAATCAGTGGTTTGATTGCATGGAACTTCCTTGATATGTTCTGGGCACTGTTTTATGTAGTCGGAATCTTTGGTATCATGTTTGTATTAAACTGGAAGCTGGCACTGTGGATCATGTTAATTGTGCCGGGACTGGTGATTCTCACAAGCTTTTTCCAAAAACGTATATTAAAGTGGAATCGTCAGGTAAGAAAGAAAAACTCTATGATCACAGGTGCGTATAACGAGGGTATCACAGGAGCGCAAACTTCCAAGGCACTAGTAATTGAGGAGAAAAACAGCCGCCATTTCAGAGACCTGACTGATGACATGAAGTCAGCAGGCGTGAGGGCAGCTCGTATGAATGGCTTGTATATTGCACTCGTTGTATTTTGCGGATATATCGGTGTAGCACTTGCATTAAAGCAAGGCGGTGAGCTTGTTCTGGCGCAGGCGCTTCAGCTTGGTACACTTTCTGCATTCACTACTTATTCGGTCAACATGTTTGAACCAATCCGTAATATTGCAGCGAATATGTCCGAACTCGTAGCAGCGCAGGCAAACATCGAGCGTGTCACGGGTCTTCTTGAGGAAGAGCCTCAGATTAAGGATCGCCCAGATGTTATCGAAAAGTATGGTACTGCATTTGACCAGAAGCGTGAAAACTGGGAGCCGATTAAGGGTGACATTACCTTTGAGGATGTAACATTCCATTATCCGGACGGCAATGAGAACATCTTAGAGCACTTTAATCTCCATGTGCCGGCAGGCACGACAGTTGCTATCGTCGGAGAGACCGGTGCCGGAAAGAGTACCTTAGTAAATCTGGCATGCCGTTTTTTCGAACCGACTGAGGGGCGTATCTTAATCGATGGTGTAGATTACAGAGAGCGAAGTCAGTCCTGGCTGCACAGTGCGCTCGGCTACGTGCTTCAGAGTCCGCATTTGTTTACCGGAACGATCATGGAAAATATTCGCTACGGCAGACTGGATGCGACTGATGAGGAAGTCATTCAGGCGGCAAAGATTGTATCTGCCGACAAAGTAGCAAACCGTCTCGAAAAGGGATGGCAGACAGATGTTGGAGAGGGCGGTGACTCCATGTCCACAGGAGAGAAGCAGCTGATTTCCTTTGCGAGAGCCGTTCTTGCAAATCCGTCAATCTTTGTGCTCGATGAGGCAACATCTTCCATTGATACCGAGACCGAGCAGCTTATTCAGAATGCAATCTCCTACCTGTTAAAAGATCGTACATCTTTTATCATCGCACATCGTCTTTCCACGATTCGTCAGGCTGATGTTATTCTGGTTGTCAAAGCTGGAAAGATCATTGAGCAGGGTACACACGACGAATTGATGGCAAGTAAGGGCTATTATCATGACCTTTACACGCAGCAGTTCCGTGAGGAGATGATGGAGGAATTTCAGGCGGGAAGAGCTTAAATCCACCCGCCATCCATTGTAAGAATCTGACCCGTGAGGTAGTCCGGTGCATCTGCGACCATGCAGATCATACGGGCTGCCTCTTCTTTTGTGCCTTCGCGTCCGGCAGGAATCTCATCAGCGAGAGCCTGTGCATCTTCTTCTGAGAGCCATGCGTTCATTGGGGTTTCGATAGCACCAAACGCGATAGCGTTGACCTGAATGCCGCTCGGAGCGAGTTCCTTAGCCAGAGCCTTTGTAAAGCTGTTGACAGCACCCTTGCTAGCAGAATAGGCGACCTCGCAGGAGGCACCGACGTTGCCCCATACAGAAGAAATGTTAATGATCCGTCCCTGATGACGGTGCACCATTGACGGGATAACAAGGTGGCACAGATTCATCACAGATCCAATGTTGACATTCATCACGCGCTGCCATTCACTTGGCGTCATGTCCTGAAAAAGACCAATGTGGGATACACCTGCATCATTTATCAAAAGATCGATTGCTCCGAAGCGTTCCGTTGCCTGAGACACAAGTGCTTTGCATGCGTCATAATCTGATACATCTGCCAAGAGAGCAAGCACCTCTGCACCATTTGCCATTGCCTTTTTGGCAGTCTGTTGAAGTCCTTTCTTATTTTTTCTTGAAACCAGAACGAGACGATTTCCAGAAGCAGCAAAGGCCAGAGCCGCAGCCTGACCAATGCCTGAGGAAGCGCCTGTGATTAAAATTGTTTTTGTCATAGTTTTTGTCATACTTATACCTCATAGATTTGTTTAAGAAACTGTCAATAACCAGTATAGCATAAAATGTTGCAAAATGATAAAAAATCACAAGAAAAAACGATACTTGACAAGCATTTTGTATGTGATATAATCAAAGTAAAATTGTAATAATCTTGTAACAATTCATTTGTAAATCTGATCGCAGTTCACGCACACTGTTAGATTTTATGTTGCAGATTTGACAGATCAGTAGAACTAAGAAGATGTCTCGTGAATTGTGCTAATTTTTGTAGCCTGTAGGCAATGCTACAGGTTGCGGAAAGGTACAGGTATTTAGAATATGAATAAATTATGCAGAAATGCGCTGGCATCCTGTCTTACCGTTTCCGTT
>CAVCPW010000048.1:0-4657 GCA_963604075.1 Anaerovoracaceae bacterium | reverse complement strand
ATCTTGGTGTGGATCGGAGTGGTCTATCGGTGCAATTATGCCGTTTGCGTGATGAGGGAATGCTGACCTTTCATAAAAATAAAATTAGGCTGATTTACAAGGACAAAGAAAGTATGGTATGATACAGAGAGTAGTTGCGACTACAGTTTGTGCAATGGTACACATAGCGTGAGACCGTGCAAAAGAACGTGAAGGTAATGAAAAGTTACCTGTTTCGAGAGGAGAAAATAAAAATGCGATTTCCAGAATTTCTAAAGAAAAATGGTACAATCGGTTTTGTAGCACCATCATTTGGCTGTAATACAGAACCATACAAGACTTCATTTGAGCATGCGCTTGAAAAATTCCATGCGATGGGCTATCAGACTACACTTGGTCCAAATTGTTTTGAGGGAAGTGGTATTGGAATAAGCAATATACCGCCAAAGTGTGCATCAGAGTTAAATGAGATGTATTTGTCAGATGAGGCAGATACGATAATTTCCTGTGGCGGCGGTGAGCTGATGTGCGAAATTCTTGATGATGTGGATTTTGATACGATTAAGACGGCTACACCAAAGTGGTATATGGGCTACTCAGACAACACAAATTTTACTTTCTTATTGACTACAATCTGCGATGTGGCATCCATTTACGGACCATGCGCCGGAACATTCGGTATGGAACCATGGGATGTGTCGATTGAGGATAGTTTTTCACTTTTAACAGGTAAGAAGCTGACTATGCAGAGCTATCCACTGTGGGAAAAGGAAGGACTGCGCGATGAGGAACATCCGCTTGAGCCATATAATCTTACTGAAAAGAGTTTGGTGAAAAGTTTCAAGACACAAAAAGATCAGACAGGTGAGGTAAAGGCTGTTGAATCGGAGGATATCATAGAATTTAAAGGAAGACTGATCGGCGGCTGTATGGACTGCCTTGTGAATTTAGTTGGAACAAAGTTTGATCAGGTAAAAGCATTTAATGAGCGTTACAAGGAGGATGGTATTATTTGGTATCTAGAGGCGTGTGATTTGAATGTTTTTGCTATGCGTCGTGCAATCTGGGAAATGATTCACGCAGGATGGTTTGAATATGTGAGGGGATTTCTGATTGGAAGACCGCTCCATTTTGGTGAGGAAATGATCGGTTTAGATCAGTACCATGCTGTGATAGATCTGCTAAAGGAGTATCAGGTGCCGGTACTTATGGATCTGGATATCGGCCATTTAGCACCAATGATGACGCTAGTGAATGGAAGCATTGCGTCGGTGCATTCAGAAAAGGGAAAAGTAAAAATCAAGATGGAGCTTGTTTGAGTCATTGACACCTGATATGGCGTCATGGTAGAATAAACAAAATGACCGTGATAATAATGACCAAAATGGTTATGGCTTGAGGTGGATCGTGTTAAAATAATGGATTTATCTTTGGTGAAAAGGTCAAAAGGAGGAGGAGAATCTGTGAAAAGAGAATCTTTTAAATCGCGTCTGGGATTTCTACTGGTAAGTGCGGGCTGCGCGATTGGAATCGGAAACGTCTGGCGTTTTCCGTATGTTGTAGGACAAAATGGCGGTGGTATTTTTGTTCTGTTTTATTTGATCTTTCTGGTGGCAATGGGTCTGCCGGTTCTAACCATGGAGCTGGCTGTTGGGCGTGCAAGCCGAAAGAGTGCGGTGCTTGGCTATAAGGCACTGGAAAAGAAGGGCAGCAAGTGGCATATCCATGGATGGGTAGCAATCTTTGGATGCTATATGCTAATGATGTATTATACGACAGTATCCGGTTGGATGGTAACATATTTCTTTAAATTTGCTATAGGGGAATTTGCCACTGGAATGACGACGGAGGATACAGCGCAGACATTCACTAATTTGTTGGGTGATCCAAAGCAGATGGCATTTTGGATGATTCTGACTGTTGTAGTTGGATTTTTTGTTTGCAGCAGAGGATTACAGAATGGATTAGAGAAGATTAGCAAGTTTATGATGACAGCGCTTTTTGTGCTGATTGTGGTTCTGGCAGTACACAGCCTGACGTTGTCTGGTGCGGCAGAGGGTGTGAAGTTCTATCTGGTGCCAAACACAGAAGCTGTATCAAATGTAGGATTAAAAAATGTGATTACAGCAGCCATGAATCAATCTTTCTTTACACTTAGCCTTGGTGTGGCTGCTATGGAAATTTTCGGAAGTTATATGGGAAAGGAACATACGTTAGCAGGAGAAGGAGCACGTATCTGTGCATTGGATACATTTGTTGCTATTATGGCGGGACTGATCATTTTCCCTGCATGCTTTAGCTATAATGTGGAAGTGGATGCAGGACCGAGTCTGATCTTTATTACACTGCCTAATGTTTTCATAAACATGCCAGCTGGCCGCATTTGGGGAAGTCTGTTCTTTTTATTTATGACATTTGCAAGTTTTTCAACGGTTATAGCTGTATTTGAAAATATCATGTCTTTTGGCATGGATATGTTTGGCTGGTCAAGAAACAAAGCAGCGTTGATCAATTGCATCGTTATCTTGATTGCGAGTCTTCCATGTGTACTTGGCTACAATGTGTGGAGCAACTTGCATCTGATTGGAGGACGTGATGTACTTGACAGCGAAGACTTTATCGTAAGTAATTTGCTGCTTCCAATAGGTTCGTTAATCTACTTGTTATTCTGTGTAACAAAATGGGGTTGGGGATTTGATAAATATAAGGAAGAGGCAAATACGGGAACAGGACTTAAGATTTCAGGAAAGTTAAAGCTTTATTTTCAGTTCGTTTTGCCAATTTTAATTCTCATTATCCTGATTCAGGGATTAATTTGATGAGCAAGTAGCGAAGCGGATTGCGAATGTCCGCTTGACTTTAAAATTTTGCATCACACAAGAAGCGTATCGGTTCAATGATTGGACGGGTACGCTTTTTTATTCATTTATAAAAATTTTTGACAAAGTTATTAGCCGTCAAAAATGTGCGGATCTGTCCCTTTATATAGAGCCAGACGAAACCAGTTGACGGGATCAGAGATTGTCTCTTGTTGTTCTTGTTTTGTATAAGTATCAATTACACCAATAATGTCATCAAAGGTCAGGCTAAGAAGCGCTTTTTTCACATCTTCTTGAGAAACTGATTCCTGTTCAATTAAAACATAGGAGCTGGAATTATTTAACATATCGTATAAAACATAGAAAACAGTATCAAGAATGTCTAGATCATGCTTATTTTCTAGGAAGTTTAGGCCTCCATAGGGATTTTTGAAGCTGCGAATCAGATCATAGTTAAAATATCTATATAAATAATCCATGGAATAGTTTGCAGAATAATCCATAGAATAGTTTGCAGAATAATCCATAGAATGGCTAGTAGAATCAAAATTATCTGCTTTTTTAGATGAAATTGAGCGTTCCACTAATGTTGCCGCATCTGAGGTGAATAATTTTGAGTCTGCGTCTGAACTCATATCTGCGAAAGAGTCAGACAAATCTTTTGTCAAATCTTCTTCGGACAAATCTTCTTCAGACAAATCTTCTGGTAAAATTTCTGTTGAAGATGCAGATGTTAATGAAAGATCATCATAACTTTCTGCTAAAGGTTCTGATGTGGCATCAGGAATGGCAGGAGATTCAATCTCATCCTTTTGCGAGGATGGATCCTGAACAGAGTATCCAGCCAATCGCAGCATTTCGGCCATTTCTTCCAGTTCTTGTCTTGATATTTCTTCAGAAAGTTCGTCGGATGTTTCTGATTTCCAAATTGAAGGATCATCAGTAATGACATAAGCGTTGCTTAACTGCCCGCCGTCAGCTGTATAGCGAGCCTGTCTGGAAAGAAATTTTTTTTCTTCTAATGATTTAATTGCATATCGAACAGTACGCTCTGATAATCCGATTTTTTTAGATAATTTAGAAACTGATGGAAATATAGTTCCATCATATCTCATTAGCATGATCATGACCAATTTTTCTTTTGAATTCAGACCTTCATAATCCAAAAAATCATTGTGCATCATAGTGAATGGTCGGCAATTTTTAACTTGTACTTTATTGTTCATGTTTAAATAACTACATGATACTGGTTAGCCGATCTTCCGCTTTTAACTTCATATTCTAATAGTCCTTTGCTCTTAAGTCCCTTTACTGCTGTAATAGCAGTTTTTTTTGTGATTCCAATTTTTCCTGCAAGCTCGCTATAGCTAATTTCGTTGACATCCATGATTGCTAACAAAACCAGTTTTTCACTGCAGCTTAATCGGTTATCATATAAGACTCTGCGATCAACCTGTTTATCCCCAGCCATGATACCCTCTCCTTTCTTGAAACTAGGTGTAATTTTTATATCTTCCTGAGTATATCACATGTGTGGAAGAATTACAATAGTTACCATTACTTTTTAATAGACTGCAAAATATGCAGTATGCAATGCAAATAGTGCAGTCCCCTATGCAAGAAATGCATCCATCCCTGCAAATAGTGCAGCACCCTATGCAAAAATTGCAGTGGGATATCGAGTTATCCCCAAGTTATCCCCAAAGTTATCCCCAAGAGGTGCACTCCCATGCAAAATATGCAGTGCCCCTCTGCAAATAATGCAGTACCCCTCTGCAAGAAATGCATCCATCCCTGCAAATAGTGCAGTACCCCTCTGCAAGAAATGCATCCATCCCTGCAAATAGTGCAGTGCTCCA
>CAVCPW010000047.1:0-3892 GCA_963604075.1 Anaerovoracaceae bacterium | reverse complement strand
TTAGGTCTGTTCATATTCCATCTCCACACTTCAATGTGGGAACAGTCGGTGCATCTGCAGCTGGTGTAGGTTTCTCACTGCCATCAGTCAATGTCTCCTGGTACGCAAGCGGTGGTTTCCCTGATATGGGACAGATGTTTATTGCACGAGAGAGTGGACCAGAAATGGTCGGTACCATCGGTCACAAGACAGCGGTTGCCAATAATGAACAGATCACGGACGCAATCGCAGAGGCTGTTAAGTCTGCAATGCTGGAAGCAATGGTAATGGTGGGGCAGAATGATCAGGCACCTACCATAGAGCTTACAGTCAAACAGGACAGTGAAGATGCATACCGTTTCGTGATGAAGGGCAAGAAAAAGTCAGAGCGGCGCTACACAGCGACCGCCAGTTTGTAGGAGGTGGTAAAACATGGCAATACTTACAGTGAATGGAATGGCAGTAAAGGAACCGTCTGCATTCTCATGGAGCTTGAACGATGTTTCCACTTCCTCAAGTGGACGTACTCAGGATGCAGTCATGCATAAGACACGAGTTGCCCAAAAGCGAAAGATTTCCCTTACATGGTGGAATCCTTCACCAGAGGATGCGGCATCGATTCTCAGTGCATTCAATGACGTAACATTCAGCGTAACATACCCGGATGCATTAACAGGCAAGAACGAGACAAAAACGTTCTATCGAAGTGATCCAACAGCGCCTATGCGTAGCTGGGCGGTGGGAAAGAAACGTTACTCGACAATATCATTTGATATAATTGAGGTATGACATGTTAAGTATAAGCAGCGCATTGAAAGAGCAAAGTGTAAGTGGGGCAGCTGCCCCCGCTTGCAAAGTAAAAATAAAATTGAAATCCAAAGATGAAATCACATTGACACAGAGCGAACTGTGGGAAGGTGGTTTTTCAATGGATGATGCAACATCAGGATCAGGGAGTTTCGATATTGGCCAGGTAATCACAAACCGCCTGAAGTTGAGCTTAAACGACTCTGAGGAGCAATACAGTGTGTATGATTTCTTAGATGCAGAGGTGACAGCGTGGCGCGGTGGAATCTTACAAGATGGCACAACGGAATTATTACAGTGTGGAAGCTTTATTGTTTCTGAACAGTCGAACCCTGATTCCTCTGTAGATCTCACATGCCTTGATAATATGTCAAAGACTGAGATCCTATATTCCGAAGTATCCACGACATATCCTGCAACGATCCAGACGATAGTGCAGGATATATGCAACCATTGCAATATTGTTTTGGCAACCTCTCAGATTGACAATGGTGGATATACGGTTGAGGAAAGACCGGACGATGATGCGTTAACCTGCCGTGATGTACTGCATTATGTGGCACAGATTAGCGGCAGTTTCGCCAGATGTGACGCATTTGGGCACATGGAGTTTCGATGGTATGATGAGGAAGCCACAAAGCACAAAATCACAGCGATCAAGTCCTTTACCCCAGAAAACCAAGATATCGTTATTACTGGCATACAGGCAACGGATAATGAGAAACAGAGCAGTCTGTACGGAGAGAAGGGCTATGTGCTTGAGGTATCCGATAATCCGCTGATCGAAGCAGAGAAAGCATCTACTGTAGCAACCTATCTTGGCAAGAAAATAATTGGAATGTCTTTTCGGCCGCTTGATCTCACCTGTATTTTAGATCCATCGGCAGAGGCAGGCGATCCGGCAGAGGTGACAGACCGCAAAGGAAAAACATATACCTGTTGGATCACAAATATGACTTACACGGTAGGGCAGGATACTAAAATTACTTGCGATGCAGAGTCTACGAGTGACCGTGCGGCTGTGCGCTTTTCAGAAACAACAAAAGCAATCATAGAAAACCGAAAGAAGATTGAAAGTGAGCGTACCGAACGAGAAACTGCCATCGAAGATATAAGTAAGCAACTTGCTGAATCCTCTGGTATGTACATCACAGCGAAAAAGCAGGATGACGGAAGCACTATATATTACGTTCATGATAAGCCTAAGTTAGATGATTCACAGGTCGTGTGGAAGCTCACAGCAACTGCTCTGGGCATCAGTACAGACGGAGGGGAAACATATCCCTACGGACTGGATGTTTCAGGAACGGCGATTCTGAACCGTATATACGCAATCGGAATAAATGCAAAATATGTAAAGATCGAAAGTGAAAGTATCACTGAGAGCATAGACAGCATAAAGCAGAGTGCGGCAGATGCGAATACAAAGGCAGAAGACGCACAGTCCACAGCTACCACAGCAAGCAATACTGCTAGCGATGCACTGACAGCTGCTAATAATGCAGTGGTGGCAACAAATGCAGCTGTGACAAAGGTGGAAGTAGAGTATTACAATTCGACTTCTGCAACAACATTGTCAGGCGGTTCATGGTCTACGTCACAACCGACTTGGGAAGATGGAAAGTATGTTTGGACAAGAAATAAAACTACTTCGAAATCTGGGGCAGTGACATACTCCGAAGCTGCTTGTATTACTGGAAATACAGGTGCAAAAGGAGACAAGGGAGATACAGGCGATAAGGGAGACACAGGAAGAAGTATAGGCTCAATCACGAACTATTACCTTGCTACATCCGCTTCAAGTGGTGTAACGACCAAAACAAAAGGTTGGACTGAATCGGTGCAAAGCGTGTCTGAAACAAATAAGTATCTCTGGAATTATGAGGTTATAAAGTATACCGACAATACGACTGCTTCAACATCAACACCTTGCATAATTGGTACTTATGGCGATACTGGTTCAAAAGGTGATAAAGGCGATACGGGAGCAACTGGAAACGGAATAAAGGGAATAGCAGAACACTATGCAGTTTCCACTTCCAACAGTACAGCTCCAACGTCATGGAGCGATACAGTCCCAACTCTTACAACAACTAATAAATACTTGTGGAACTACGAAACGATCACGTACACAAGTGGTTCAACCGCTGATACCTCGAAGCGTGTAATCGGTGTATATGGTGATAAAGGAACAGACGGTAATGACGGTAAAAGCATTGGAAGTATTATCAACTATTACCTTGCCACAAGTGCATCTTCCGGTGTTACGACTTCAACGGCAGGATGGACAGCGGCTGTACAGACGATTTCCAAAGATAAGAAGTATTTGTGGAATTACGAAGTTATCAAATATTCTGACAACACAACTGCTTCAATGTCAACACCTTGCATAATCGGCACGTTTGGAGTTGATGGAACTAATGGCACAAACGGAACCGATGGAGTGGGCATAAAGTCGATTACTGAATACTATGCGGCATCCTCATCCAACAGCACTGCACCGACTTCATGGAGCGGCACTGTACCTACATTAACCGTCACGAACAGGTATCTGTGGAATTACGAAACCATTGCTTATACCAACAATACAAGCAAAGACACCGCAAAGCGTGTAATTGGTGTGTATGGTTCGACAGGTGATAAGGGTGATAAAGGTGATAAGGGAGACACAGGAGCAACTGGAAAGGGTGTAAAATCCATTGTACCAGAATACTATTTGTCAACATCCAACACCACTCAAACAGGCGGGTCATGGTCTACGTCACAACCGACATGGGAGACAGAACATTATATATGGACACGGTCTTTTATTACATGGACAGATGACACAACCACAACCACAACACCAATTCTGGCAGAGGCATTAAACAGCGCAAATCAACAAGGCTACGACAATGCACAAGACATCACAACCATTAACAAAACCGTCAGCAAACAAGGAACCGCAATCGAAACTGTTGAAAATCAGATCTCCGAAAAGGTGTGGACAACTGATATAACGACTGCACTTGAGCCTATTCAAGAAAGTATTGATACGGCACAGTCCACCGCTGATAATGCTGTCACAACCACTACACAGAACACCAACTCAATCGAATCACTGAAA
>CAVCPW010000046.1:0-2515 GCA_963604075.1 Anaerovoracaceae bacterium | reverse complement strand
GTGCAGAGCGGAGCCACGATGGTTTCGTTATCCGTCGAAATGCAATTGAGACCGGTGTAAACGTACTGACCGCTATTGATACTGCAAAGGCGTTGATCACTAGCTTGGAGAATAGAGAAGAGCAGCTGACATTAATTGATATTGCTACTATCTGATACACCAGAGAAAATCAGTGAATCCGAATGATTTGCTGATTTTCTAGAGCCGCGAATCAGCGGAGCCTTCGTAGGGTGTGGAAAAGTAAATAGAAAACAACAAGAAAATGACATCTGGGGGACAATAGCGATATTGTCCCCTTGTGCATTTTCGCGATAAAAAGGAGAAAATGCAAAATGAGATATCAACCATTGTCAAGGCGATTGATTAATCTGATTTATCCGCTTGTCATTTATATGGCAATCGGCATGGCGGTGCTTGGGGTGTATCCCAATGGTAGTCTTTTCGCAAATTTGATTGAAAAAATGTCATGCATTATTATTATGGGGCTTCTTTTCTATCTGGATTCCAAACAAATTCGCTGGGAAGGGGAAGCCATTTCAACAGTATCTGTTGCGGTGTTGGTTTTGATTGGTGTGGCAGCCTGTATCGGAGTTAATATACTGTTTGATCTCATTGGCTTAAAAACATTACGTGCAGAGGATGCAGAGACAGTAACAAAAGCTTTGTATTCTGATACATTGTGGCTTCAGATTCTAGTGGTCGGTATTGCTGCACCAATCGCGGAGGAGTTTTTGTTTCGTGGTATTCTTTACAGGAGAATGCGCACCTGGCTTGGTGTTGTACCATCGGCGGTAGCAGCACTTGTCATTTTTGCAGCAGCCCACGGAAACTGGCTGCAGGCATGCTACGCGATTCTTTTAGGTGCCATTTTAATCTGGGCATACGAGCATTTTGCAAAATTGATTGCGCCAATTCTGATACATATGTCGGCAAATCTAGTTTCCGTATGTGCACAGCAAAGCACGTGGTTTGGAACATTCTTGCAAAAATATGCAGTCGTCTGCTGTGTATTCGGCTTAGCAATAACTGTCATAGGGATTGTTTGTTTGTCGAAAAGAACTTGCAGTCATCCAAAAAATTGTATATAATACATTTTGTATGGCACATGTATATAATAGCAGTATTGGAAAATAGAAAAAATATGTATTATGTCTGTAGTTATAAAATGACATAAATGTATGAATAGTGTAAACTACCCATCACCTAAAGGTAGTGGGAGAAGCCTACGAAAAACGAAAGGATTTAATTTATGAAACTTCTAACAATAACAGTTCCAAGCTATAATTCAGAGGCATATTTGGATCGCTGTATGGCAACGCTGCTTCCGGGTGGTGATGAGGTGGAAATTTTGATCGTGGATGACGGTTCAACAGACCGGACAGCCGAAATTGCGGATGAGTATGAGCGAAAGTATCCGAATATCGTGCGCGCAATCCATAAGGAAAATGGAGGTCACGGCGATGCGGTTACAGTAGGAATCCGCAATGCGACAGGTGTATTCTTTAAGGTGGTGGACAGTGATGACAGTCTGGCACCAGAAGCTTATAAGCAGGTGCTTGATTTCTTACGACGCATTGTCAAGAAAAATCATGAATTGGATATGCTGATTTCCAATTTTGTCTATGATCGTCATGATGAGAATGGTGATGTGATTCACCAGAAATCGATTGACTATCGAAAGACACTTCCGAAGGGTCGTTTTTTTAGATGGAAGGATACAGGAAAGTTTCAGACGGGCCATTATCTGTTGATGCACGCAGTTATTTACCGTACCAGTCTGTTAAAGGAAATCAATCTGACACTTCCAAAGCACACCTTCTATGTCGATAACATCTATGTATATAAGCCATTTCCATATGTTCGTGTAATGTATTATCTGGATGTTGACTTTTACATGTATTACACTGGAAGAGAAGACCAGTCGGTGAATCAGCAGGTCATGATGAAGCGTATCGATCAACAGGATCGCGTAAATCGCATTATTTTTGATGCATTTGATTTGGAAAAAATCAGCGATTTGAAGCTGCGCAGCTATTTATATAGCTATCTGCAGATTATGTGTACTGTAACTACAGTTCATTATGCATTGATTAATACAGAGGATTCACAGCGTAAGAAGGAAGCACTTTGGAACTATATGAGGAAGACAAATCCAACGATGTGGCGTCATTTGCGCTGGAGTGCCCAGGGTATTGCGCTGAATTTGCCTGGAAAGTTTGGAAAAGCCCTTGTACGCAAGGGATATGGTCTGGCACAGAGGCTGTTTGGATTTAGCTAAGTTTGGATATTAAAAAGTTTAATCCCTCCTAAGTAATGGGATAAATTTGCTTAGGAGGGATTTTCTAATGCGTTAATTATGATACAAAAAGGTTTTCCACGGTTTCACTCCTGTGAGAGCAGATTTTCTAATGCATTAATTATGGCACAAAAAAAGGATCGCACCTCGCGATCCTCACCGTTAATAGCGGAAGGGAGATTCGAACTCTCGACACCACGGGTATGAACCGTGTGCTCT
>CAVCPW010000045.1:0-8473 GCA_963604075.1 Anaerovoracaceae bacterium | reverse complement strand
CTCCTTCTGTCATGTTTTCTCCTTTACTATAATTTTGATACAATTCTCATGCAATTATCTTCTGATGCTGTTTTAATATTGCTATCTTCTAATACACTACAAGTCTGCTTTTACAAAAAGGGCTGCCAAAATCAGCAGCCCCTTCTAATTTTATTTTGTTATTTTATTTGCCTTTACTTGCTCAGCTGCTCCTTCAGAACATCTGCTGCCTTTTCAAGTGCAGCTGGGATTCCATCTGGATTCTTTCCACCGGCCTGAGCCATATTCGGACGGCCACCGCCGCCTCCGCCTACAAGTGCGGCAATTCCCTTAATCAGATTACCAGCATGTGCACCAGCTTTTACAGCTTCATCAGTAGCAGTTGCCATAAGATTTACCTTGCCGTCAGCTGCAGATGCGATGACAACAACACCGTTACCAAGCTTCTCCTTGAACTGATCGCCCAGAGTACGAAGCTCGTTCATACCGGTATCCTTGAGTGATACAGCAAGCAGCTTTACACCGTTGATCTCTACGACTTGATCCATTACGTTGCCGACAGCATCCTTTGCCATCTGGTTCTTTAACTTCTCATTCTCGGACTGAAGTGCCTTGATTTCACCCTGAAGTGCCTCGATACGCTCGGTCAGCTTATCCGGAGTAGTCTTTGCTACCGCACTTGCATTTGCAAGATCAGCAGACAGCTTCTCATAATAGTGAATCAGACCCTCAGAAGTCAGTGCCTCGATACGACGAACACCTGCTGCGATACCAGATTCAGAAATGATCTTGAAGCAGTTTACAGCAGCAGTATTTGCTACATGTGTACCACCGCAAAGCTCTAAGGAGAAGTCTCCCATGCAGACAACACGAACGACAGAACCGTACTTCTCGCCGAACAATGCCATTGCACCCATTTTCTTTGCTTCGTCGATGTTAGTCTCCTTAGTAACAACCGGAAGCGCAGCTGCGATCTGCTCATTTACAATCTGCTCAACCTGCGCAAGCTCTTCCTTGGTCATTGCCTGGAAGTGAGTAAAGTCGAAACGCAGACGATCCTTGGATACATAGGAACCTGCCTGCTCAACATGACTTCCTAGTACCATACGCAGTGCCTTCTGAAGCAGATGAGTTGCACTATGGTTCTTGCTGGTCAGCTGACGATTTTTCTCGTCTACCTTAAGAGTAACTGTCTCGCCCTGTGTCAGCATACCCTTTGTCATGGTTCCAACGTGACCAATCTTGCCACCCTGAAGATGAATGGTATCCTTTACAACAAAGCTTCCACTCTCAGTCTCGATTACACCGATATCACCCTGCTGACCACCCATGGTACCATAGAATGGAGTCTCCTCGGTGATGATGGTGCCATTCTGTCCATCAGTCAGTGCCTCTACGATTTCATCCTCTGTTGTCAGAACAAGGATCTTGGAATCGCTTGCAAGCTTATCGTAGCCGACAAACTTGCTGGTAACTGACGGATCAATAGACTGGTATACGGTAACATCTGCGCCCATGTAGTTCGTGGTCTTACGAGCCTTTCTTGCAGCCTGTCTCTGAGCTTCCATGTTCTCCTTGAAGCCTTCCTCGTCCACATCGAAGCCCTTCTCTTCAAGAATCTCCTTAGTCAGATCAAGCGGGAATCCATAGGTATCATACAACTTAAATGCATCAGCACCATCAAGAGTGGTCTTGCCAGCTGCCTTCATATTTGACTCAAGTTCCTCTAAGATTGTCAGACCCTGATCGATTGTCTTGTTGAACTTGTTCTCTTCCTCAGAGATAACCTTTAAGATCATCTCTCTCTTTTCCTCTAACTCTGGATAACCATCCTTAGATGTAGCGATTACGACTTTCGCTAACTCGCTTAAGAACAGACCCTCGATACCAAGGATTCTTCCATGACGTGCAGCACGACGAAGCAAGCGACGAAGAACATAACCTCTTCCTTCGTTAGATGGCATGATACCATCGGAGATCATAAAGGTGACAGAACGGATATGATCAGTTATGATACGAATAGAAACATCCTTCTTCTCGTCCTGATGATAAACAGTGTGTGCAACCTCACCAACATGGTCTGTCAGCGCGCGCAACGTATCTACATCGAAAATGGAATCGACGTCCTGAACAGCTACTGCCAGTCTCTCAAGACCCATACCTGTATCAATATTCTTCTGAATCAAATCACTATAATTACCGTGTCCATCGTTGTTGAACTGTGAGAATACATTGTTCCATACTTCCATGTAACGGTCACAATCACAGCCAACGGTACATCCTGGCTTACCACATCCATACTTCTCGCCTCTATCGTAGTAAATCTCAGAACATGGACCACACGGACCTGAACCGTGCTCCCAGAAGTTATCTTCTTTTCCAAAACGGAAGATTCTCTCAGCTGGAATGCCCTGCTGCTTATTCCAGATCTCAAATGCCTCGTCATCATCCTCATATACGGATGGATACAGGCGGTCTGGATCAAGTCCAACAACCTGAGTTAAGAACTCCCAGCTCCATGCGATAGCTTCCTTCTTGAAATAATCACCAAAAGAGAAGTTTCCAAGCATCTCAAAAAAAGTACCGTGACGAGCGGTCTTTCCGATGTTCTCGATATCACCGGTTCTGATACACTTCTGGCAAGTGGTGACTCTGCGTCTCGGCGGAATCTCCTGGCCTGTAAAATATGGCTTTAACGGAGCCATACCGGAATTGATAATCAGAAGGCTGTTGTCGTTATGCGGCACCAGTGAAAAACTCTTCATTTTCAGGTGGCCCTTTTCTTCCATGAAGTCAAGGAACATCCTTCGTAACTCATTTACTCCATACTTTTCCACAATCGTTTCCTCCAAACTCTATCCTTTGCATTTTGCAAAGCTCTTCTACTTACTTTTTAAGCAGATGCGCTCTGACCGTTTTTCGAGCAGACAGAGCGACTTTCTCGCGTACATTATAGTATAAATAAGAAAATACTGCAAGGTATTTTTGCGAATGGGCGTTCCGCAAACATTAACTTTATTATAAGCTCCACACTCCGGTATCTAAGAAGCGCTTTGCTGTCTCATCAGCCTTTGTGATGACATCCTCGTTGTAGCCAAGCACGCCAAGCAGTTTAATCGCATTTCTAGATACGGCTCTGCCCTCATACAGACGGTAATTGAAGATGACATCGTTGTCCTTGACATCTTCCTTGAAGTGGTAGTTGCTGTACAGATGCTCTAGCATATGAGTCAGTTCGATATCATGTGTTGCAGCAAAGCACATAACTCCATTCTCCGCAAAGCTCTGTAATATACGACTGGATGCGGCGATACGCTCTACGGTATTGGTTCCTCGGAGAACCTCATCAACGAAGCAAAGAACTGGTGTCTTGTCCTGATCAACTGCATCTAAGATACGTTTTAATGACTTGATTTCTACGATGAAATAGCTCTCGCTGCCCTGAAGGTTATCCTTAAGTGCCATGGAAGAGTAAATACGGAAGAAACAGGAACGATACTCTTTTGCAAGCGCCATGCCGCATGTCTGTGACAATACAGCGTTGATTGCAACAGTCTTTAAGAAGGTGGACTTACCTGATGCGTTAGAACCAGTCAATAGCACTGGATGATGCTCGTATATACTGTTTGCTACTGGCTCAGACAGAAGCGGATGATACATGTCCTTTGCCTCGATAAAGCCTTCCTTTGTCTCAGTAAGCTCACTCTCACAATAGAATGGCATCAGCTCACGGAATGAAGCAATGGAAATATAGGCATCCAGACGACCAATCTCGTCCATCAAAATCAGCATTTCCTTCTTGTGCTTCTGAACCTTTGCCAACAGACGATTGAACATAATTAAGTCAATGCGGAAGAACATGTTTAAATAATCCATCATCATAGAGCCCATGTTTCCGCTAAACTTATCGGTTGAACCTAAGAATCTTGCGTTTCCCTTTACAGAGGAAAGTGCGTCGACTGCCTCTTTTAAGTTCTCGGTATAGCTCTTTAATTCCGGTACATTGAGCTTTAAAAGTCCCTGCGCACAGGATACTAAGTGTACAATTGCACCAACAGACACGTAATACGGCTCAATCTCAGTCTTCTTCTTGTAATAAGTATAAATGTTGTAAATCAGGACACCAATTGCAATGAGGATACCTGTAGCCGGCTGTGCTATAATAGCTAATATCACGACAAGATACAAGAACAGGTGCATATAGTTATCCAAATTGCTGTCCGGAAGAAGCTTTGTGATGTTATTTACATACTCAATCAATGCAAACTTCTTGGAATGGCCTACCTTTGACAACTCCATCTGATAGGCAGTTCTTGTCTTTTCATTTCGTTGAAAAAAGGTAATGATGCGATTTCGTTCTTCGAGTTCTTCCTTGTTTGTCAACGGTGTGCGAAGAAGCTTGTACAGATAATCGTCTCCGCTGCTGCTGCGGCACTGGTTCATCATACAGAACACGGAATCCATATCCAGATCGTTCCATGTGATGTCATCAATTGTAAACTCTTCACCTTTGGTTGCCTGATAATACTTTGCAATATGTTCAAGCTCGCCATAATCATACTCTCTCTTTGGCAGGTTTCCCCACGAGTTGATGATCGAGCTTAGGAAACGTTTGTTGCGGCGGCTGTTGCTGGTGACAACCTGATACACCAAAACACCGACTACAACTACAATAAGCCCGATATACAGTAGTGTCGTTGTGTCCATAATTTTCTTACCTTTCTGTCGGCTTTTTTCAAGAAAAACCTATCTTTTATTCCTTATGTTCCCACAACAGATTCACACTCTCGATGGTCTTATCGCGAAGCATCAGATCTTTGAGTGCATCGGCTGCTGATTTGCCCTCGAACAGAACAAGGTTTGTCTCCTGCACAAGCGGCATGGAAATATTGTACTTTTTGCTGAGTGCAAGTGCGGCCTTTGCGGAGTAAACGCCCTCTACAACCATCTGCACCTCATCTGTGGCCTCTTTCATAGTCTTTCCTTGGCCAATCAGGATACCGGCTCTGCGGTTTCTGCTATGCATACTGGTGCATGTAACAATAAGATCACCGATACCGGAAAGTCCTGAAAATGTCTCTGGACGGCCTCCCATGGCAACGCCAAGTCTTGTAATCTCAGCTATTCCTCTTGTCATAAGAGCCGCCTTTGTATTATCACCGCAGCCAAGTCCGTCACTGACACCTGCTGCAAGCGCAATGACGTTTTTCAGTGCACCTCCAAGCTCGATACCAAGAATGTCCGGGCTGGTATATACGCGAAAAACAGCGGACATAAACAGATTTTGGATATGCTCTGCCGTCTGTCTGTCCTTTGCTCCTGCAACAACGGTTGTCGGGATGCCGCGGCTGACTTCCTCCGCGTGGCTCGGACCGGAAAGAACTGCGACGTTTGCCATCGGAAGCTCTTCTTCGATCTGTTGGGACATTGTCATTAACGTTGCCTCCTCAATGCCCTTTGCCACGCTCACAATCAGCTGACCTTCTTTCACGAAGGGTTTCATCTGCCTTGCCACTCCTCTGGTGAATACCGAAGGAACTGATAGCACAAGCATTTCCTTATCGGCACATGCCTCCTCTAAGTTTGCTGTAAATACAATACTTCTCGGAATCTGAACACCAGGGAGATTCTTGCATGTATAGCTTTCCTTAAGTGCTTCAATTTCCTTTGGCAGCGCAGACCATGCCGTAACATCATGGCCATTCTGCGCCAGCACCATTCCTAAGGCGATGCCCCATGTTCCCGTTCCTATAATGCTGACTTTTGCCATAACCAAAACCTTCCTTTCACTATTAGTTCTTCTTTGCGCCGAGCTTGTTTTCGGTACCGCTTAACAGACGCTTTATATTTGCCTGATGGCGAATGTACGCCTGAATGGTAATCAGAGCGAGCAAAATGATAAACTCGGCCATCTGTGCCGGCTGTACTGAAAGCATTCCGTTTACGCCAAAGATAATACCCATCACAAAGCAAATTGAAACAACGGTCAAAGAGCCAAGTGATACGTAACGTGTTGCATACACAATTGCAATAAACGCAGCCAGACATACAGCAGAAATACGCAGATCAAATGCTAAGATAAATCCGGATGTACTGGAAATTCCCTTTCCGCCTTTGAAATTCAAATAGCACGGATAATTATGTCCTAAAATAACACCGAATGCCAAATACAGCATATAGATGTCTTCCATATACTCCTGTCCGCTAGATACAGCCCATGTCTTCACAATCAAACACGGAATAAAACATTTGCACAGATCCACTACAAATACAACAAGTCCTGCTTTTTTACCAAGGACACGCAGGGAATTTGTCGCGCCTGAATTTCCGCTTCCCTCTTTTCGAATATCAATTCCATTCATCCGTCCATAGAGATACCCGGTCTGAATCAGGCCCAGACAATATCCGATCACCAGCAATAATACACGTATCATCACTTGTCTTCCTTTCTCTCACGGATAATAAATCTAAGCGGGGTACCCCTAAAGCCAAACGCATTACGAATCTGGTTCTCAATGTATCTGGTATAGGAATAATGCATCAATTTTTTATCATTTACGAAGACAACAAATGTCGGTGGCTTTACGGAAATCTGTGTCATGTAGAAGACCTTCAAACGACGGCCCTTATCAGACGGCGGCTGCTGCATAGCAACTGCCTCTGCCAAAATCTCGTTGAGAACACCAGTAGCGATACGCTGTGACTGGTTCTCAATAATCACATCTATCAGTTCAAACAGCTTATCTAAGCGCTGTCCTGTCTTTGCGGAAATGAATACAAACTCAGCATACGGCATATATGCTAATGTCTGCTTAATCTTCTCGGTCATCTTGTAGATGGTCTTGTCATCCTTCTGAACGGCATCCCACTTGTTGACTGCAATGATGACACCTTTGCCGCGCTCATGTGCGATTCCGGCAATCTTGGCATCCTGCTCAGCAACACCTTCTGACGCATCGATTACCATAACGACTACATCGGCACGTTCAACTGCAGTAACCGTACGGATGATACTGTAGCGCTCCAGATCTTCATGAATCTTACTCTTGCGGCGAAGACCGGCAGTATCAATCAGAATATACTCACGTCCATTTCTCTTAAGTGGAGTATCAATTGCATCACGAGTGGTACCTGCAACGTCTGATACAATCACACGCTTCTCACCAACCAGACGATTTACAATAGAGGATTTTCCTACGTTTGGGCGGCCTACAATTGCGATACGCGGACGGTCATCGTCCTCTGTCGCTGCACCATCCTTCTTAAAATGACCACTGACTACCTCAAGAAGATCACCAATTCCCTGACGGTTTGCTGCGGATACCGGAATCGGATCTCCAATTCCAAGATTATAAAATTCGTAAACATCAGCCTCCATCTTCTTGAATGAATCGACCTTATTTACGCAAAGAACTACCGGCTTATGGCTGCGGCGAAGCATATCGGCTACCTTACCGTCTGCATCGGTCATTCCCTGCTTTACATCGACAATGAAAATAATGACATCTGCGGTGTCAATTGCGATCTGTGCCTGATCTCTCATCTGAGACAGGATTACATCACTTGAATCCGGCTCGATACCACCGGTATCAATCAGGGTAAAATTATAATTTAACCAGGTACAATCCGCATAAATACGGTCTCTTGTAACACCCGGTGTATCCTTTACGATGGCGATAGAATCACCAGCGATTACATTAAACAGCGTAGACTTTCCTACGTTCGGGCGGCCTACGATGGCAACTATCGGTTTGCTCATATTTTTCTCACTTTCTTATATTCATAACTCTAAATTAACGCAGCAAAAACTAATTACAGCTCATACGGAGAATGGAGCTGCTCAGACTCCTCACTATCTTCCATCAACATTGCACGAATCAGATCTTGCCCGTCTGATTTTACAATATTTATCGGAACTTGTAAAGCTTTTTCGACATCCTGCTTTGTCAGATCATCCAAAAATACTTCCTCGTTGCTACGGAACATGTTTGCCGGAAGCAGAAGAACCTCACCGAGCAGCTTGCCAGTAAGCTGCTTAATTAAATCTTGTCCTGTAATCAGTCCGGATACAGTAACGCCATGGCCGAAAAAGTCATTTAAAATCTCATAGACGGTAATATTCACATTTGGAAACTTCGCATTCACCTTTGCTGCTATATCCTTAATGAATGGAAATGCCAGCTTTCCGGTAGCCAGCGACAACTCATGAACACGTCCATCCCCAGTAAGCTGCTCTAATGCATAGTCGGTCTCTTCGATTAAAAGGCGCAGCATGCCAACTCCATTTTCAAGCTGCACATAGCCATCATAATTATCTTCTGGCGGCAAAGGGCGCTCAGCAAGTAAATAAAATTCATCACTTGCGTGAACAAAGTGGACTTAGGGATTCTCAGGGATTACTCGCCAGCATTATAGAGGCAGTAGAGCCATATCATTTTGCAGATGGAGTCCTTCCAAGAATTCATATTTCTGGATGTACATCTTCCTGCGGAAC
>CAVCPW010000044.1:0-3986 GCA_963604075.1 Anaerovoracaceae bacterium | reverse complement strand
AAGACAACAGCAGTACGTCTGATTCCGGTTATCGGTAAGAAGGTAGGCGATACTGCTGAGTTTGGCGGACTGCTTGGATATGCACCGATTATGCCGGTTAACACGAAGGACTGCAGCGCCTTTATCAGCAGGGGCGGACGTATTCCGGCTCCAATTCACAGTTTCAAGAATTAATTGCAATGATTTAGGGACAGGCAAAGCTAAATTGTGTTTCTGAATTTTGGAATAATAGAAAGCAAGACAGGTAAGAAAAATATGAATATTATTGTTGCAGCAGATAAGAAAAATGGAATCGGTTATCAGGGAAGACTTCTTGTTACAATTCCATTTGATCAGCAGCTGTTTCGCAAGGAAACGATCGGAAAAGTCGTTGTCATGGGGCGAAAAACATTAGAAAGCCTTCCGGGAGGTCGTGTGCTTGAAGGTCGTACCAACATTGTGTTGACACGTAATCAAGATTATATGTGTAAGGGTGCGATCGTTTGTCACAGCGTTGATGAGGTACTAGAGCAAATCAAGCAGTACCGCAGCGAGGATGTTTATGTGATCGGTGGAGAGAGCGTTTATCGTGAATTTCTGCCGTATGCCAACCGTATTCATCTGACACGAATTGACTATGTCTATGTGGCAGATACCTTCTTTCCAGAGATTTCCACTGAGGAATGGACATTAACCGATGTCAGTGATGAACAGACATATTTTGATCTGGTCTATGATTTCCGTTGCTATGAAAGAAAGCAAAAATAAGAGAAGCGGTAGAAATAAAATAGACAATAAGATAAAAAACAAAGACAAAGCAAATATAAAACAAAGATAAAAAACAGAGCCGTTTAGCAAATTGCAAGCGGCTCTGAATAGTTACCAATTACATTTATGTGATGGGGAGTTCACAGAATAATGATACCGGCACGATATTCATCTGGAATCTTTTCATGAAACTTGCACCATACAGCCTGACGGTATAGAAACGAAGCGGCAAGCTCGTGGGACAGCAGCTTATTTCCTGTCTCACTTAGCTTGCTTTTTGCATCTGCCAGCTTTGTAATGACAGGAATATCGGCATTGCTTTTTATTGCCTTTAACAGCGGTGATGCTTCCTTTTTAAAGCCAAGAATGCGCGCATATGAACAAAAGGTATCGGCGCGAAATTCTTCTATATCTTCTTTATTGATGGCAAGCAGGCAGTGAAGCAACGCACGGTTTATACGCGCACGTGTGATGTTTTTCGTCTTTAACGCTTCAGCAAGCTCACTGAACGTAAAAAGCTTGTCACTAGAAAGAAGACGATGTATCCGGTCAGACAGCTCTGGCGTCATATCAGCTGCCTGCAAAATACTCATACCATTTGTCATCTGTTCAGCATTTAAAATCATTGCGAGAGGAAGCGAGAAATCATCCTCGGTCACAGGGAAGGTATGACCAAAGAAATCCTTCATCAATGAAAATGAAGTCTCGGGAAGGAATGACTCAATTGCAGAAATAGCAGAGGAATGGTTCGAATGGGTTGAATGAATAGAAGAATTCAATTGGCTCGAAGAATTCAACTTAGTTTCCGTAGGCATTTTAAGGTGCTGTTCAATCTGATTTCGGATAGCAGAGGCACTGGCAAAGTCAGAAGACAAGCTTGTTTCATGATACCCGCTGCCATGCCTCGTTATTGCAATCGGTGTAATTGCACTATTATATTTGAATAATGCCTTGATATATTCAATAGCAAGTGTATCATTTGGCGAGGCAGAAAGCTCAGTATTTAGTTCATTACCTATTTTATTCCATAGTGATTGTACAGCCATTTGCGCGCTCTTTGGGTAGTTGTTTCCTTCCTTTAAGAAGCGTTGCAATAGCATCTTGTATTCACGAGGTTCTTCCATCAATATGTGTGCGGCTGCAATAAGAGAGTTTACATCACCAGATTCACTCCCAAAACACAGTGCATCCACACAGCCCAGATGGTGAAAAAGCGATATACCGGCTTCGGCGAAGATCGGTGCAGCAGCTGTTGCAAATGGCACTGGAAGTTCAAGAACCAGATCAGCACCACCGTCAAGTGCCATTTTTGTGCGCGTGTATTTATCAATTATGGCAGGAGCGCCACGTTGTACAAAATTTCCACTCATAGTGACAATCACAAAGTCAGCGCCGACAGCTTCCTTTGCTTTTTGAATATGGTAAGCATGCCCCTTATGAAAGGGATTGTACTCGGCAATAATTCCTACTGTTTTCATAGATAAAATCCTTTCGGTTGTTGTAGGCTCCGCCAACTGCCTTTGAGCGGTGGAATGAGTATTATAAATTCTTGAAATGCTAAATTTTTCATAAATAACATCCTTTCGATTGTCATAGGCAAAAACCACATCCTTTGGGTGGCGGATAGTGGACAGGTACTATATCGTATATGCCATAGTATACGACAGAAAAGATACAAATACCAGAAAAAACTTTTTGTACCGCAAAAGAAACAAAAATATGAAAAATCCTGTCTTGCCTAACCGAAGGGATTGTACTATAATTGATAAAAGAGGGACGATGCCTGATGCACGTCCAGAGAATGAAAGGAGAATTAAATTATCATGGGATTTATTGATGAGATTAAGGCAAAAGCAAAGGCTGATAAGAAGACAATCATTCTGCCAGAGTCTATGGACACTAGAACCTGGGAGGCAGCAGAGAAGATCTTAAAGGAAGGTCTTGCAAACCTGATCATTCTGGGAAGCCCGGAAGAAGTTGAGAAGTACGGTAAGGGTTATGATGTAACTGGTGCTACCATCATTGACCCGGCTACATATGAGAAGACTGAGGAGTACCTGGATCTGTTTGTTGAATTAAGAAAGAAGAAGGGTCTGACTAAAGAAGAGGCTAGAAAGCAGGCTCTGTCTGATTATGCATATTATGGCTGTCTGATGATCAAGGCTGGTGATGCTGATGGTATGGTATCTGGCGCATGCCATTCTACCGCTAACACACTTCGTCCGTGTCTGCAGATCATCAAGACAAAGCCGGGCTGCAAGCTGGTTTCTGCATTCTTCTTAATGATCGTTCCAAACTGCGAGTATGGTGAGGATGGCGTATTTGTATTTGGTGACTGTGGTCTGAATCAGGATCCGAATCCGGAAGAATTAGCAGCAATCGCAGCATCTTCAGCAGAGTCCTTCGAGCAGCTGACCGGCAAGAAAGCAAAGGTTGCTATGCTGTCCCATTCTACAAAGGGAAGTGCAAAGCACGATCTGGTAACAAAGGTTGTAGAGGCTACCAAGATTGCAAAAGAGCAGTATCCGGAGCTTGACGTAGATGGCGAGCTTCAGTTAGATGCAGCACTTGTTCCATCTGTAGCAGCTTCTAAGGCTCCAGACAGCACAGTTGCAGGTCATGCAAACGTTCTGATTTTCCCGAACCTGGATGCAGGAAACATCGGCTACAAGCTGGTTCAGAGACTTGCAAAGGCAGAGGCATATGGCCCAGTTACTCAGGGTATTGGTGCTCCTGTAAACGATCTGTCTAGAGGTTGCTTTGCAGATGATATCGTAGGTGTTGTTGCGATCACTGCTGTTCAGGCTCAGAACATGTAATGTTACAATTCGTGCGAATGTGTCTCTAGTGAATATGTAACCATTTAAAAAAATTAAAAGAAAACAGTTGACAAATGATAGTGAAAACTATATAATGTACGAGTGTGCGCGAAGTGTCATGTAAAAATACTTGACACAGGTTCAGCCTGTGAGGAGGTCTGCTATGGTAATTAACATGTCTGAGCTTTTTGCGGCAGATGGTATTGTAAAGACATACGAGGTTCCACTTGAGATGTCAGAGGTCGTCTGGAAGCGTAAGAAGTATCCGATTGTAAGTAAGCAGCCAGTTAAACTGAGGCTTACACATGAGGGAGACAGGAAGATTGCAATAACAGCTACGGTATCTCTTGTCATTGAGATGCCATGTGACCGCTGTCTGGAGAGCGTAAAGGTGCCAATGGATCTGGAATTTGAAAGAGA
>CAVCPW010000043.1:0-6487 GCA_963604075.1 Anaerovoracaceae bacterium | reverse complement strand
TGTCGTTTTGAATCATGTAAACTTCTCTGTAAAAATAGGGGAACGTGTTACACTTGCCGGACGAACCGGCGCCGGAAAGAGTACTATTATGAAGTTGTTACTTGGACTCTATGAGCCACAGAGCGGCAATGTGCTGATTCAGGGAATCCCGTCTTCAGATGTGCCAGAGACCACAAAGAGACGCTTGTTTGGCTACGTAGAGCAGTCCTTCCATATGGTGCCAGGTACCATAAAAGATCAGATTACCTTATTTGACCCGAATATTTCAGACAAGGATGTGCATGCGGCTGCTATTATGACGGGACTTGATGAGATTATTCAAAACCTTGAGCATGGATACGATACCGTCTGCACACAGGATCTTTTCTCACAGGGTCAGTGGCAGCTTCTTTCCATTGCTCGCGCTGCTGCAGCAAATCCGAGAATGCTATTACTCGATGAGATCACGGCAAATCTTGATGCAGAGACTGAAAAGCAGGTGCTGCAGGCACTTGAGCAGGTCTGTGAAAACCGCACAGTTATTTCTATCTCTCATAGAATTAATGCGAGAACAGGTCGGGTAATACCAGTTTAAACAACCCCACCGACTATGTCTGGCGAGATTTTCTGAGGAAAAATGGATAACAGAATCAGCAAAATAGGCAATAAAAAACTCTGGAGTGCAAGAGGCTCCAGAGTTTTTTTGATATAATCGTTATGCATCACCCAGATTGCGAATTGGCTTGTATTTTTTGATTAAGAAGTTTACGATAAGGTAGAAGATAATCATAGATACTGGAAGAATCATGAATCCAATATGATAACCTATCTGGTCGATGATATTACCGAATAACAGATTGAATGCAATATCAAATACTGTAGCAATGCTGATAACCGTTCCTGTCGCAGTGGAGGCGATGGAGGACGGATAATACTGCTGAACGAACAATAATAATGTCGGGTACAAAATGGAGACAAACAGTCCGGAAATACCAACTAACATAAGAGTAGGCTTTCCACAGAAGATACCGACTGCATACAGCACAGTACCGATTCCACCGAAGATCTGGATGCTTCGTGATGGTCCCCACTTTTGAACTAGAGGAGCCATAACCAGACGACCGACCATCATAGTACCGGAGAACATGGACAGATAGATGGATGCCTGACTGGAGTCCATGTTGAACTGATCCTTACAATAAAGAAGCAGCCAGTTTAATACGCCGTGCTCACCGATGAAATAGAAGCCAAATACCAGAACGAGAAGCCACAGAATTGGGCTGTTCATCTGAACCTTCTGCTTTGAAACGCTTGAATCTGTATTTGCAGTAGTTACTTTGGCAGCTTCTGGCTCTTTCTTTAAGGCAACAGCCTTCTTTCCGGCAAACAGGAAAAGAATCAGACCGACAAAACCAAGTCCAAACAGCAACATGTTGGTTCCTTGCCACCAGGAAAATCCAGTGGCCACCTGACCGAGAATCATTTGGCTTCCGGTGGTTCCAATACCCTGTACAAAGAACAGCGTGTTGACGATCAGTCCAGGTGCTGCAAAATACATCGGCACAAACAGGTTAATCATGGTATTCATTAAGGTAGAAGCACCCATGGTAAAGAGCATTGTGACAAGCAATACATAGTAGTTATCGGTTGTCACATAGACAAGCAGTGCTACCATCCATAAAAGCAGAATGCCAATCATGACCTTCTTCTTATCGAAGCGGTCGGCAAGGCGGGTACCTGCCCACAAGAAAATCAGATTTCCGGCATAACTCATGACAATAATCATTGAAATCTGCACGGATGAAAGCTCGAAGTGACTCTCAAAGATTGGTGAGAATACACCACGCAGGGCATCGTTGGCACCAAGACCGGCCATGATAATGCCGAAGGACAGATACATTAAAATCAGTCCAATCTTCTTTTTTTCCTTCATGTAAATCTCCATTCCGCCGCTTTTGCGGCATAAGTCTTTCAAGCCCCAAAACAAGCAAAAAATGCATTGCATTGGAGCACCACCAGCAAGTATAGCACGATTCTTTCGGACGGGCAACAAAATAAAAAAGGTTTTTGCAAAAAAAACGACAAAAAAACTTAAGATTTATCTTGACAAGAGAAGGTGTGCGAACTAGAATAACCACTGCTTTTTGTATAAACGATGAAGATATGTATAAAAAGCATTATATGTAAAACAGCTATATGCCAATATCATGAATAAATTCGAGAAAAGGTTATGCATATGTAGGATACATAATACATCAGCAATAGTGAAAGCAGAGACAAAGAAAGAGGTAAAAAGGCATCATGGAAGAAAAAAAAATAATATTAGATGTAAAACATCTGAAAGTAGAATTTGCCACAGATCATGGAACCGTGCAGGCAATCCGTGATGTCAGTTTTTCAATAAGAGAGGGTGAAATTTTGGGTATTGTTGGTGAGTCGGGCTCGGGAAAATCTGTTACTATGTATTCTATCATGGGGCTTTTGGCACAAAACGGTTCTATAAGTGCTGATGATATTGTGTTTGATGGCGAGTCTATCGCAAGAAAGAATTTTTCAGACAATCGTTCCTATGAAAAGAATATGCGTCAGATCCGTGGAAACACAATGGCGATGATTTTTCAGGATCCGATGACATTCTTAAATCCGGTTCTGACAGTCGGAAAGCAGATTCGTGAGACCTTATTAAATCATAATCCGAATATGACAAAGAATGAGGCTAATGAGCGTGCCATCGAGTTGATGCGCCAGGTCGGAATTCCGGCACCGGAAAAGCGTATTCATCAGTATCCGTTTGAGTTTTCTGGCGGTATGAGACAGCGTATCGTCATCGCAATCGCGCTGGCCAATAAGCCAAAGCTCATCATTGCCGATGAGCCGACTACAGCACTGGATGTTACGATTCAGGCACAGGTACTAGAACTGATTCGAAAGATGAGCCGTCAAACTGGAGTTGCCGTCATCATGA
The DNA here is from genome assembly GCA_963604075.1 of Anaerovoracaceae bacterium. Lineage (GTDB taxonomy): Bacteria > Bacillota > Clostridia > Lachnospirales > Lachnospiraceae > Anthropogastromicrobium. The sequence goes on along the minus strand of CAVCPW010000043.1, from coordinate 3,543 downwards.
TCACACATGACCTTGGCGTTGTGGCAAGTCTTTGTGATCGTATCAATATTATGCACGACGGACACATTGTCGAGACGGGTACTGACCGCGAGATTTTCTACGAGCCAAACCATCCATACACAAAGAGTCTGTTAAATTGTATCAAGACATTACAGAATGAACAGAGTGAAGCTAAAAACATGCAGATGAATAATGTGAGCGATATGTGTGATGTGATTGTTTCGGTAGAGCATCTGAAAACCTATTTTAATGCTGGAAAGACATGGGGCAGAAAGCAGGTCGTAAAGGCAGTTGACGATGTGTCATTTCAGATTCACAGAGGCGAAACATATGGCCTTGTTGGTGAGTCTGGCTGTGGAAAATCCACACTTGGCCGTACAATCGTAAAAATTAATGAACCAACAGACGGAAAGATTCTGGTAGACGGAGAGGATATCACTTATCTTTCCGGTCAGAAACTGAAAAAATTTCGCAAGGATATTCAGTTGATTTTCCAGGATCCGTATGCGTCTTTAAATCCACGAATGACAGTCGGTGAGATCATTCGTGAACCAATGGCGATTCACCATATTTATCAGACAAGAAAAGAGCAGGATGATCGCGTGATTGAACTGTTAAAGATTGTCGGCTTAAAGCCAGACCATGTGCATCGTTATCCACATGAATTTTCCGGTGGACAGCGTCAGCGTATTTCCATAGCGAGAACACTTGCACTTAATCCACGTTTTATTGTATGTGATGAGCCGATTTCTGCGCTGGATGTTTCTATTCAGGCACAGATCATCAACCTGTTGAAGAATATTCAGAAGGAGCTTGGTATTGCATATCTATTTATCGCACACGATTTAAGCATGGTAAAACATATCTCAGATCGTATAGGTGTTATGTATCTGGGTCATCTCGTGGAGGAAGGCGACAGCGCAAGGCTGTACGCAAATCCAATGCATCCGTATACGCAGGCACTTTTAAGTGCAGTGCCAATTCCAGACCCGATTGCTGGAAAATCAAAAAAGCGTATCATGCTAGAGGGTGAATTGCCAAGCCCGATCAACCCGCCAAGCGGCTGCCCATTTCGTACACGTTGCCTGTATGCGACTGAGAAGTGTGCAAATGAGATGCCGAAGATGAAAGATATTAACGGACGCAAAGTGGCATGTCATAAGGTGGCGGATGAAATGGAAAGAAATACTTGACAACAAAAAAGAAAATAGTTATGATCCTAACTGTTTGGCTAGTGTAGATTGCATTTTCACTAATTGAACGGTAGGACGAATGAAACAAATAAAAAAGCAGGGAGAAGACAAAAATGAGTCAAAATAAGATCAAAAGATACCTTTTATTTTTAGTAGGATTATTTGTAAACGCGCTTGGCGTTAGCCTGATCACAAAGGCAAGTCTCGGAACGTCACCGATTTCCTCCATTCCGTATGTGCTGAGTTTAAACTTTCCATTTACTTTAGGAAATTTCACAATATTTTTCAGCATCTTTCTGATCGTATTACAAATCTTAATTCTGCGCAAAAACTTCAAGATTGAAAATATTTTACAGATTCCGGTATCAGTAGCATTTGGCTATTTTATTGACCTGACTATGTATCTGTTCTTCTGGGTAAATCCGGAAAATTATGTTGTAAAGGTATTTGCACTGTTGGTTGGTTGTGCGATTCTTGGTTTTGGTGTGTATCTTGAGGTCGTAGCCGATGTAGTTATGCTTCCGGGCGAGTCATTTGTTCGCGCGATTGTACAGACATGGAATACCAACTTTGGTACGACTAAGATTTGCTTTGATACTTCTATGGCAGTCATTGCAGCAGCACTCTCATTTGTCTTTTCGGGTACTCTTAATGGTGTTCGAGAGGGAACCATCATTGCAGCATTATTAGTTGGATTTATCGCCAGATTACTGGGGCAGAAATTAAAATTCACCATGGCAGAGGGAGAAGCAGCATAAACCGAAGGTTTTCAAATCATTGCGAGCTGATCATACTCGGCAGAGAAACAATCTTTTAAATTTCATTGACGGGAGCGTCAGGAAGGGCTAAGATAGATTTATATCAATTATTGGAGGTGATTTCAATGAGTGAGAAAATCTATTTTGAGCCGACCTGGGAGCTCCCGAATCCTTTTTATAAGGCAGATGGAAGTATTATGAGTACCAGGGCAGAGTGGAAAGAAAAGCGCAAAGCGTATCTTGAATTGCTTGGTGAAATGTACTATGGCAAAATGCCGGGACGTCCGCAAACATTAACGGCAAATGAGTTGTCAAGCAATATTGTCTGCCAGACTACCGTGTGCCATACGGTAGTCCGTCTGTGTGCGCAGGGAGAACAGGCACCGGTTTCATTTAATGTACATGTCTATCGTCCTGTTATACCAGATGATACAAAGACAAAGCAAGCAAATGCAGCTTGCGAGGCAAGAAACAAATTAGAAAGAAACAAGCTAATTTCAGAGGAAATGTTAATTCCTGTTGTAATTCCGGCGGCAGATACATTGCCAGAAGAGATCATTCGTATGGCAGTTGAGCAGGGCTTTGAAATTTGCAGCTTTGAGATTGCAGAGGCAGCACCAGATGACAGAAAAAAAATCTGGGAGGGTGGCTGCGCAAAAGCATATCCTGGCTACACATGGAGAGCACTTGCAATGTGGGCATGGCTTTCGAGTCGCGTCATTGACTGGCTGGAAACACAGGAAAATGTAGATGTGACAAAAACTGTTGTGACTGGTCACTCACGCATGGGAAAGGCTGCACTTTGCTGTGGTATTTATGATGAGCGCGCGGCAGTTGTTGCGCCGGCAGGTTCTGGCTGTGGCGGCATGGCAAGTATGCGTTTAAGTGGTTGCCGTCTTGGTGAAAATATTGGCATTTCTGAGCGTATTGGTGTGATGCTAAACAAAGAACGTTTTCCGTACTGGCTGATGGAAAATATGGCAGATTATGGCACACCGGACGGAAAGACACGTTTTCGCGAGAACGAGATTCCATTTGACGCTAACATCCTTGGTGCATGTGTTGCTCCGAGACGGTTAATTCTGGTGGAAGGTCTTGACGATGACTGGATCAACCCATTTGGTACACAGGTGTCATGGTTGGCAGCATCCGAGGTATTTGAGTTTCTTGGTGTCAAAGAGCGCAGTGCGATTCACTATCGTGAGGGCGGACACGCCTATACCAGACAGGACTGGAGTGTTGTACTTGATTTTACGAAGGCGCAGCTGTGCGGCAAGGAAAAGACAACTGGGTACAAGTCAATGAGAGAAAATGAAAATAAGGCTGGGTATTCATGGAGATGTCCAAAGTCTGCTGATAAGTAACATGGAAATGAATAAACAATATTTAAATATTGCGGAAAGGGTGAATTGCGATGCCGGCATTTTATGCACATTATAAGTTTGGACAGATGGTAAAGAATGAGCTGCCCGCTAAATATCAAAGATTACTGGAGGATTATCAGGATTTATATGAGATCGGTCTTCACGGACCTGATATTTTATTTTTCTATCATCCGATCATACGGCACCCGATTACCCAGATTGGAGTGG
>CAVCPW010000042.1:0-3138 GCA_963604075.1 Anaerovoracaceae bacterium | reverse complement strand
GTTTGTTCTACTATCTGCTCTTTCCTTCGCAACGCATAAAGAAAAAGGCGTAATCAAAGTATACATAGAAGGAATGGGCAGTAGCTACAAATAATAAAGCAGAAAAAAGGAGAAACAATTATGAGAAGAAAAATGATGAGAAAACAGTTAGGAATTCTTAGTGCTGCTGTGGCACTAGTAATAACAGGTTCTTTTACAGAATCTACTTTTGCAGCTAGAAAAGAGACAGAAGCAGAACGCACTTCTGAGGCTTCTTCAACTGAAAATGAGTCTGATGAACTTGATGAAGTAACAGTTATTCTGGATTATGTTGCAAATACCAATCATACTGGAATGTATGTTGCACTTGATCAGGGTCTTTACGAAGCAGAGGGACTTAAGGTAAATATCGTTGAGCCAACTGAAGGTGCTACTGCAACACTGGTTGCCGTTGGTAAGGGTGATTTTGGTATCAGCTATCAGGAGGATGTTACTATCGCACTTGCTTCTGAGGATCCACTTCCTATCAAGGCAATTGCCGCAATTATTCAGCACAATACTTCTGGATTTGTATCCTATAAGGATAAAGGAATTACATCTCCAAAGGATTTTGAAGGAAAGACCTACGCAGGTTGGGGTGGTTCTGGTGAGGAGGCCGTTATCAAGGCTGTTATGGCTCAGTATGGAGCCGATTTCTCTAAGTTAAATATGGTTATCTCCGATGGCTCTGGCTTTGCCGCATTAAAAGATCAGGTTGATATCATGTGGTTTTTCGAGGGATGGGATGTTATTAAATGTGAGTTGGCAGATTTTCCAATCGACTATATTGAAATTCGTCAGCTTGACGAGCGTCTTGACTACTATACTCCTGTTATCATCACCAACAATGAACTTGCTGAGAGCAATCCTGATCTGGTAAAGCGTTTCATGAAGGCTACCAGTGAGGGATATGAGTACGCAATTGACCATCCAGAGGAGAGTGCCGAGATTCTTCACAAATATGCACCAGATTATGATATGGATCTGTTAAATGCTTCTCAAGAATATCTCTCTGCAAAATACGCAGAAGATACAGATCGCTGGGGTGAGATGAATGATAAGGTATGGGATAACTATACTGATTTCATGGTAGAGTACGGTGTGATTGATAAAGCAATTCCGGCATCTGATTGCTATACAAATGAATTCCTGCCTGAAAGGGATACCAGCGAGGAAAACACTAGTGCAGAGAACACCAGTGAAGAAAATAGTACCAGCGAAGAAACTGAATAAAATAACAAAAAGCAAAACAATGCAGAAAGGCAAACGGCAAGAATCTTATGAAACTAAATGTTTCCGATTTATCTTTTTCTTATGAAACAACACCCATTTTAAATAATGTTCATTTTCAAATTCAAGAGGGTGAATTTGTCAGCATTCTCGGTCCGTCTGGTTGCGGCAAATCGACTATTTTAAACCTGTTAGCAGGACTGCTGCCACTTGAAAATGGGACGATTGAGGTCGATGGAAATCCGATTCATGGTGTTTCTGGTCATTTTGCCTATATGCCACAAAATGATCTTCTATTTCCATGGAAGACTATTCTTGATAACGTATGCTTATACGGAAGCATTCACGGCAAAAAAAAGGACGCACGTAGCGAAGCATTGAAAAATTTTGCAGCCTTTGGACTGGAAGGATATGAATTATCCTATCCTTCCAGTCTGTCAGGTGGTATGCGTCAGCGTGCGGCCTTTCTTCGAACTGCGCTATGTGAAGCAGATATTCTTCTTTTGGATGAACCATTTGGTGCACTCGATGTTATTTCGCGAGGCGATATGCAGGATTGGCTGCTATCTGTCCGTGAACGACTAAACCGCACTGTTCTTCTTGTCACACATGATATGGATGAGGCGATTTACTTGTCTGACCGTATTTTGATTCTCGGTCAGAAGCCTTCTCATATTGTGCGTGAAATTTCAATTACAGAAAAGAATCGTACCAGACAATGGTTATATGAACAATCTGAGCTCCAAAAAACGATCTACCAAACAATTATGGGAGGAAGCAGACAATGATGATTTACGATGCACATGCTCATTTGGGCACGAAGGTGGAACAAAAGATTCGCAGGCAAACACCAATTGTTTCTATGATTTGTGCGCAGGACCCAAAAGAAGCAATTCTGTTGCAGCAATTGGTATCAGAAGAAAAGTTAAATTCATCAAAAGAAAATCAAAAGCTGGCAGATAGAGATTGGCTTGTTCCAACCTTTGGTCTTCATCCTTGGCAAAGTGCAATCTACTCGTTTGATGAGATGAGACCCTTTCTTGAAACAACAGATATCATTGGTGAAATCGGCATGGATAATGTCTGGTGTGATGTCCCACTTTCTCGCCAGCAGTGTATTTTTGAACAACAGCTTGCTTTTGCAAGTGAAACAAAAAAGCCGGTGATTCTTCATACAAAGGGACTAGAAAAAGAAATTGCCAAACTTATTCGACATTATCCAAACCGCTATCTGGTTCACTGGTATTCCGACTTAAATGGATTAGAAAATTTTCTGGATCAGGACTGTTATTTTACACTTGGTCCTGATTTAAAAAAGAATCCTGCAGTCCATCATGTACTCGAATCTGCTCCACTAGATCGTATTCTTGTTGAAACAGATGGCTGGAGCGCAGTTGAATGGGCCTTTGAAGGAGATACTGAATATCCTGCTTTTTTCGGGCTACCGGCATCTACTTCTCTTTCTGTTGAATCACTTCCCACAATTTTGCTTGGCAATATGAAAGAAATTGCTGAATTTCATAAGTTAACACTTGAAGAAGTTACATATATACTCGAAGAAACCTTCCATTTGTTCACTGGAAAATAAGTTCAGGTTAAAATCATGGCAAGATATCCCCACTCCCAGACAACATCTTCAAAGCTGTCTTCTAGATACTCATAGATATCTGCTTCCTCATATCCAGTCATACGACAAATCAGAACTATTGTATTGCGCACACGTTCATATGTTAATATTCCATTTTCCAACCAATCCAAAAACAAAAAATGTTTGATTGCTGCATACTCAAGTGCAATCCATTCCAGATGAACAAGAAAATCCCTCATTGTTCCATCTGGAAGGAAACAGTCAGATTCAATCTCAGCTGTCAGAAAGCTTCGCATCAGATC
>CAVCPW010000041.1:0-3513 GCA_963604075.1 Anaerovoracaceae bacterium | reverse complement strand
GTTTCAGATACCACGTCCATAGGAGCTATGCACCGCATGGGCGTGGAGACTTCATATCAACAATAAGGAGCATTATAAAATCCGCGATATGCAGCAGATTCGAAATGATTGGGCACATATTAAGCCAAGTGATATTACCAAGGAAAAGGTGATCAATGATGCCAATATCATTATCGAACTGATGCAGGCTTTTGATGCTTCTGTGAAGGAAACCATGGATATGGAATCCTTTGTTCTGGATGTGGAAGATGATAAAGATATACATGTAGAAGCTCAGAAACCGGTGGAAAAGAAGCCAGTTGTCAAGGCGAGTCCGATGAGCGCAGCTGAGAGTATGGAAATCGCTTTAGGCAGCGAGGTAACGCTTGTCAGTGATCCAAAGACGGTTGGTGCTGTTATAGCTATTAATGGAAATAGCTATACTGTATTGGTTAATGGCGTATCTCAGAAGTTTTATCGTGAGCAGATTCAGTTACAGGAAAAGAAAAAAGCAGAAGAGTATTTGTCTTTAAAGGAAGTTCGTGCTGCACTTACGGCTTATCAGATCAACAATCCGGGATCCAGCAATCTGTATTCTTTGAATGCAGCTCGAATTGACTTTGTGCCTTATCAGTTTAGACCAGCTTTAAAGATGATTAAGTCAGACAGCCCGCGAATCCTTGTGGCAGATGATGTTGGTGTTGGTAAAACTATGAAGTCTCCACGCCCATGCGGTGCATCGCTCCTATGGACGTGGATGAATGCCAGATTTGATAGATTTAGCAGGCACTCGGCAGAAACCGGGTGTCTTTTTTTGACGGCAAATAAAAAACTCTTGACTTAGAGTTAACTCCAAGTGTTATACTTTTGAATGTAAGGAGGCTTTTTGTTGAACATGCACTAAAAAGAATAGAGAGGTAAAAATGATGAAAAAAATACTGATTGCTTATTATTCTTGGTCTAATGGAAATACGGAAAGCATAGCTAAAATGCTTCAGACAGAAGTCGGCGGAGACATAGTGAAGATTGATACGCAGATTCCCTATACGGGCAGCTATGATGAGGTGGTTAATCAAGGCCAAGAAGAAGTACAGCGTGGATTCGAACCAGAGCTTAAGCCGCTTGATGTCAACATTTCCGATTATGATGTCATTGCTGTAGGGACACCGACATGGTGGTATACCATGGCTCCTGCGGTTCGCACATTCCTGCATAGTCAGAGCTTTGCCAAGAAAACTGTAATTCCGTTCATGACCAATGGCGGATGGCCAGGACATGTCATAAAGGACATGAAAATTGCCTGCAAGGGTGCTGACATCAAATGTGAGATGCAGATCCAGTTTGATTCCACAGGCGGAAGTGAGCTGGAGACTCCTATGGAAGAGATTTCACAGTGGATTCAAAATGTCAAGCAGATGCTGCTGACTGAGAGGTGATCTATGACAATCAAGGAAGTATCAGAAAAATACGGAATTTCACAGGATACACTCCGCTACTATGAGCGGGTAAATGTGATTCCTGCGGTTACACGAACATCCGGAGGAATCCGGGATTATCAGGAAGAAGATCTAAGATGGGTAGAACTGGCTGTGTGTATGAGAACTGCAGGGCTGCCTATTGAAAGTCTTATCGAATACCAAAGACTGTTCCAAGCCGGAGACTCTACCATTCCGGCAAGACTTGATCTTCTAAGGGGACAGATGGATGCCCTTGTAAAGCAAAAAGAGCAGATTGAAGAAACCATGGATCGGCTTTCGTACAAGATATCCAGGTATGAAGAAGCAATGAAAACCGGCGTACTGACATGGACGAAGAAGGGAGAATAATCACAATGGCTAAATTAGTGGCATTTTATTCAAGAGCCGATGAGAATTACTTTGGCGGCTCTATGAAGTATATCGAGGTAGGAAATACTGAAAAGGCAGCAAAAATGATTGCAGAGCTGACAGGTGCTGATCTGTTCAAGATTGAACAGAAAGTTCCCTATGCGGCGGATTATAATACCTGCATTGCGCAGGCAAAAAAGGATAAGCAGGAAGACTCAAGACCGGAACTGGTTTCACTTCCGAAAAATCTGGATGATTATGATGAGATTTATCTTGGCTATCCGAATTACTGTGGAACCATGCCGATGGCGGTTTACACATTTTTAGACAGTTTCGATTTTACAGGCAAAAAAATTTATCCGTTCTGCACACATGAAGGCAGCGGTCTGTCCGGCACGGAGCAGGATATCAGAAAGAGCGCAAAAGGTGCTGCTGTGAAAAAAGGTCTTGCTATTCATGGAAGCTGCGTAGACAGTTCCAGAGCCGTGCTTGAAAAATGGATTGAGGAGGGATGCTAAATGGAATGTGAAGAAATCCGTGTTGACTTAAGCAAAGTATCTTCGGAACATAGCGCAGAACGGCAGCGCTCAGCACAGCTGCTTTTTAAGCTGAATCATACGCTTCCATTTTCGGATGAATATAATAGCCTGCTTCATGAGCTTATGGGAGAGAATCTGGGAGAAGGCAGTACCATTGCTCCGCCGCTTTCTGGGGCGGCATTGAATATGCTGAAAATCGGTAAGGACGTATTTGTTAATTCCAATCTTCTGGCAATGGCTCGCGGTGGCATCACCATTGGAAATCATGCCCGCATTGCCGCAAATGTTCAGCTCATTTCCAATAACCATGATCCCTATGATCTGAATGTGTTGACGTGCAAGCCGGTTGAAATCGGAGATTACGCATGGATTGGTGCCGGTGCGACAGTTTTACCGGGTGTGCGTGTAGGATGTCATGCTGTGATTGGTGCGAGTTCTGTTGTAACAAAGGATGTTCCGGATTATGCCATTGCGGTTGGAAATCCAGCAAGGGTAATCAAAATGTTGGATAAAGAGAAATTTGAGGAGGCTAAGCAGAATGAATAAAGACGTAATGCTTGTGACCGGAGCCGGTCAGATTTCCATGGCGATTGCAAGGCGCATGGGGCATGGAAAAAAGATTGTCATGGGTGACAAAAAGATAGAAAACGCAAAAGCAATTGCTGAGATCATGAATGGTGCAGGCTTTGACGTAACACCTGTAGAGATGGATTTGTCAACGAGAGAATCCATCAAAAACATCATCGCAAAAGCACAGGAATACGGCGAAATCAAGATGATGGTAAACGGAGCCGGTGTTTCGCCCAGTCAGGCACCGATAGAAGCAATCTTAAAGGTTGATCTATATGGAACGGCAGTCCTGTTGGAGGAGGTTGGTAAGGTAGTTGCTTCCGGTGGAGTTGGAGTTACAATCTCCAGCCAGTCCGGGTGGCGTATGCCTGCATTAACACCGGAGCAGGATGAGCAGCTTGCGACTGCACCGACAGAGGAACTGTTACAGCTCGAATTTCTACAGCCTGAGAATATACGAGACACGCTTCATGCCTATCAGCTTGCAAAACGCTGCAATGAAAAACGTGTTATGGCGCAGTCTGTAGAATGGGGCAAGCAAGGTGCTCGCCTTAACGCAATTGCTCCCGGAATCATTGTAACACCGCTTGCCTTAGATG
>CAVCPW010000040.1:0-2349 GCA_963604075.1 Anaerovoracaceae bacterium | reverse complement strand
GACCGCCCTGTGCAGACTTTTTACTCTTGTGAAAGATGCCCGCCGCCACCATTCCGGTCAGATAATCCAATGCCATACATAAAATCAATGTTGTAAGCATGATGCACCTACTTTCTCTTCAGGTGATCCGCTCGGACATATCCGACATCTGCTCCGATGATGTTGTGGTGCAGCTGATCGTACATCGTCTGCGCCACTGCCATCTGTCCGTTCAATCCTTCTGTCGCTGCCTCCGCAAACACAGTTCTCGCTGCCAAATTCAGTTCTTTTGCTGTCATTTTTATTCCCTTTTCCTTTCTTACCGCAAAAGTTTTCTTTTTCTCTCTTTGTTTTTTCTCTTCGTGTTGCGGTATCACACATTCTGTCAGCCTCCTCTCTCTGACAGTTGTTATCTTATCAGAATGTACGTTCTTTTGAAAGTGAACGTGTTCCACTTTTTGGGTGAACTCGTTCCACCTTTTTCGCTATTTCAAACATTGCCCCGATACTTATATTGACTGTAAAGCAAAAAACTCTCTCAGCTTCCTTTTGAAGCCAAGAGAGTTTTTATTTGCTATTTATTATTCTTTATTTTGTATCACTACTTTACAAGTTTTGTGATTGATGATTCTGCCTGGAAAGTAGTGTATAAGTAATTAATTCATCCAATTTAAAATTCTCAACTAGTAATATTTCAGGTTCACCTTTTTTATTGCGTACAAAACATTTTCCATTAATATATGCAACTGTACGATCTCCCGTCATTATTTCATTTCTAAAAACATTCACTTTTTTACCCTCCATGTTTTAATACTACCTATGTTTAACAAATTGCATTTGCTAGCTTTATCTTAAACACTTCGTAAACGCTCAATAGTAGGTATTCCACATCAATTAGCCGCTCCGAAGAGCGGCTTGATTGTAAAACTATTTTCGACATTCGGCTGGCAGTTTGTCCGACCATGGAAGCAGATCCTCACAAAAACAAACATCATGATCATCCATGTGTTTTGGTATCTCCGTTAAGAGATATTCAAAATAATTGTAGGGCTTAAGCTTATTCGCTTTTGCAGTTCCTGCAATGCTATAGATGATTGCACTGGATTCGGCTCCGGCTATCGTATCAATCATCACCCAATTCTTTTTTCCTACACAGTCAGTGGTGCCAGGCACTCGAAAACACTACTCGAAAGCAAAAAAATGCGCAGCAGCCGAAAACTGCTACGCTAAAGTCTAACTTTCTGGGGGGCACATTATTCTTCTCCCCGTCTCCCAGCGACTTTATTTTTTATCTACTTGGTAGATGCAATTTTTTTACAGCCCCATCAGCAAGCAATGAATTACCTATGATACCGCATTTTTAATTGTATATTATTAGATATCATACTCTTCATAGCAATTGCATAACACCTCACAATCGCAATACCCACCATCTGCTTTAATTTCTTGCCGTATATGATTACATCTTTCTTCATCATCAATGTTTTCTCTTAACCAGTTGTCAGTATTTTTTAATGTATGATCACATTCAACCATTTCCAACGCTTCCTCTAAATACTGAAAAAGTTCTGTTACTTCCTCTTTGCTTAAATAATAGTTTTTCTTATTTTTCTCTTTATATGCACGAAGTGCTTCCTTTTTCTGTTTTTTTGACATTTCCATTTAAAATTCCCCTTTCGTTATTACTTTAATAACGCTCTTATGCGCATAATATCACTCTGAATTCGATTTGTCAACATATAATTATAAAATCAAGCCAAATATCAAAAAAATTCATGATAATATTTTATTAGCTATGCTCTGTTACATTTGCACCCAATCCTCAAAACTAATATCTTCTGAAATTATAGAAAATTCAAGCCTCATTCCTTCAAAACTTAGCACTAAATAATTTTCCTAATATATAGTTTTCTTAACTAACCTTTCAAAATTAATCAACAATTTTTCAGATTGGGTGTATATTATTACAAGATTCATCTATCTTAATTACTACAAAGCATCTATTTGCTACTACAATTTACAAATGTTTTTTAATATTTTAGATAGCCAAAAACAGAATGATGCATCCTATGTTGCTTAGCCATCAATAAATTCGTATACATATAATCATATCCTTTCCTTGCAGGAAATCCATTTCTATGCGAAAGTTGATATCCACTAGGCACTCTAACAGTTTTCCTTTTCCCTCTAGCAATCTGATTCAAGTCTCTTTTTATTTCTCCCCTTAAAGCAGATGAAACTTTATCATCTTCAGATAACTGCTTTAATCGCGGCTGTTTATTCTTTCTACCTGGATTACATACATTATGCACCAGAATTCCTTGAATTCCAACATAATATGTATGGAAATCTTCCACTTCAAAATTATAA
>CAVCPW010000039.1:0-12883 GCA_963604075.1 Anaerovoracaceae bacterium | reverse complement strand
GAATTGACATGAATAGATTATTATTATATAGAAGCTTTGAACATGAAGAATTAGTTTACCAGATGAGAACACTCGCAAAGAAGGCGCAGATCGATGCACTTAAAGAGGATGATTTTGAAATCTACGAGGACTGCATCCACCAGATGATCGAGATGGCAGCAGTCTATGGCTTACAGGAAAATCTCTGGCACAGTGTACTTGCATGCATCCTTGCCAATGCAGAAAATGCATTCTCAAAGGCATGTGAGAAAAAAGGTCTGCCACAGGGAACACTGTCACAGATGGTTCTTCCGGATATTTCCTTCTGGAGAGAGATGTTTGCAATTGACTTAGAAGGTTTAGATAAAGCATTTGGCTGTAATCTGGCGGCACTATTAGAAAACTATGTAAACTCTAATACAAATGGTCACGTATTTAATAAGCGTATCCGTGACAGTATTACAGCACTGGGAACAAGTCTTGGCGCATGTGACAGTGATGAAGCATTTTTACATACGCTGACAGATTTTTACCGTGATTATGGTGTAGGAAAGCTTGGTCTTCACAAGGCCTTCCGCATCGGTCAGGATAAAGATGGTGAGCCGGTTATCGAACCAATCACATGCACTGAGCATGTGCATTTAGATGATTTGGTCGGCTATGAGCGCCAGAAGAAAAAGCTTGTTGACAATACACTCAGCTTTGTAAATGGACAGGCTGCAAACAACTGTCTGCTGTTTGGTGATGCCGGAACAGGAAAGTCTTCCAGCATTAAGGCAATCATGAATGAGTTTTATTCAAAAGGACTTCGACTGATTGAAGTATACAAGCACCAGTTTAAGGATCTTCCAAAGATTATTTCTCAGATTAAGAGCCGTAATTATAAGTTCATCATTTATATGGATGATCTGTCATTTGAGGAGTTCGAAATTGAGTACAAATATTTAAAGGCTGTTATCGAGGGTGGTCTTGAGACAAAGCCAGACAACGTATTGATTTATGCGACCAGCAATCGTCGTCATCTGATTAAAGAAAGCTTCGACGATGTAAAGGACTACAAGCCAGAGCTGCATTCTTCCGATACAGTACAGGAAAAGCTGTCTTTGGTAGCACGTTTTGGTGTGACGATCTATTATGGCGCGCCGGAGAAGCAGGAGTACGAGGACATTGTAATTCAGCTGGCAAAGAAGGCCGGCATCGAGATGGACATCGACAAACTGCTGCTTGAAGCTGGCAGATGGGAATTAAACCATGGCGGTCGAAGCGGAAGATGTGCGCAGCAATTTATTATTTATCTGTTGGGTCAAAAGGCACTGGAAACAAAGTAAGTCTTTCACTGGCTTATTGTATTTAACCCAATCAAGTAAGTAGCGAAGTAGATTGTAAATATCTGTTCTACTAAAGCTCTGAGGCGACAAAGTTAATTCACCGGGTGGGCATTTCAGTGCTACGAAGCGCCTGTAAATAAAAGCAGATATAGAAATAATAAATGTAAAAGACATAGAACTATAGAAAGGTAGAGAAATAGAAAGGACGTGAAACTATGGCAGCAATGCGTATGGCAGTAATTGAAATCGGAGCGCAGGATGTAATCATGAAAGTGTACGAGATCGCTCCAAGAAGAGGCATGCAGGTGGTTGACAGTCTGCGTCGTATGGTACCGGTAGGAAAAGACACCTACTCAGAAGGACGTATCAGTACGCAGGTTTTAGAGCAGATTTGTAAGGCCTTAATGCAATTTAAGCAGACTCTTATCGAGTATGGAATCACCGAATATTATGCACTGGCAAACAGTGCAGTGCGTGAAGCAAAGAATTGCGCAATGGTTGTGGATCAGATAGAGGTGCGTACCGGCATTCGCGTGCGTGTACTAAGTAATTCCGAGCAGCGTTACGTGCGCATCAAAGGCGTTATTGCCAGAGAAAATGATTTCAAGCTTCCGGAGAAAGGAACTGCAATGGTCGACATTGGTTCAGGAAGCCTTCAGATCTCCATTTATGAAAAGAAAGCTCTTGCAACCACACAGAATATTCCACTTGGCATGGCAAAGATCAGCGAGATGTTCTCTGCATTTTCATGGGAGTACCCGGTTGTTGAGCTTGTGTTAAAGGAAATGATTGACAATGATGTGCAGACCTTTGAGAAAATGTTCTTAAAGGATCACACTATCCGCAGTCTGATTCTTGTTGGTGACACGTTGATTTCTCAAATTAGAAAGGTACTTGAGCATACCGGAGAACCGGGAATTACCGCAGAAGATATTAGAAATCTTTATTCAAAGATTCGCGGAAAATCTACCAGCGAGATCAGCCAGATGTTAGACATGCCGTTCGAGTATGCCGCAATGGTGCTTCCAGTCATGATTTTGGCACAGACGCTTCTTGATGCAACGCAGGCTGAAAAGATATGGATTCCGCAGACGGATCTGTGTGATGGCTACGCGATTCATCACATGGAAAAGCATAAGCTTGGACGAATCACGTACAATTTTGATGAGGATATCATTGCATCTGCAAAGACAATCTGTAAGCGTTATAAAGGAAATCAGGATCATGCAGAGTACCTTGAGCAGATGGCAGGAAAGTTCTTTGATTTGCTGCAAAAATATCATGGTCTTGGTGAGCGTGAGAGATTGCTGCTTCGTCTGGCAGCCATTCTTCACGATTGCGGAAAATTTATTAGTATGAGTGCGCCGGGCGAGTGTGCATATCAGATCATCATGTCGACTGAGATTCTTGGAATCTCCCATATGGAGCGTGAGATGGTTGCAAGTATTGTTCGCTATAACACGATGGAGCTGCCGGATTTCGATGAGTTTGACGGAAAGCTTGGCAATGATGAATATCTGATTGTCATGAAGCTTGCGGCTATCCTTCGTGTGTGCAATGCACTTGACCGCAGTCATCGCCAGAAGTTTGCCGATATGAAGCTCGCTATAAAGGACTCTAAAATTGTGATCACAAGCACATATCCTGATAATATTACACTCGAAAAAAAGACCTTGCAGGACAAGCAGGATTTCTTCGAGGAAGTATATGGACTGGGCTTTGAAATCAGGCAAAGAAAAAAGAAATAATGAAAGAGATAACAAAGAAAGTCTCATAAAAAGAAAAGAACTGAATTGACCAAAGTCGAAAAATAAAAAAATAAAAAAACAGGAACGAAAAGAATACAGGTCGTCAATATTAATAGAGAGGCAGGTTAGCAAGATGGATTTTGAAAATAGTCAATATTATACAAACCGTGAGCTGAGTTGGATTCAGTTTAACTATCGTGTACTAGAAGAGGCAAGGGATAAGAGTAATCCGCTGTTTGAACGTCTCAAATTCTTGAGCATTACAGCATCCAATCTGGATGAATTTTTCATGGTGCGTGTGGCGTCTCTTAAGGACATGGTAAATGCCGGCTATAAAAAGCCGGATATCGCCGGCATGACGCCAAAGGAGCAGCTCTGTGCAATCAGTGAGGCACTTCATGAATTTACACAGATACAATATTCTACATATAACAGAAGTCTGCTTCCGCTTCTTGCAAAGGAGCATATCACTGTGCTGACTTCATTTGAGCAGATGAACGATGAGGAAGCGGCATTTGCAGATAATTTCTTTATGGAGCGTGTATATCCGGTTCTGACACCGATGGCGGTAGATGCATCACGTCCATTTCCGCTTATTCGCAATAAGACACTGAATATTGCAGCGTTGATTAAGACAAAGAAAAAAAGTGAAGAAGAGACAGATCCGGAGCTTGAGTTTGCGACTGTTCAGGTGCCGTCCGTTATAGGACGAATTGTACAGCTGCCATGTGCAGAAGGTGTCAAGCTGATTCTTCTGGAGGAGATTATTCGTAGAAACATTAGCAAACTATTCTTAAATTACGATGTTATCAGCACCGCAGCATACCGTATTGAGCGAAATGCAGACCTTAGTATTGACGAGGAAGAGGCAGAGGATTTGCTTCAGGAGATTGAAAAGCAGTTAAAGCAGCGTCAGTGGGGCGAGGCAATCAAGCTTGAGGTAAGCGAGGAAATTGATTCACGTCTGCTTAAATATTTGAAAAAGGAACTGTCGGTTTCCAACAATGATATCTATAAGATTCAGGGACCGCTTGATCTGACATTTTTAATGAAACTTTACGGCATGGATGGCTTTGATGCGTTTAAACAGCCTAAATATAAGCCGCAGCGTTGCCCGCAGATCGATCCGGAGATGTCCATCTTTGACAATATTAAGAAGGGCGATATTTTCCTTCACCATCCATATATTACTTTTGACCCGGTTGTAAACTTTATCAAAGAGGCCGCAGTAGATCCGAAGGTATTGGCAATCAAGCAGACACTGTACCGTGTCAGCGGCAATTCGCCTATCGTAGCTGCACTTGCAAGAGCAGCAGAAAACGGTAAGCAGGTAACGGTTCTTGTCGAGTTAAAGGCACGTTTTGATGAGGAGCATAATATTATCTGGGCAAAGATGCTGGAGAAGGCAGGATGCCATGTTATCTACGGCCTGCGCGGTTTAAAGACGCACAGCAAGATTACTTTGATCGTGCGTGATGAGGAGGATGGTATCTGTCGCTACGTTCATCTGGGTACCGGAAACTACAACGATGCGACTGCAAAACTCTACACGGACTGCGGTATAATGACCTGTAACCGCATGATTGGTGAGGATGCAACTGCAGTATTTAACATGCTTTCTGGTTATTCTGAGCCGGAATCATGGAATCAGCTTGCTGTTGCACCGCTGTGGCTGCGTACAAAGTTTCTTTCATGGATTAAGAGAGAGACAGAATTTGCAAAGAGTGGGCGTCCGGCGTACATCATCGCGAAGATGAATTCTCTTTGTGATAAGGGAATAATTGCAGCACTTTATGAGGCTTCCGCGGCCGGTGTGCAGATAGATTTGATAATCCGTGGTATCTGCTGTGTGAGGGCTGGCATCCCGGGTATCAGCGAAAATATTCGTGTGCGCTCAATCGTCGGCACTTTCCTTGAACACAGCCGTATTTTCTGCTTTGCAAATGGTGGAAATGAGGAGATCTACATGGGTAGTGCAGACTGGATGCCACGTAACCTTGACAGAAGAGTGGAGATCACCTTCCCAGTATTGGATCCGACGGTACGAGCAAAGGTGCGTCATATTTTAGAGATGGAGCTGGCTGATACGGTACGTGCAAGAGTAATGAGGATGGATGCGAGTGGTCAGTACGAGCGCATTGATAAGAGAGGAAAGGAATTGATCGATTCTCAGGAAGTATTCTGTAAGGAGGCTGAGGCAGCTGCAAAGGAAGAATATGCAGAAAGTTTACAGCAGCAGCGTGTGTTTGAGCCGCTTGAGGCAGCAGAGGATGCACAGGAATAAGAGAAACGGAGAATAATATGAATCAGATCAATATATTAGTAACCGATGATGAGAAAGATATTGCCGATCTGCTGGAAATCTATCTTGTCAGTGATGGATACTGTGTCTGGAAGGCATACAGTGCCAAGGAAGGTCTTCAGATTCTACAGGAACATGATATCCAGCTGGCAATTTTGGATATCATGATGCCGGAGATGGATGGTATAGAGATGTGCAGACAGATTCGAAAATTCAGCAATATTCCTGTCATTTTTTTAAGTGCAAAATCGGCTGATCTGGATAAGATACTTGGTCTTGGCTGCGGTGCAGATGATTATGTAACAAAGCCATTTAGCCCACTTGAGCTGACTGCACGTGTAAAGTCACAGCTTCGCCGTTACACAGAGCTGAATCCAGATGGCGCGCAGAAAAAGGAAAACAGTGAAATCATCTATATCCGCGGTGTTGTGATTAACCGTACTACACACGTTGTAACTGTGGACGGAGAGGAGATAAAACTGACACCGCTAGAGTTTGATATTCTGTGTCTGCTAGCCCAGAATCCGGGCAAGGTTTTCAGTACAGATGAGATTTTTAAAAATGTCTGGAATGAGACTGCTTACGAAGCAAACAATACTGTTATGGTACATATTCGCCGTTTGCGCACCAAGATCAAGGATGACCAGCGCGAGGATAAAATCATAACAACCGTATGGGGAGTTGGATACAAAATTGACCAGTAAAAATAAAGTGAAATACAGAGGCAGTCTGCTGCTCAACACAGTGTTGAGCGCAGCTGCTGCGCTGGCAGCGGAAGTTGCACTTTTGCTTAATAGCAAACTGGCAGATGTAATTTTGTGCCAGTTCGGTTTTCAGGGGAGCGTCACCAGCCTTTCAGGTGAGTACAATGCGCCTCTGATTTTTGTTTATCTTCTGATTGGAATTGGTGTGTTTGCGTTTGTGTTTGGTATGCTTCAGCATCGCACACTCAAATATACAAGAAAGATTTCGGCATCGCTGCAGGAGATTTCAGAAGGACATTTTAACACGCGCATTCCGGTGCGCGGGGATAATGAGCTTTCCGACATTGCGATGCAAGTCAATCATATGGCAGAGGAAATCGAGCAATTGATGGAAAAGGAAAAGCAGGCAGAGGAGACTAAAAATGAGCTGATTACCAATATCGCACATGATCTTCGCACACCGCTCACCTCGATTTTAGGCTATTTGGACATTCTTTCGACAAGAAAGGACTTGCCGGAGGAGACGCGCCAAAATTATATCCGTATCGCACACGATAAGGCAAAGCATTTGCAGCAGATGATTGAAGACTTATTTGGCTTTACGAAGCTTAGCTACAGCAAGCAGACTGCGAATATGCAGCCGATAGACATCATCACGCTGTTGGCACAGCTTCTTGATGAGTTTTATCCGGTCTTTGAAAATAACGAGATGGAGTACGAATATCATCCGGACGCACAGAATTTTGTGATACAGGGCGATGCCACACTTCTTGTACGTCTCTTTGACAATTTGATTAATAATGCAATCAAGTACGGAAAAGAAGGCAAGCGATTGATCGTAAATACAGAGACAAAGACGGATATAATAACCATTGATATCATCAATTTCGGAAAGGTTATTCCGCAAAAGGATTTAGATCGTATCTTTGAAAAGTTCTACCGCGCCGAGGCCTCGAGAAATTCAGCAACTGGTGGAACCGGACTTGGCCTTGCTATTGCGGCAAATGTGGCGCGTATTCATGGTGGTTCAATTTCGGCAAAGAGCAGCCTGGAGGGAACAGTCTTTTCAGTAACGCTTCCAAGCACACACGGAGAAGCGCAATCAGACGAAACAGCAGATATAAAGATAAATGAAAAAAAGGATGTAAAAACAGACACAAAGAAAAATGCAAAAACGGACGCAGAAAAAGCTACATCAAACGGCGCAGACACAAAAGCAGGAGGAATCGGATGAGAGAAAACAACACCCGCCGCAAGATGCGTTGCGTAAAATTTTGTTTGAAACTTACGATGGCCGCTATGCTTATGTTGGGTATATTTGCTGCGTTCGTGCTGACAGGCTGTACATCATATTCACATCAGACATATCGCTCCTATTCGGGAACTGTCGCAGTTAGTCTCGGCCTTGGAAAAGAAGGAATTCTAGTGGAAGAAAATCCGTTTCCGGTTACGGTGCATATCAACGGTGATTATGCTGAGGAGAGCAGCTGGTGTGCATTGACTGTGCCGACGAACGCGAGCGATTACTATACCTATCGAATGCAGCTGTCTGACGAGAGTTCGCAGACGGTTTCATTTATTGTTCCGGCTGCAAAGTACAGCAGTCAGATCACGATAGAGCTTCTTGACAGCGAGGAAAATGTCATCTATAGCAGAACGAGCACATATCAGGCGTACGATGAATGGCAGAGCATGATTCTTGCCGGTCAGATGGGAACGCAGACTGATACTGTTTCCTGGCCGGATGAGGTTGCGCATGGAAGCTTAGACGGCACTGTTACTGTGCGGGAAGTCACGCTGACCGAGGACAATCTGTATACGCAGAAAGAGGGCTATGAGATGCTCGATTTTTTGACTATGGATGTCAACTACTTTGAAACACTTGACCTTGATGTGCAGAATGCACTGCTTGAGTGGGTCAAGGAGGGTGGAACCATTGGCTTTCAGGGGACTGGCGCATGGTCGATGCTTGAGCGCATTGGCATTACAGATTTAGGCAAAGCGCAAAATTATAGTGCAGGTACAAGTACCAAACTGATTTACCGCGCCTACGGAAAAGGAACAATCTGGTCGCTTGGCAGCACACTCAGTCAGACAGTAGCATGTTTGACGGATAGCCAAAAAAGTGAGCTGATAAAAGCACTCAGTGCTGGAGCAAGCGGAAGTTACTCAGATAATTATGATTCGCTGAGCGTCTATGATGATGGAAATCTTATATATCAGGTAAAACAGCACAAAACATCTGGAAAGACGCCGGATGTGTGGCTGTATATTGCATTTTTGTGCATCTATCTATGTATTGGTATTCCAGGCGTGTATGCATTTGTACGCAGAAAAAGAAAAATCAGATGGTTTCGTCCGCTTGTCTGTGTACTTGCAATTGGCTTTTCAATTCTCATCTTCATTGCAGGCACTGATACACGCTATTCCAGACCGTTTTTGAAGACGCTTACTATTATATCGAATGAAAATAGCTCAGAGGATGAGTGTACAAAAACCGTTTATGCAGGCATACAGGCACCGTTTAACAGCAGCTATGAGGTTAGCTTTTATCCAGAGTACAGCATCGAGGCGATACAGGATGAAATTTATTGGGGAAGCAGTACACAAAATGGTACAGTGAACGCAAAGCGTGTCGCAGGCATTTGCTTTGAGGAAGATCAGACATTGCTCACGATGGAAAATTTGACAGCATTTTCATCTCGTTATTTTCGTTTGCAGATGAGCACAGAGAGCTTGGGTTCGATTACAGGAACCGTTGATCAGGTATCTTCAGGCCTTTTGGGAACGCTTGTAAATAATACATCGTATCAGCTGAATGACGTGGTGATAAGTGATGGCGATCAGGTGGCACTGCTTGGCAGCTGGATGGCGGGTGAGACGATTGATCTGGAGGAGGGACAGAAAAATGGACGCATTCATATGATGACAAGAGACCAGTTTTTTGACGGAGCTTATGAAAACCGAGGTGATTGGGATGCATCGCTCGCAGATTATTATGGATACTTTCTGTATACAAAGAGTGATCAGGCGGTGGTGATGGGCTGGATTGATGAGACGGTATCAATTCAAAAATATACTGATTATCCGATGGAGAATGATACGATTGTCCGACTGACAGTCTCAGAAAATTGAGAGATAGGAAAAGTGAGCAAAAATAATGTGAAAAAAGACTTTGAACAAAAGACTGTGGGTAAAATTTTGGATAGGAGAATTTCATGCTGTCTGTAAATCAGATTACATTTACGATAAAAAAGAAAACATTGATCGACGAGCTTACACTGAATGTTACACCGGGCAGCTTCTATGCACTTCTTGGGCGAAAAGACTCCGGGAAAACAACGCTTCTTCGTTTGTGTGCCGGCCTTTTAGAGCCACAGAGCGGAAAAATTTATATCAATGGGCTGGATACATCGAAACGTGAAAATAAGAAAAACATCCTGCGCCAGCTCGGCTATATGGGTGCACGGGATGGCTATTTTCCGCGCCTTCAAGTCATGGAATATCTTGAAGTGTATGCGCATGCACAAGGGCTTCATGGATTGTCTGCCAGGGAACGTTGTATGGAAGTTCTCCAGATGGGACATCTTGAACGAAAGGCAGAGCAGCTTGTTGAGGAGCAGCCGGCGGGAGTTCGGCGTGAGCTGTCATTTTTGAGAGCTATTTTGCATAAGCCGCGACTGCTTCTTCTGGATGATCCGTTTAATGGGATGGAGATGGCACAAAAGCTTGCGATGGAGGAAATGTTTGCGATTCTTGCGGAAGAGAAAACTACGGTGCTAATGACATCGCAGTCACTTCCTGAGGCAGAGCAGCTTTGCAGTGAGATTGGCATTCTCGAAAAGGGACGCATTGTCAGCGAGGGCAATTTGTCGGATATTTTGCGCCAGGCAAGAAGTGAGGCGCTCCTTTATTTGCGTGTTTGCAGTTCGCCTGAGGCGGCTGTTGCGATTTTGCGAAAGGAAGAGCTAGTACGCACAATTTCTCGTGATGGCAATTTTATTGTCATGCATTTTGCCGGAGGTACCAGAGAGGAAGCGGCACTTTTAAAAAAACTAGTGGAAAATGGTGTCAGTGTATATTCATTTAGTCGTGGACAGAGCAGTCTGGAGAATCTCTTAGAGCGAGAGATCTTCGGAGGAAAGGGGAGCCAATGATTCGATTTCAAAATCCGATTTATGAGAAGGATCGCTGGGCGGCAAATCGCAGTAAAACGTTTTTGATTTCTGTGCTTGCAGTTAACAGTGTCATTGCAATTATCGCTGTGATTGTCTTTATCAACATGGTAAGCTACATGAAGACGAGCAGTGTAAATGATTATTCGGCACTTTTGCAATTGTATCTGACGCTTGCTATGGCAGAATGTCTGATGATTGTTTTTATCGCTCCGGCACTTGCGGGAACCGGTATTAGTCAGGAGCGCGAAAATGGAAATCTTGAGTTGTTCTTTTCTACTGGTGTTTCGTCATGGCAGGTAATCTTTGGAAAGCTGATCTCGTCCATGAATATGATTTTCGTGCTGCTTGTCACCGCACTTCCTGTTTTTTCACTTGTCTTTGTGTATGGAGGTGTCCAAATGATTGATCTCGTTGCGATGATCAGCGTGCTGTTGATTGTCTCACTCGAAATCTGTACACTGTCGATTCTTTGCTCGGCTGGTGCGAATCGCTCTGTCTATGCGGCACTTTCAGCATATGCGGCCAATTTTATTTTGATTGGCGGAACAATGCTTATCCATCTTGCACCGAGATTTTTATACAGTTCGACAAGCTATGGCGACCAACTTGGCAGTCCGGTGGCATGGTACCATTATTTGCTTTTGGCAAATCCAGTGGTGACATTTTATGGTGTGCTGAACTATCAGGCAGGCAGCCGTACAGCGATTTTTGACATGATCAATTATATGGGAAATTATAAGCAGAATTGGATTACACAGCACTGGCTGCCTGTAAGCCTTCTCGTACAGGCAGTCATAGTGGCAATCGAATTGATTCTTTCTGTTCATAATTTATATAACAAGCGAAAAAGTGGTGGTTATCGGGAAATTCGTTCCTGATATGCATCCGAGATACTTCTGAGCTGGGCGATTGTTTCTTTTAAAATAGAAATGGTCGTGTCCAGCTCATTTTTTGTGGTCTCACGGCCAAGCGTCAAGCGAAGCGAGGCGCTTGCGAGAGCATCTGGCAGACCGATGGCAGTCAGTACATGTGACGGAGCAGCTGATGCAGAGGAACAGGCGGAGCCTGATGATGCGCAGATTCCACGAGAGTCAAGCAGCATCAAAAGTGAGCTTCCTTCCACATATTCAAATGAGAAGTTTACGTTGCCGGGAAGGCGGTTTTGAGGGCTTCCGTTTAAACGGCAGAATGGAATATCATTTAATATGCGCCGAATCAGATAGTCACGCAGGGCACTTTCGTGGCGAATGGCAGCGTGCATCTGAGAGTTTGCGATGGCTGCGGCTGTGCCAAAGCCAGCAATCGCCGGCACATTTTCAGTGCCGCCGCGGATGCCGTTCTCCTGCCCACCGCCGAATATTAGTGGTGGCAGCTTAACATCTTCGCGGATATACAAAAGACCGATACCTTTTGGACCGTAGATTTTGTGAGCACTCGCACTTAAGAGGTCGATGCCTTGACGCTGTACATCAATCGGAATCTGACCGTATGCCTGCACAGCGTCTGTATGGAACAGACAGCCTTCACAGCCGTGCGTGTGTGCGATATAGGCAAGGTCTGAAACCGGCTGAATCGTACCAATCTCGTTGTTTGCCATCATGACAGACACAAGAATTGTATCAGGACGCATGGCCTGACGCAAACTTTCAGGACGAACAAAGCCGGCAGTATCCGGAGGTAGGTAGGTTACGACAAAGCCTTCGCTTTCAAGAAATGCAGCTGCATGCAAAATTGCGTGATGCTCGATTGCGGACACGATGATGTGATTGCCGAGGCTTTGAAGCAGATGTGCGCAGCTAATCAGTGCCCAGCTGTCGGATTCGGAGCCACCCGATGTGAAGAAGATGCGTCTCGGGTCTGCATGAATCAGGGCGGCGGTATGTGTGCGTGCCTCTGCCATGGCGCGTCGCGGTTTATCGGAGAAATCATATAGTGAGGATGGGTTGCCCCATTCAAGGTTCATATAGGAAATCATGGTATCGCAGACCTCTGGCAGAGGTGGGGTCGTTGCAGCGTGGTCGAGATAGATTCGAGTCATAAGAGATACCTTCCTTTCAGGGATGATAGTTTCTAGTTTATAAAAGTGCAAGTAGCGAAGCAAATTGCGAATATCATTGACTATATGAGAAATGCACCTCGGGAGTATGATATTATTTAGCATAAAGTTTAAAAAATATATGTTATAATGTCAATGTTGATATTTAAAAATAATTTGCAAAAAACTTCGTAAAGTATTGGGTTTACGAAAAAAGGCAGTTGTCATATTCGTTTATTCGAGTTATAATCATAAGTAATTATGTGCAGCGGTCTATAAGTAAAATCGCTGCCGAAATTTCTATTTTAAGGAGGGTATCATGGAATTAATTACAGTCCGCGAAATATTTGCGCAGCCGGACGCGTATATGGATAAGGAAGTAACAGTAGGAGGATGGATTCGTAGTATCCGCGATTCTAAGACATTTGGATTTATCGTACTGAGCGATGGAACCAGCTTTGAGCCGATTCAGGTTGTATATCATGACACTATGGATAACTTTGCAGAGATCTCAAAGTGCAATGTAGGTACTGCCCTGATTGTAAAGGGAACTTTAGTTGCCACGCCACAGGCAAAGCAGCCATTTGAGATTCAGGCACAGACCGTTAC
>CAVCPW010000038.1:0-20761 GCA_963604075.1 Anaerovoracaceae bacterium | reverse complement strand
GGCAGAGTACCACGTCCATAGGAGCTATGCACCGCATGGGCGTGGAGACTTCATTCCTATATTGCTTACGCTCATTTATTTTTTGCTGCGCTTTGCTATGATAATCATTGCAATTACCGCTGCTGCAAGAATAATTCCGATTACTACCAGGATGATACCAATTATGCTGCTTGCATCATTGATACCAAGGATCTGATTGACCTGACTGCTTTGTGTTGTCGGCATTGGCAACGTACTGCTGGTGGCCTCCGCTGCCGATGAAGGCGCTGCCGTACTTGGTGCAGTACTCGGTGCCGTGGTTGATGCAGTTGATGATGGCGCAGTACTCGGTGCCGTAGACGTCTGTGTCTCTGAAGACGATGGAGCTGTCGTGCTACTTGTTGCTTCCTGCGTCGTCGTGGTAGGCGCCGTTGTCTGAGTAGTCTGTTCCTGTGTGGTGGTAGTTGGCGCTGGCGTAGTCGTCTCTGGTGTAGTAGTAGTTGGCGCTGGCGTAGTCGTCTCTGGTGTAGTAGTAGTTGGCGCCGATGTAGTCGTCTCTGGTGTAGTGGCCTCTGTCGTTACCATCGGAATCTCTTCCGTCTTCGTCTCACCACATATTGTACAAGTGTAAAGCTTTATTCCTGTTGTGGTAGTCGTTGGCTCAGTCTGGATAACACCGTCATCCCATGTATGATTCTCATTTACAGTGAAACGCACGGTTGCAAGATTTCCTGCCGCATCAGCTACTGTAAAGACATATGCACCTGCCTTTGTGATTTCATAATTGAATGTATCTGATACATTTAAGCTGGCAGATGAAGCAATTTCCTGATTATTAAGCTTTACAGAATACAGATTGGTATCCGATACCGTAATTGTAATCTTCTGATCCAAGCAATATGTCTTGTCAGACTCAACTCCATTGATGGTCGGCACAGTCTTGTCAAGCTTAATACTGATCTGCTTTTCCTGACTTATGGCTCCACTTGAAATATTCATCAGATAATATTTCATCATGTAGCTGCCCTCTTCTGTGATCACAATACTTGTATTGGTTCCGAAGTTTTCACGATCATTTGTGAAGGAAAGATAGAATCCGTCCGGTGCCTGGAGTGTTGCATTTGCGCGATACCAGCCATTACTTCCCATTCCTTGTGTTAAAAACTGCGCATCTACGTTTACTTCATAGTCTGGATCATACTGTCCGCAAACGGTACAGATACCATTCACATAGCTGTGTCCATTCTTCACGGTAATTGTAATAGATGTCTCGTTTCCTGCCGCATCGACAGCTTTTATTGTCTGTGTTTCAGCCGTTGCCACAGTAAGTGTACCTTCCGGCGTCAAAGAAACCTGCGTACCATTTACGGTAACCTGTGCAAGATTTGCGTCGCTGATAGTCAATATTTGAGCGTCACAATATGTCTTTCCATCCTCTGCACCGCTGATGACAGGTGCTGTCTGGTCGAAATAAGCGGTGAAGGTCTTTAAAGTGCTGATAACCTTGCCGTCTGTGCTAAGCAAGTAATACTGAATTACATTTTCTCCATCCTGAAGGGTTATAGTCAGCTGGTCTTGTGTTCCAAAGTTTGCCTCATCTCCACTCTGGCTAATGTAATAGCCAGTCGGTGCTGTTAGGGTAATGGTATTGGTCGTTCGGTACCAGTTTCCATCTGCATCCGGTGTAGTTGCTGTTGCATCAGCCACATCTGCTGATTCGCTTGCCGGCTCCTTATAATCCGGATCAGCTTCTCCACAGTAAATGCAAGTACCCTTGTCAAAAGTATGACCGTTATTTACTGTATAATGAACGGTGGTCTCATTTCCTGCCTTGTCACGAAGAACAATAGTCTGCTCACCCTCTGCTGCATTTGCCGTAAATGTACCGTCTGAATTTTCTGTTACAGATGCAGGAATCTCACATGCTTCGCGATCCAGATTTTCCTCGACAATGGTAAATGATACAGGGGCACAATAAACCTTTCCTTCTTCGATGCCATTCTCCTGCGGAGCAGTTGTATCCAGATACAGCGTTACAGTTCGCTCATCGCTGACGGTTGTGTTATCCTCTTTTATCAGATAGTAAACAATCTGATTTTCTCCTTCAGCCAGTTCTACATCCATGGTTGGCATTCTGCGTGACCTTGCATACAAATTGTCAATGATATTATAGCCTTCCGGCGCGGTAAGTGTAATATACTTGGTATGATACCAGCCATCAGTTCCCTGACTCTCTGCTGCACTCCCATCTTCATTCATCGCAGTGAGTGTCGCATCTGGAATCGTGGTATCCTCGGTCGGCTCTGGCACATAATCCGGGTCTTCTGCTCCACAGATTACGCATTTTCCTTCCGAGAATGTATGACCGTTATTAACAATCACGTTTACGGTGGTCATGTTGCCTGCCTCATCGACTGCAGACACGCTCAGCTGACCCTCGCCCGGCTCCAAAGTGAAGCTGCCATTCTCATCAAGAGTCACCTGCTGTCCATTTACAGTAACCGTAAATGCACTATCATCAGTCACGGTTACAGTCTGAGCATCACAATAGGTCTCACCTTCCTCAATTCCTGTGATTACCGGTGCTGTTGTGTCAGCCGGCTTTGTCGGATTCACTGTGACCGTTACAGACTGACTTACTGTATTGTAAATAGATGTATCTTCCGGTGTATAGACTGCTGTATAAATGCCATTTTCCGGAACAATTCTTCCATCCAGCCAGCTCCAACCCTGTGGAAGTGCTATCTCTGAAAGTGCCTGACCCTCATCTAAGCTTACACTTTCCGGGCACTGTGTCTGCGGTGTCGGATCTAACTTATTTATCTTAATGGTGACAACAATATCAGTTATTGTATTATATGTCTCGGTATCATATGGAACAAAGCTAACCAACGCGTTTGCTTCCTCCCCTGTTGGAAGAAGTGTCGCCGGATCGGTCTGCCATACAAACTGTCCAATCGAATCACTCGGGAGTGCGATATCCGACAATGGTTTTGTCACATAACCTTCCAGTCCTTCCGGTGTCACATAAACCGGATCCACCTTCTGAATAGTCGTTGGCTGTGTTGTCGTTTCCGGTATAGTGCTCTCTGGCTGTACGGTTGTCGGTTCTGCTGTTGATGGTTCTGCTGTTGACATTTCCTGTGTATCAGTCTCAGACGACTCGGTTGGTGCCTCTGTCTTCTCAATCAATGTCACATCGTTTTCAATCACCATGCCAGCAGTCACATCAGTAAGTACTCCATCTGCTCCTGTCATCTGCCATTGACGACCGTCCAAATAAATGCTATCCGGTACGGTACCATTTGTATAAATAGTGCCATCCCCTGTCGCTTCATCAGCATAGTCAAGTGTCCACCTGTAAACACGAGAAACATTCGTATCGGCCTTTACCAACACTGGAACGCTATCTGTTCCAATCAGCTGTGAAAACTTTGGCTCTGTGAAATTTGAATTAAGTATCCATGCTGCTGTACCATCTGCAAACTGTGATGAATCAAGCATCGTGACACCTGCCGGTGCATCTGTAACAAAAAGACTGCCATCAACAGTCTGCTTATTTTCTGTGAATACAGCGGACACGCTACCATTTCCAGTGCTGGAAGAATAACCTGGCGTATAATTTAAAATAATCGTTGTTGCCTGGTCCTCTGCCAGCAGATTTGTAATGTTTAATCCAGTTGAATAAACCGATTCAATCACATTTTCATTGTCCACTGCAAAATCAGTGACAAATGCACTCTGCTTGGAGGAAGTAATATTTGCTCCTGTTGTGACACATGCGGTAATCTTACCATCGTTTCGTCCTGCAAGAACCGCTGCATCATTATTGGAAGTGATGGATGTATTCTCTAATTTGAGTTCTGTCACGTAGCCGCTGCTTCCAATGTAGCCAAATACTGCTGCTAACGCATTCTGTGTCACATTTTCAATACTCGATGTTTGAAGCGCCTCTGCCTGTGCTGCAGATACACTGCTGACCAAATCATTGCCACTAATCTGGTTCATTGTAATACCGCTTATGCTGTAGCCATTTCCATCAAATACACCGTCGTAGCTCTTTCCAGACTGTGTGGTCGTATCAAAATATCCAATCGGTGTCCATGAATAAGAATAACTGGCCAGATCACTCATGTTAATATTGTCGGACAAACTAACATTCTGCGTTTCCAAATCACCTGCATAAAAATGCTGAACAAACCATGCCAGCTCTCCTGCGTTTCCGATCTCATATGCACTAATGTTCTCACTTGCATAACCAAGCTGCAGCATATCCTGATTATCGATCAACTCTGGCTGCTCAAACTCGATATAACCATTCGCAGTGCTTATTCCATTTGTGTACGGACTGGATGCTGTCTCCTCTGCTGATACCGGAATATTTATCATCAGCATAGCTGCTGATGTCAGCACAGCACTCCATTTTACTTTTTGTCGTTTCATTTTTATCATATATCGGACCTCCTGTCCGGTTAAGGTAGTACCCCTTCACCTTTTTCTTTGATTTCAGTATAGCATCCTACTCCCACAATGTCACCTTAATAAAACGCGTCAATTTTTACAAATTTCTTACGTTATCGCCGTTCACAAAAATTCTACTCAAAAAAAGAATTCGATGAATTAAGCAATTTTATCGCAAGAACACCATCCCTGTTCCTTAATAGCGCTCCTTTAGGAATTCGGATACATTGGTATGACCGTAGTGTACAAGCTTGGCATCAAACTCTGATAACCTTTTTTGAATCTGACCAATGTCTTTTTGCTTTAGCACGCCACTCTGTTTATGCCTTTCAACGACTTCCTTCGCTTCCTTATAAGACTGTAACGTAAGATCCTTATAATTATTTTCCAGATACATCTGAACTGCATTTAATTTTTCTTCAATTTCTTTTAATGCTTTCTTTCGCTCAAACATAATTAACTCTCCTCTCTTTTTGCACATGTTTTGGTTGGCATGCTGCCTAATTTATGGTATACTTCATATAGTATAACACTTTTTTGAAGAAACAGGAGGTTTATTTATGCCAACACCACATAATAATGCACAAAAAGGTCAAATTGCAAAGACCGTTTTAATGCCGGGCGATCCGCTCCGCGCAAAATTTATCGCTGAAACATTCCTTCAGAATGCCGTACTTGTAAACGAAGTGCGCGGTATGCTTGCCTACACTGGAACCTACAACAAAAAGCCGGTTACGGTTATGGGCGGTGGAATGGGTATGCCGAGCATCGGCATCTACTCCTATGAATTATTTAAGGAGTATGACGTAGATCGTATTATTCGTATCGGAAGCGCCGGAAGCTACAGCCCGGACGCAAAGATTTACGACGTTGTTCTTGCTACTTCGGCAGTCAGCGAATCCACTTATGCAAAGATTCAGTCTGGTTATGACAAAGACGAGACCTACCCGTCCGAAGCACTCAATGATTCCCTGCGCGCTACTGCAAAGCGCCTTGGTATCAAGATGATCGAGGGTGCGATCCATTCCAGCGATGTTTTCTATCGTCAGCCATCCGATGCAAAGCCAACCTACTGGGAGAAGCTCCGTGATGAGCGCGGCTGTCTGGCTGTTGAGATGGAGAGCTTTGCACTGTTTGCAA
Organism: Anaerovoracaceae bacterium; assembly: GCA_963604075.1. Taxonomy (GTDB): domain Bacteria; phylum Bacillota; class Clostridia; order Lachnospirales; family Lachnospiraceae; genus Anthropogastromicrobium. Next base: position 15,181 of record CAVCPW010000038.1, on the reverse strand, counting down.
ATGCTGCTGTACTCGGCAAGGAGGCTGCCTGCCTGTTAACCATCTCTGACAGCTTTGTAAGCCCGGAAATCACCACCGCCGAGGAGCGTCAAACCTGCTTCACCAATATGATGAAGATTGCACTTGAAAATCTATAAGATCTGTAAGAGACTCTAATTAAGAATATGACGCGTGAATCACACGCACACCAATAATCGCCCTCACAAACGTGAGGGCGATTATGATTTTGGATCACAATATCTACATCTTATCCATTTTTGTTTTTAACTGCCTACACATCAAGGCCATCATACTCTGGTGCAATCCACGATTCCTTATTTTCTTCTTTTTGCGTCATAGATGCCATATTCTCTCTCATCGCATTCTCACGCCACTTGGATGGGGCACTTCCTGTACACTTGCGAAATTGTCTTGAAAAATGCACCGGACTGTTGTAGCCGCATCGATCCGCAATCTCCTCCATCGTCAAATTCGTCTGTGCTAACATACGCTTTGCTTGCTCGATGCGGCTCTGTATAATATCCGATCCACAGGAAACCTGAAATGCCTTTTTATATAAATCTTGGAAATATGCTGCGCTTAAGCTGACCTGATCAGCCAATTCCTGTATTGACCATGGACGCGCCGGTGATGCATAAATCTCCTCTCGAAGCTCTAGAAGTTTTTGGTAATGAGCAATCTGCGGAAGTGATGAATTCATGTAATCATCAATCAGTGTAAAAAGCGCCATTAACAACTGCGACAGTACACGCGTACTCTGTGACATTCCCGAGCGAAATGCATTTACCATAAGCTGAAGGTACTGTGACACTGGAATGTTTTCCTGAAGGCTTACTGGTTTGTTTATCGGAATCCTGAAATTTGCTAATTGCTTATCCGGATCACTGAAATTGATCCAGTCGTCACAGTATCCCTCCCATACTCCTGTATAGGATGCCCGCTTGTCTGGACTAATTAAAAGAAGGGTCCCCTTCTTTACAGAAAACTCCTCCTCTTCAATCCTAAACATAGCTGCTGACTTGGTATAAATCAGAATATAATGCTGTCTTTTCTCGTAGTGGTAAACCATTTCGCCTTTTCTATGGCGACTATCTGTTCCTACTGCGTTTGTATAAAACATACCCTCTGCCTCCTGTTGTATTCATTTCTTACTATACACGAATATTTCGTTTTCCTCAATAGATACTTTTTAAATATATCCGGAAATCTGCGATTATTTTCATACATGTGCATGCCTATAGAATCTGATGATATGTTAAGGAAACAATAGAATATGTTATTCCTTTTTTGCTCCTTTACTCCTATGATAAAAGCATAAAGTTGATTTGCAACAAGAAATCAAATAGAAAAAGGAGATTAATTTTATTATGATAGCAAAGAAACCACCTATGGGATGGAACTCTTGGAATACCTTTGGAGCCAATATCAATGAACAGCTGATTAAGGAAATGGCAGACCGCATCGTAGAGGACGGCTACCGTGACCTAGGCTACGAATATGTGATTATTGATGACTGTTGGTCGTTAAAGCAGCGTGTAGATGGAAAGCTTGTTGCTGACCCTGCCCTGTTTCCAAGCGGCATGAAGGCACTTGCCGATTATATTCATGCAAAGGGCTTAAAATTCGGCATGTATTCCTGTGCTGGAACGAAGACTTGTGCAGGCTATCCTAGCAGCTATGGTCACGAATTTTCAGATGCAAAACAATTTGCGGAGTGGGGAATAGATTATCTGAAATATGATTTCTGCAATTTTCCGGTCAGCGGTGATGCCAAGAATGCTTATCTGACCATGGCAATGGCACTTCGCAGCACCGGACGCGATATTTTATTTGCCGCCTGCAACTGGGGTGTTTATGATCCGTCTCACTGGATGCGTTCACGCGGTGCGCACAGCTACCGTTCTACTGGCGATATCTTCGATGTGCCAAAGAGCTACAAGGATATTTTTATCAGTCAGGTTGAAAACGTGGAGAACAATGCACCAGGCTGTTGGAATGATATGGACATGTTGATCGTCGGTATGCATGGAAATGGTAATGTGGGAATTGGCGGCTGTAGCGACCTTCAGTATCAGCAACACTTTGCGATGTGGGCTTTTTTAGGCTCCCCGCTTATTATCGGTGCTGACCTTCGAAAGCTCGATGAGACAAACAAAAATACGCTCTTCTGCAAGGGCTTAATTGAAATCAATCAGGATGAAGAATGTCGTCCTCCATTTTTAATTGATCACACAGATACAAAGAAGTACACCTTTGGAAAAATTCTGTCTGGAAACCGCATTGCAATGGCTTTCTTTAACTTGTCTGCAGAAGATCAATGGAGCCAGCACATGAGCATCTGTTTTGATGATCTGGGTATTCACTCCGAGTCTGGTATCCGCCTTCAGCTGACAGATGCCATAACAGGCGAGGATCTAGGCATTTACGAAGACAGCTATTCTGTAAAAATCACTCCTGATGAATCAAAGGTAATCATCGCCCAGCTGATTTTTCCAGAGAATTAATCTATTTTGAGGCAAATTTATGAATGATACTCATTCAACTATTGCATGTAACGTATGCAAAGAATGCGGCCGCATCCTGACAAAGGATGAGATTGGTCTGCACAAAAAGCTTTACAACCGCGGCGCTGTCTCCTATTTTTGTATTGACTGCAGCAGTCAATATCTCGGAGTACCTGTCCCACTACTTCAGAAGAAAATTGAAGAATTTAAGGCAATTGGGTGCACACTGTTTCTTTAAGCTGGAAGCTTTGACTTCTATAAGTCAAAGTAGTTCACTTCAGCTCGATAAGCCTGCAGATTGTGATTTATTTACGAAGTCAATGATATTCGCAATCCGCTTCGCTACTTGCACTTTTATAAAAAATCTCTCTTAACCAAACTTGATATGTCCCCCCATACTGTATGTCCAGTATGGGGTGCATATCACTTCGGGCTAAGAGAGATTTTTCTATCCTGCTATATGAAACATATCAATCAAAATAATAAGTGACAAACCATAATAGGTGATAACGGCAACCAGGTCATTTACCGTGGTGATCAGTGGGCCGGATGCAACTGCCGGGTCAACATGAATCTTATGGAAAAACATCGGAATTACGGTTCCTACAACACTGGAAATTACCATCGCTGTCACTAATGCACCGCCAACGCAGCCTGCAATCAAAAAGCCATGCAGCCAGTCATATCCCTTGAAGAAATGGATATATACGCCAAGTACAACAAGTGTCATCACGCACAGCACCAATCCATTCATCAGACCGATTCGTGCTTCCTTGAATATAAGGCCAATCTTCTGCTTTGCCTTTAAGTTCTCGTCCATAAGCACACGAATGGTAACAGCAAGAGACTGGGTTCCGACATTACCTGCCATATCAAGAACCATAGACTGGAAACAGATGACAACCGGAAGTACTGCTACTACCGACTCAAACATACCAACTACAGAAGACACAACCATTCCAAGAAACAGCAACGCAATCAGCCATGGTAGTCTCTTTTTCATACTCTGAACGGTTGTCTCATTTAAATCCTCTTCTGCGGTCAAACCACCAAGCTTTGCATAATCATCGCCCATCGCGTCATCGACCAACTCTACTACATCGGATGATGTGATGATACCGGCAATTTTTCCTTCCTGTGTCAAAACTGGAAGTGAATCCTCTGCATACTCTTTAATACGGTCTACGCAGTCATCGGTCTTTTCATGGTCAATCAAATATGGATAGGAACGACTGATGATACTATCTAGCGTATCCGTATCTCTTGCTACAATCAAATCCTTCAGATCAATCGCACCATAATACTTATCCTGCTCATCAACAACATAAATGGTAGAAATGTTATCATTCTCTCCAGCCTGCTTGACAAGCTCACGCATCGCCTGACGAATCGAAATATCATTTCGAACACAGATGTAATTCGTTGTCATACAGCTTCCGATCTCATCGTCGTCATAGGACAAAAGAAGCTTGACATCATCGGATGCCTCCTGATCCAGACGCTTAACAATCTCAGCCTTTCTCGACTCGTCCATGTCCTCGAGGACATCGACAGCATCATCAGAATCCATATGAGAAACGACATTTGCCGCCTTCTCTAAGGAAAGCTCTTCCATATATGGACCTGCATCGTCGAGGTACGCAAAAATCTCGGCAGTACGATCTACACCAAGAATACGATACAAACGTTGTCTTTCCTGCGTTGTCAATCTTTCAAGAATCTCTGCTATATCATTGTCATGATAGTCAGACAGACGATCCTCCAGCTCTTTTTCGCTCAATGAACCAGAAATGAGTGCTTCCAGTTCTTCCAAGTGCTGGCTTTTGCTATCGTTTAATGTTTTCATTTGTTTTGCCTCCTTACTTATCCAAAATTTTTCATTGTGATAAAAAGGACTTGTTCTTCTGCGGTGCAAAAGACAATATCAATGAATCATCAATCGACCACTGCAACAAGGCTTATTCTTACAGCTGACTGCATGATCTTAATATTACGGCACTGCAACAAATCGCAATGCATTGCACCACAGTTTCTACTTCGCCCTATACTATCGCAACCATCCATAAAACTTCACCTCCATTTTTCTTGCTGGTCCTTCCCCAGCAACTCCCTATTATAGTCTCCTGTTTTTCATTTTTCAACCCGTAAATTGAAAAATCTGCGTAAAATTTTCGTTTGAAATTACTATTAAAAAAAAGCCTACGGTTAAAACCGCAGGCTAAAAAGCATTTTTCTGTTGTTTTTTTCTTGTTTTCTCCTGTTTTCTTTTATTTTTTCTTATTTTCTTTGATTTACTCGATTGTTTATCACACTATGCACCTTTCTTCTTACGAAGATAAAGCAGCACACCTGCATAACAATAGTCAGTCCCCACGATACAGGATAGGAAATAAACAGGATATCAAGTGCGCGATGCTGTGGAAATATCACATAAATCCAGAAAATTCTTGTTCCGACCGTTCCGACAATAGAAAGAATCATCGGCACCGTAGAACGCCCCATTCCACGCAGCGCACCCGGAATCAAATCCATGATTCCACATAAAAAGTATGTCAACGTCGTATAGGAAAGAATTTCCATTCCGCTTTTAATAACATCCGGCTCTCCATTGTAAATTTTTAAGATCTGCGGTCCAAAAGCGTAAAAAGTTCCTCCCATTACACTTGCAATGATAACTGACAGAATCACACAGTCAATCAGCACACGATCCATACGCTTTGTCTTTCCGACACCATAATTCTGACTGGTAAAGCTCATACATGCCTGTGTTACAGAATTAATTCCCGCATACAAAAAGCCTAACAGGTTGTTCGCTGAGGTATAACCCGCCATTGCAATGGAGCCAAAAGAATTGACTGATGATTGTAACAGTACATTTGAGAAATTAATAACGGTACTCTGGATTCCAGCCGGCACACCTACCTGAAAAATCTGCTTTAAGTAAACACTTTTAATAGTGAGCTTTGAAAAATACAGCTTATAGCCTGCATCAGTCTTGCGCAAACAACGAAGCACTAAAACACAGGAGATAAACTGTGAAATTACAGTTGCAATCGCAACACCTTCCACATCAAGATGGAATACAATAACAAGAATCAGATTTAATATGGCATTTACTGTACCTGCAATAATCAAAAAAATAAGCGGGCGTTTTGTGTCTCCAACTGCACGCAGCACTGCAGCGCCATAATTATACAGCATAAAAAATGGCATACCAACAAAATAAATCTTCAGATACAGTGCCGCCATATCAATGACATCATCAGGTGTATCCATCAATTCCAATGCAAACCTTGAAAATACAATTCCAACCACCATCATAATAACACCGCTAATTGCAGCAAACAAAATAGAAGTGTGCACAGTCTCTGACATTTCTTTCATTTTGTTTGAAGCAAAAAAGCGTGCTGCAAGCACATTCGTTCCAAGCGAAATGCCAATGAAAAAGTTCGTAAACATGTTGATTAGCGAACTTGTCGAGCCGACGGCCGCAAGCGGCTTGCTGCCACTAAATTGTCCCACTACAATGATATCCACAGCATTAAACAGCAGTTGTAGGATACCGGACAGCAAAAGCGGCAAGGCAAAATTAATCAACTTATCCATAATCGAGCCGTTTATCATGTCAATTTCATATTTCTTATTGTCTTTCATAAAAACTTCTTCTTTCTGTCGTACTAATTCTGTCTTATTATTTCTATCTTACTTACACTTTCTTATTGTCTGATTACTCCCCAATCGTATTTTCCAGACGACCAATTTTCTCAATTTCACAGATTACAATATCACCTGTCTTTAAAAACTTTGGCGGATTAAAACCCATACCGACACCTGCCGGTGTTCCAGTGGCAATTACCGTTCCTGCAAGAAGCGTCATTCCCTCGCTTAACTCCTCGATTGCACCGCCAATCGTCTGAATCATAAATCCTGTGTTGCTATTCTGGCGAAGCTCACCGTTTACATAGCTTCGAATACCTAAATCTGCAACATTTCCAACCTCATCCTTTGTTACGATACACGGGCCAATGGATGTCAGCTTATCAAGGCTCTTTCCGAGATACCACTGCTTATGACGTGTCTGCAAATTGCGCGCGCTAAAATCATTGATGATTGTATAGCCAAAAATAAAGTCTTCTGCATCTTCTGCCTTTACACCTTTTGCATCCTTGCCCAGTACAACGCCAAGCTCCGCCTCATAGTCCAGACTGTCCACTAAACCTTTGTAGCTCGGGATGGTCTCTTTATCACCAGCTGCCTCGCTGACACGCTTCGAAAAATAAATGGTATATGGCTTGTCCTTTGTGAATGCCTCTTTTGAAAAAGCACTCGCTTCCTTTGCATGCTCAGAATAATTGATTCCAAGGCATACGACATCCTGTCTTGGACGCACAATCGGCGCTAGAATCTCGATTTCATTTAATGCATATGCCTGCTTACCTTCTTTTTCATTTTCAAGCTGAGCCTTCTGCTCATCTGTGATCGTGCAAATAAGCTCTGTCATGTCGGCAAATTTCATGCCATACTCTTCTATTTTATATAAGGAAGAATCTCCTTCAAAGCCCGCAAAAAGCTGCTGTTTTCCTTCTAATTTTCCTGTATAAAAACGCATTTTTATGCCTTCTTTCTGTGTTACCTAATCAGCTGCCCTTCAATTCCATCAAAATCAATTGTGCGTACTGTTCCATCCTTTAACGTAATGGTAACCGGGCCATAGCCTCCACACTTCTTTGTATCGGTATACTGCACCTTTTCGATTGAAAAGATCTCATCCTCGGTAAAGTCCTCAAGACTTTCCTTTGTGATAACCTGGGAAATCAGCACATATGGCTGATAACCATATTTCTTTTCTCTTGCGGTCTTCGCATAAATCACAATTGAATTTTCAGAATCAGGGTTGGTACCAGTGCTCTTAATCACTTCAATCTCATCCCAGCCATCATAGATTGTCATCGCCATCTGCTTTTCTCTGCCAGTATGATCATGTCCCTTTAAGATGATTGCCTTTGCTCCACCTGCATTCTTCTCAATAATCTGTGTTCCATTGTCCGGAAAGCCATAAGAGCCAAGTGTCAAGCGAATTGGACAGCTATAAAGACGAAGCTTATCTGCACGAATCACACCATATGGTACCGTAAAATCAGCCAGATTCATTGCCTGCATCCAGTGGCACTCTGTCTCAAGATCATAGCCAAAAAACTGACGGCGATATAAAATATCATTCTTCAGTCCATGCCAATAAGTCACATTGCCTTTTCGGATTTCATCTGAAACACCATCATAAAGTACATACTGCTGTGCCTCGATGTCCGGTGCAACAGCTGCCTCCCATGGATACTTTGTATTGAAGCAAAGCTTGCTATAATTCCACATACCATGGTCGTCCTTCTTATTCTTTACGACCTTACCGGTACGAAGAATCGTCTCTCCGTTTGCCTGATGATTGGAGAAGCAAAGTGCCGGACCATTTAATGCCGTTACCTTAGTTCCCTTGCTTCCAAGTGTCTCCCATGTACCGTTGTTTTCCGTGGCTGTCCAGAATGGATGGTCTGCCGGAAGGTGCAGGCAAAGGAATGCTTTACCCAGCCAAAATGGAGACTCTGCGCAGGAATAACCCTGAACAAGCGGTGTGAACTGACCATAGAAACCAAGTGTCGGAACACCCTTAAATAAGAAGTCATCTCTCGTCATAAACTGAAGCAGAGAACCAGAGGAAATACGTCTTGCAAGACCTGGGTCAACAGTGCTGTGACGCAGCATCAAATTTCCGTCAAACGCGCTCGTTGCAGCGTTGCGGTAGATGTTGCTTCTGCCCCACATATTGGTAAAGCCGTCACGATCAAAGAAATCAGCATAGGTTTCCATCAGCTTGTTGGAATTTTCCTCAAACTTTGCTGCAATATACGGCTGCTTCTCATAACCATACCACAAATTCCAGATTGGTGCATATACATTGAATGCCCAACAGGAATAATAGTCAAAAGAATGACCGTCACGATACCAGCCATCACCTGCATAATAAGCTAAAATACTCTGTGCATGGTCAAGCATGATTTCTTCATCGATCTCATAGCCTGCCATATCAAGGAATGCCATGTCAAGCATATTAAACAGACGCCAGTTCTGCGGAACAGTGTTGCCATCTGCATAGCCTCTCAAAAATTCAGCAATGACATCTTTTTCCTCCCTGGTATATGTATCCCATATTTCCTCCTTGCATACCCACAGACAAATTACAAGCGCGCAGGTCTCTACAGTTTGCTGGAATGCTCTATTGTAATCGCCAGCCATCTCCTGCAGCTCCTCATAACGACCTACCGATACCGGATCTCCCTTTGTGCATGCACGAAGTACCTGTGACTTATAATAATCACGAATCGAATATCCGCACAGATTCAGCTCTGGATTGTTGTGAATCAGCGGTGCTGCGATAAAGAAGGAACGAGCCAAGCCTTCAAAATACTCTGCCTTAAATTCCCATACCGCGTCCGCGCTGTGCGGATAAGTAACCTTTGTCTCTTTTCGAGGCATAACAACCGGATCTTCAAAATGAGCAATATTTTTGAATACACCCTCTAACAGATATTCGCCTGCTTCGATCCAAGACTGGCGTGTAAGTCCTGTATACGGGCTTACGGTATAATCCAATGTTTTCGGTACAAATGCCATGATTGTTTCCTCCCTTATTTTAAATCTGATAAAGCCATTGTAGCATACAAGAACAAAAAATACCATTGGCAAAAAGCTTTTTTGTTGGTATTATAAATTTACAAGTTACTATTCACAAACATGTCATTTTACAAGGGCGGTTCGTCTCATCGCCGTTTACGTAACGATAACTACCTCGTGAGCAGTAACATTTACACAGAAAAGGAGATTTAATTTTTATGATTAGACAAATTATACATATTGATGAAGAAAAGTGCATTGGCTGCGGTCTGTGTGCGGACGCTTGTCACGAAGGTGCCATTGCAATGGTGAATGGAAAAGCGAAGCTGATGCGAGAGAATTACTGTGATGGATTTGGTGATTGCCTTCCAGCCTGTCCTGCGGATGCGATTTCGTTTGTAACACGCGAGGCTCCGGCCTATGATGCGGCAGCAGTAGAGGCTGCGAAAGCCAAAAAGAAAGAAAATGTAATAAAAACTGCAAATACAAGCAATGCAACAAACACAACTGCGGCATCTAAGACATCGACTGCCTCTGGACTAAAATTAACTAATGCTCCTGTCCACACTGGCTGTCCAGGTTCCCGCGCTCAGTCTTTCGCACAACAGTCTCCAGCCCACACTGGCTGTCCAGGTTCCTCTGCAAAGTCCTTGCAGGCTGCTCATTCCTGTCCGGGCTCTGCCTCCCGCGATCTGGAATCTGTCGGTTCCTCTGCGCTGTCCCAGTGGCCGGTTCAGATTAAACTTGTCCCGATAAATGCGCCTTATTTCAATGAAGCTGATCTTCTCATCGCTGCAGACTGTACCGCTTACTCCTACAGCCGTTTCCACGAAGATTTCATTAAGGGACGCATCACATTAATTGGCTGTCCAAAGCTCGACGACGGTGATTATAGTGAAAAGCTGACTGACATTTTTGCATCAAATGAAATTAAGAGCATTAATCTGGTTCGCATGATGGTTCCGTGCTGCGGTGGACTGGCAAGAGCAGTGACAAATGCGATTGCTGCCTGTGGCAAGCAGATTCCTTGCACCATCACCACGATTTCCCCGCAGGGTGAGATTATTCGCCGAGAAACTATTTAACCAAATTGTATCAGGAGGCGTGCAAGCGCCTTCTGATAAACTGCAGAACAGTTATTTGGTTATTAGCAAGTAGCGAAGCGGATTGCGAATATCCGCTTGACCTTTTTTCTAGCTCCAATCGGCTGCTGCATATCAGTTATTCTGCTATTTCAAATAAGAAAGGATTTTTTATGTCTTGTACCAATAAACCACTGCATAATGAACTTCTTGGTGCCATAATCGGCCTTGCCCGCACATGCGCCAACAATCCAAAGACTGATGACACGGATCGTCTTTTATTTACAGCACTTCGCGTATCTGCAAATGCAGATGCAAATGAGCAAACACTCACCGCCATGATTCGCCGCGTAAATGATGAAAAAGCAATCATCTCTCCGGGATGTGCGACATGCGTGGCGCGCTGCGGCAATACCGACAATTATGATATGACACTTTTATGGAATGCACCAGATGATATCCGCGATGCAAAGCTGTCCATTTTAGAAAATGCACAAATGCTTGCTGAAAAGCTGATGCAGCTAAAAAGTGAGGAAATTCATGAAGGAACCATTCCTCGTCTGTATCATGCACTTTTTATGGTAAAGGAAGACTGGGATGCCCAACCGCTGCATGAACTTGCAGAGTCGCTGCATGAATGACAATGAGATAAGTTTTTTGTTACCAAACGATCAAAAAGACAAGTTAAAAAGGTCTGACGCATAAATGACGATACGATAAGTTATTTTGATCATCAATCATCCGACACCGAAATCTGTAATGTCATACAACACTTCAACAGTCGGGTCATCGAGCAACCAGCGATACTCCTTCATGAACCAGCGAACAAGCTCCTCATCCCGTTTAATTGGAGTGGTATTGTTGTTATATACATTTACCGTGCCCAGCTTAAAGTAGCGTTTCAAGCAGTCAATGTCATGTGCAATCATTTCTTTTGTCTGCCCCTGAATGCCGACCATCAGACAGGGAGAGTCAAAATATTCAACAACATCTTCGGGTGTTTGAAAATCAGCATGCTTATTCAGCACGCGCTGACGAAAGTCATTGTCAAAGGTCTCGACACCAATCTTAAAAACAATCGGAACAGGTATGCGCTCACGCATTGCAGCAAGATGCTTTCTGTATATCCAGTGTGATTCAAAAAAGAGTTTGCGAATGTTTGTTTTGTCAATGACAGTGACAATATCATCGAGTGTCTGTTTCGGAAGCTCGAAACAGCTGCCGGAGTTGATGACCTCTAAGACACCAAACTCACCAGTGACTTGATCGAGAACACTTTTATTTAATGAAATCATAGCAGCCTCGTCGCGCCCATTGTCTTCAATGTAATCGCAAAATGTACATTTTCCCCATGCACAGGGAAAAGCGCGAAGCAGACAAATTTCGCGATTATTTTTATCTGTAATTTTACTGTAGCGTTCAACCGGAATTCCCATAATTAACTCAACCCTTCTTTAAAATTTTTGTGAAAATTGGGGGCAACAAATTGCCCCCAGATTAAAATTTTATTTATTCGTTAATTTGCTGCAATACGCTGCTTCATAGAAACAGGAAGCACGCGAAGCATTGCCATAACAAGTGCAAGACTCACGACGCGGTCGCAAAAATCAGTCAGAAACTGGACAATAATGATGCTTGCTGTCATGCCGAGTGGTGTCTTGGCTGCCAGAAACTGAACCAGAATAGCAGAACCGGAGGAAGTTACGCCTCCAAATAAGACAGTGCAGATAAGCGCGCTGACGACAGTTCCCGGAAGAGAAATCACAAATGCACGTCCAATCACAATGGCAATATCCTTGCCGCCATTTATGTGTCCAAGTGACAGGACTCGGGAAATTTTACTATTCACAGAAGTGACATCTGTGCGACGCAGACCGGAAAGTCCTGTATGTGCCAGACCACTCATAAAACCGACGATCATGCCGACAGGGGCAAAGTATAATGAGTAAATATCTCCTGTAAATGCCATTATCAGACCACCGAGCAGTCCAGGAATCAGACCACACCACGGGCCAAGTACGGCACCAATCATGATGGTTCCGATGCTGTCTAAATAGATTGGAAGACGAAGTGCCAAGGCAAGCTGCCCGCCAACAACATTGATAACGATCGCCAGTGCGATCAGGCAAATCTGGTATGTGCCAAGTGTTCTTTTCTTTTTATTTTCCATTTCAAATACCTCTTATTCTTCTGAAAATTTCGTGTTATTTATATATTCTGCTGTATTGCTTCTTATTTTTTATTTCATATTATTTTGTATTGTAATTTTTATTTCACTTCATATTATTTTTATTTTGCATTATAATTCTTCACCAGAATTTGCTTAATATCATTTATGAATCCATACGAACCTGCTTTGGGGTGCGCACCATATCAGCGAGAAGATCAAGCTCCTCTGGCTTTTTATGAAGTAAAGCAGAGAAAAAGAAGGTAAAGAAACGAATTGGGTCGGTCTGCGTCATTACAATGCTGTTTGACTCTTTTTTATAAAAATTCATGGAATCAATGACTGTTTGTCCGATGCTGATGCCACCTGTTTCAACAGCTGTGTAAGCGTCAAAGCCACTGCAAAGTGAGTGATCGGCAAAGTAAGCGACAGCGAGAGGATCATTGATCACGCAGCCAATCATGTGCTCCCATTCCCAATGGAAATCAAGATAAAATTTTGTGATTGCCTGCACGAAAAAGCCAATGCTTTTATCGAGTCGTTTTAAATAAGAGATAAGATCTGGCGTCAGGACAATTTGTCTTGTCACATCGAGATCTACCATGTGGATCAGTCGCTTTTGTTTGGCAGCTGTAGCATAGACAAGGGCCGCAGCATCAGGGTCTACCCAATAGTTGTATTCAGCGACAGGAGAGCAGTTACCATTGCTCTTAAAAGCACCACCCATCGATACCAATTCATCAATTGCCGCAAAGGCCTCTGGATTTTTCTGAATGAGTTTTGCAAGGTTTGTCATCGGACCGAGTTCAATGATGCTGCAGTGCGTACGAAGAATAGTTTCTTCCAAAAAAGATACGGCATCCTCTTGTGGTACAAAGCCTTCCACTGGGTCAAGAAAGCTTTCACCGAGACCATCTGCGCCGTGTGTGTCGAGCGCATTCACATAGTCACGCTTAAGAGGAGTGCGCTCACCTACAAAAACTGGTACGTCAAAGCGGTTCATCTGGCGAAGCACCTTTGCCGCATTGCCTGCACCCATTTCGGTGGGAGAATTTCCACAGACAATCGTGATTCCAAGCACCTCAATCTCCTCAAGAGAGAGGGCTAGCATGATCGCAAGGCTGTCGTCAATGCCAGGATCACAGTCAATAATTACTTTTTTTCGCATAATAGGCTGTCCTTTCTTTTACGCGAAATGGCAACAGTCAAAATTAAATGATGTCATAACATAAATAATATTTACCAATAGCAAATATAAATAAACTTTTGTGACATCAAAAAAGAGCGCTGCCTTCGCGTTTTTTTGAACACCTCAAAAACTACAGCGAAAACAGCGCTCTTGCTATCCGAACAAATCGAATGAATCAAATTGAGCGAATCAAATCGAACGAGTCGGAAGATAGAACGCGCACTGCCTAGTTTTTTATACTGGGAGGGTTTCGAACCAGTAGGCAAATTGCCTGTGCATTATTATACTGACAAAAGAATCATTTGTCCAGAAAAAAGTGTTAAAAATCTTTCGTGAGGTAAAAGCAACTCATTTCACCGCTAGTTTTTGTGTTGACCATGGACAGTATAAATTTTTTACCTTGTCAATGATATTCGCAATTCGCTTCGCTACTTGCACTTTTATAAAAATGGGGTCAGAGAAATAACTTTTCCCTGACCCCACTGGTTACTTTTCAGTAATTGATATTAATTATCCTTCAATTGCGATATGCTTCTTTTCTTCTACTACAGGCTTTGCTTCCTTCTTTGCAACTGTTACTGTCAACATACCATGCTCAAAGTGAGCCTTGATATCGTTCTCGGTTGTATCCTTGCCAACATAGTAGCTTCTCTGGCATGAGCCTGAATAACGCTCTCTTCTTAAGTACTTGCCTGTCTTCCTGTCTTTGTCATCCGCATCAAGACTCTTCTCAGCGCTGATTACCAGATAACCATCCTTCAGGTCAACCTGTACTTCATCTTTCTTGAATCCTGGAAGATCAATCTCAACTTCATACTTATCGTCGAATTCCTTGATATCAGTCTTCATCAGGTTCGCTGCATGATGTCCATACAGCTTACGCTCTACATTTCTCTCTGCTCTGTCATCTATAAATGGGAATTCAAAGAAATCATCAAAAAAATTATCAGAAAAAATACTCGGTACTAACATAATCAAAATCTCCTTTCAAATCATTCATCATTATTTTCCAGTTTGTTTCTCATCCGCAGCCTTGCTGTTTCCAAACTCCAGATTGGAAGCTTTTGAAGAACCCGGAACTGTTTCTGCTCCTTTTTCGTTCTCTCTATCCCTTTCCTTTGTTCTAGCTGTACTATAACACATATTGTTAGCACTGTCAAGGGGTGAGTGCTAATTTTTTGTGAGGATTTTGTGAACTTATTTCTTGTTCTCGCCGATCCTATCCTTTATTGTTCGTCCATCTCTTCTTTATTCCCATCTTATGGCAATAATGATTTTCTTCATGCTTTTTTGTTTCTTTCTTCATTTTCTGATCTGCCATCTGAATGCCGCGATGTATATGCAACGTTCCTCTGTTCACTTTGCAAGAGAAATTTCCACATTCATACATCAATTCATAAAATACAGTTCCATTTTCATCCTCTAAGCGTGTTCTTACACATTTTTTTCGAGGATCCGTGCAGTGAACGCATTTACTTGCATAATGTGCCATTTATTTACCGTTACTGAAAACTTATAAAAAAGTTATAAACTTTTATGCTTCATTCCTACTTCAACGAGTATGCTTTTGTGG
>CAVCPW010000037.1:0-25077 GCA_963604075.1 Anaerovoracaceae bacterium | reverse complement strand
ACGTTACTGTTGAAAATACCCGTGTAGGACAGGTTACTGATTATGATAAACTGACACTCGACGTATATACTAACGGTACAATAGCGCCAGATGAAGCAGTCAGCTTGGCTGCAAAGGTTCTGAATGAGCACTTGAACCTGTTCATTGATCTTTCTGAGAATGCCAAGTCTGCTGAGATTATGGTAGAGAAGGAAAACAATGAGAAGGAAAAGGTTCTCGAGATGAACATCGATGAACTGGAGCTGTCCGTTCGTTCCTACAATTGTTTGAAGAGAGCCGGCATCAACACAGTTGAAGAACTTTGCAATAAGACTGCTGAGGATATGATGAAAGTCAGAAATCTTGGCAAGAAGTCTCTTGATGAGGTTAATGCAAAGCTGAAGGAACTGGGGTTGGATTTTAAGTCCGGTGAAGAGTAAGTTAAACGGAGGTAAATCACAGTGGCAGGTTACAGAAAGCTTGGAAGAACTTCTAACCAGAGAAAGGCCATGATCAGAGGCCAGGTTACAAGTCTTCTTTACAATGGCAAGATTGTTACAACAGAAGCAAGAGCAAAGGAAGTCAAGAAGGTTGCTGAAGGACTGATTGCTCTGGCTGTTAAGGAAAAAGATAACTACGAGACCGTTACTGTTAAGGCTAAGGTTGCCCGCAAGGACGCTGAAGGCAAGAACGTAAAGGAAGTAGTAGATGGCAAGAAGGTTACTGTTTATGATGAGGTAGAGAAGGAGATCCAGAAGGATAAGGCTTCCAGACTTCATGCAAGAAGACAGATGCTGAAGACTCTTTACGGAGTAACTGAGGTTCCTACTACCAATGCTGGTAAGAAGAAGGGAACAAAGTCCGTAGATATGACAAAGAAGCTCTTCGATGAGATCGCTCCAAAGTACGCTAACCGTAACGGCGGTTATACCCGTATTGTAAAGATTGGTCTTCGTAAGGGTGACAACGCAATGGAAGTACTGTTAGAGTTAGTTTAATTTGTATCGATTCAGAGTCAAGCAGATTTAACTGAAAAGTGTGAATCATGCTTGTACGAATGAAACTTTTAACGGTAAATCTATTTGACGAGAAGTCACAGCGAGATGAAGAAAAATCGAGATGTGACTCTGAATTGTTAGATCAATTCAAAAATATAATAGAAGATGAGCCATGCAGGTTGCTGCATGGCTTTATTTTTTTGTTTGCTTTTTGGACGGCATCATGCTATGATAGTCGCGTACTAACGAGAGGAGGCCACAGATGGGCATTATCAGTATAAAAAATCTGGTTCACCGCTTCACCAAGTATGGAGATAACGGCGAAGAGATTGGCAAAAAGACTGCGCTAGAACAGGTATCTCTTGATATTGAGAAGGGAAGTTTTGTTGCAATATTGGGTCATAACGGCTCGGGCAAGTCAACATTGGCAAAACATTTAAATGCCTTGCTGCTGCCTACCGAGGGAACTGTGTATATATCAGACAAGTTGTCATCAGATGAGAAAAATCTCTGGAAAATTCGCCAGTCGACTGGTATGGTTTTTCAGAATCCAGATAATCAGATTGTAGCAAATGTCGTAGAGGAGGATGTCGGCTTCGGTCCGGAAAATATGGGTGTGCCAACAAAGGAGATTTGGGAGCGTGTCGATGCGAGCTTAAAAGCAGTTGGCATGGAGGCATACCGATTGCAGTCACCGAATAAATTGTCAGGCGGACAGAAACAGCGTGTCGCAATCGCAGGAATCATGGCGATGAAGCCACAGATTATTGTCATGGATGAGCCGACTGCGATGTTGGATCCAAGTGGGCGAAAGGAAGTACTTGATACCGTTCATGAATTGAACAAGAAGGAAGGAATTACAGTAATACTGATTACGCATTACATGGAAGAGGTCATTGATGCCGATCGTGTTATAATTGTGGATGGTGGACGTATTGTCGATGATGGAACTCCGAGAGAAATTTTTTCACAGGTAGAGCAATTAAAACGCTACCATCTTGATGTACCGCAGGTGACGGAACTGGCATGGGAACTGAAAAAGGACGGTCTGCCGTTTTCGGATTGTGTACTTAGTGTCAATGAGTTTGCAGATGAGTTTCAGAAAGTTTGCAATATGAAATTTTCTGTTCACGCAGAAAGAACTGCTTCAAGAAAAGCAGACGATTCAAAGACAATGAGAGATGAGCATGAGAAGATTCTCCTTCAGTTATCACACGTAACACACATTTACGACCCAGACAGCAAGAATCCATTTCCAGCATTAAATGATATTAATTTGTCAATTCATAAGAATGAATTTATTGGAATCATTGGTCATACAGGTTCTGGAAAGTCAACGCTGATTCAGCACTTGAATGGACTGATGAAGCCGACCAGCGGAATAATCACCTACGAGGGAAAAGACATTTGGCAGGAAGGGTATCCGTTAAAAGAGCTTCGCAGCAAGGTGGGATTGGTATTTCAGTACCCGGAGTATCAGCTATTTGAGGAGAGTGTCTTTAA
This sequence comes from Anaerovoracaceae bacterium, assembly GCA_963604075.1. GTDB lineage: Bacteria > Bacillota > Clostridia > Lachnospirales > Lachnospiraceae > Anthropogastromicrobium. The sequence goes on along the minus strand of CAVCPW010000037.1, from coordinate 22,597 downwards.
GGATGTCTGCTTTGGACCGAATAACCAGGGATTGACTGAAGATGAGGTGAAACTTCGCGCAAAAGAAGCACTTTGGATGGTTGGAATTGATGAGTCGCTTTATGAGTTATCACCGTTTGAATTGTCAGGAGGACAGAAGCGACGTGTGGCAATCGCTGGTGTGCTTGCGATGAATCCGCAAATTTTGATTCTTGATGAGCCAACCGCAGGTCTTGATCCTAAGGGAAGAGACGATATCTTAGGACAGATCGCAAAGCTTCAGAAGGAGCGCGGCATCACAATCGTGCTTGTCTCGCACAGTATGGAGGATGTGGCACAGTATGCAAGCCGCATTCTTGTTGTAAATGGTGGAAAGATCGTCTTCGACGATAAGCCGCGAAAGGTATTTGAACACGAAAAAGAACTTCAGGAGATGGGTCTGGCGATTCCGCAGGTGACACAGCTGATGCATCACCTAAAGGGTAAGGGCTACTCAGTTTTAGAAAATGTCATTACCGTACAAGAGGCGAGAAAGAATCTGTTGATGTATTTTCAGGAAAAACAGGCACAAGATTGCAAGAAACGAGATGAAAAGGGTCGATATCATATTCAAGACTCTAAAACTCAGAATCAGAAAAATCAAGATCAAAAGAACACGAAAGATCAAAAGAAAACGAATGAGTCACGTAGAAAGCCGGAGGGAAAAACTGTATGATTCGAGATATCACAATAGGACAATATTATGCAGCCCAGTCACCAATTCACCGACTCGATCCGCGTGTCAAGTTGGCAGGTACCATGCTTTACATCATCAGTCTGTTTACGGCAAATGGCCCAATTTGCTACTTATTTGCCATATTGGCATTAGCAGTAGTAATTCATCTGTCGACAGTTCCATTTAAATTTATGGCAAGAGGATTAAAGAGTATTGTCATCATTTTGCTGATTACGGTTTCATTTAATCTCTTTTTGACATCGGGAACCAGCATCGTAGATGTATGGCTGCTTCGCCATATCACATGGGAAGGTTTGGAAAAGGCTGTATACATGGCAATCCGCCTGATTCTTTTAATTCTTGGTTCGTCAATCATGACGCTTACAACTACGCCGAATGCGCTGACAGATGGCTTAGAGAAGGGTCTTGGCTTCTTAAAAAAGTTTAAAGTTCCAGTACATGAAATTGCAATGACAATGTCAATCGCCCTTCGTTTTATTCCGATTTTAATCGAAGAGACAGATAAAATCATGAAGGCGCAGACTGCAAGAGGAGCTGATTTTGAGAGCGGCGGACTGATCAAGAAAGCAAAGGCCATGGTGCCGCTTCTGGTGCCACTCTTTGTTTCTGCATTTCGCCGTGCGTCTGATCTGGCAATGGCGATGGAGGCGAGATGCTATCGCGGCGATGAGAACCGAACAAAGATGAAACCACTCAAATACGCGGCGATTGATAAGAAAGCATATGGTTGTCTGTTCTTATATATGGTTATTATGATTGTATTAGCAGTGCTGTGGAAGTAAATAAGAAAAATAAAGCAATGAATTGAATTTGGAAAAATGTTCTGTGAAAATAGAACAATTGATTCTTCCGAATAAGTTTTGGAAATGAGGACTAGAATGACAAAGCGAGTAAAAATGATTGTTGCCTATGACGGAACGAACTACTGTGGATGGCAGAAGCAGCCAAATGGCATCTGTATTGAAGAAGTGTTGAACCGTGAGCTGTCGAAGCTATTAAATGAATCGATTGAGGTAATCGGCGCTAGCCGTACCGACTCGGGTGTTCATGCGCGCGGCAATATTGCTGTGTTTGATACACATGCGCGTATGCCAGCTGACAAAATCTGCATTGCGCTTAATCAGCGTTTGCCAAAGGATATTGTAATTCAGGAGTCCTGCGAGGTGGCACCTGATTATCATCCGCGAAAGCGAAATACAAGAAAAACTTACGAATATCGTATACTCAACCGTAGAGTGCCGCTGCCGGATCAGCGATTCAACTCCTATTTTTATTATTATGCACTTGATGTGGATAAGATGCGTGAGGCAGCGCAGTATCTGGTTGGTGAGCATGATTTCAAGAGCTTTTGTTCCATTCGTACACAGGTCGAGGATACTGTTCGCCGCATTTATTCAATCACGATAAAGAAGAACGAAGAGGATCGCATTGACATTCGCATTAGCGGTAATGGATTTCTCTACAACATGGTGCGTATTATCGTGGGCAGTTTAGTGAAAGTTGGCTGTGGCTTTTGGAAGCCACAGCAGATTAAAGAGGTGCTTGAGGCGCGCGATCGCAGTAAGGCAGGTCCGAAGGCACCGGCAGAGGGATTGACGTTGATCTCCATCGATGAGGAGACACTTCCCGCTGTAATCTGTGAGGAAAATGAGCATTGGTCGTATCGAATCAATCAGGGTGAGATCGAAAGCTTTGGCAAGGCATACATTCAGATTTATGCCTGTGATGAGTGTGATTTTGACAGACTGATTGTGCGTCTTGTCAAGCAGGCATCCCGAAACGGAGCCGAGCAGATTCATGTGAGAGATAATACCGGTCATTTGACTCTTGGCTATAAGGCGGAATATTTCACATTTCGTCAGGAATACACCCAGTGGAAGCTTGTCAAGCAGCTTGAACCGACAGAAGAAAAGCTTTTGTCAGAGAAAAATAAGCAATCAAAAGAAAATTTACAGAATATCCCATACGATAATTTACATGATATAAGTGTGATTCCACTTGATACAACGGATGAGAAACAGATGGAAGTATATTGCAATCTTGAGAATGGATGTTTCAAGACAGTTCCGGGAGGGGCAAAGAGAGAAATTAAGCAGCTGCTTTCTGATGTTGCAGGGGGTGAACAATGCTACTGGTTATATAATGAAGATGCATATGCAGGTTTCTTTTCAGTAAAGAAAGTGGACAATGAACTTGAGCTTGAAAGTTTAGGCGTAAGTCCAGCTTTTCGTAACAAGGGAATTGGAACGGTGGGATTGTCCGCATTTGAAGCGATGGCGAGAACGACAGGATGTGAAAGCGTTTGCATGATTTGTGCAGACTGCAATCCGGCAATTCGTTTGTATGAAGAAAATGGATATCAGAGAGTGAAAGAATTCTCGCACTGGTATGTCACAAGTGATGAGAAGAAAAATCCTTACTTTTTTTGAAAAAGCAGTTGACACACGCGGGAGAGTGTAATATAATAAGGAAGCTGTGTTTAAAAGTAGCTTATTTATTTTAGACATAGTATATGATAACGTGTATGTGTCTGGCTAAACCAAGCCCCGGTAAGGACAGACTGCTTACAATAAATGTAGTATAGTTGAATCGATATATTTATTTAGGAGGGAAACCAATGAAGACTTACATGGCAAATCCTGCAAAAGTTGAGAAGAAGTGGTATGTTGTAGATGCTGAGGGACAGACATTAGGTCGTCTTGCATCCGAGGTTGCTAAGGTATTAAGAGGAAAGAACAAGCCAGAGTTCACACCTTTCGTTGATACAGGTGATTATGTAATCGTTATCAATGCTGAGAAGATTAAGGTTAGCGGAAAGAAGTTAGAGCAGAAGATGTATCATACTCATTCCGCATATGTTGGTGGTTTCAAGACCGCTACTTTAAAGGAAATGATCGAGAAGAAGCCAGAGAAGGTTGTTGAGCTTGCAGTAGCAGGTATGCTTCCAAAGGGACCGTTGGGCAGAGAGATGTACACAAAGCTTCATGTATATGCAGGAGCTGAGCATCCGCACGCAGCACAGAAGCCGGAAGTATTGACATTCTAATAGGTAGTGTAAGGAGGAAATCACAGTGGCTAAAACAAAGTTTTATGGAACAGGTAGAAGAAAGAGCAGTATTGCCAGAGTATATTTAGTACCGGGTACCGGCAATATCACTATTAACAAGAGAGACATCGACAACTACTTTGGTCTTGAGACCTTAAAGATGGTTGTACGTCAGCCGCTTGCAGCAACTGAGACTGCTGATAAGTTTGACGTTCTGGTTAATGTTCACGGCGGTGGAACAACAGGTCAGGCTGGTGCAATCCGTCACGGTATCTCCCGTGCACTTCTGCAGGCAGATGCTGAGTATCGTCCGGTTCTGAAGAAGGCTGGATTCTTAACAAGAGATCCAAGAATGAAGGAAAGAAAGAAGTACGGCTTAAAGGCTGCACGTCGCGCTCCACAGTTCTCCAAGAGATAATTTCTCTTACGAAAATGCTTACAAAGCTCGGAAAATCAAGGTTTTCCGGGCTTTTTTCATGCCTGAAAATGGCTGATTCCGATGAGAAAATTTGAAGAAATCCGGCATCAATTATACCCATTTTGATGGGCTTACCAGGGGGTTACAGCCCATTTTTGCCCCCTGATGGGTGGGAAAAAGGGTTTACAAAGGGCCATTTTGGCCTGATTTTGAGAAGAGATACTTGACAGATTTTTGCCTCTTACATAGAGCTTCGGCTCGTTTTCTTTGAGAGAACGAACCGGGGCTCTATTTTTTATTGTTTAGCACCATGGTGGAGGATATCTGAACTGTGGCTGGAAATTTTGCACAAATTAGAGAGAGCTATATATTGCAAAAGATTCCAAACTTTGAAGATCGGCTTAAAAAGAGCTTACATGGAACAGCTGAAATCATTATAATTAAACACAAAGGACAAGAGGAGGACGTACAGCATTAAAAAATGTTGATTGGAATGAGTCAACTACCAACCACCTAGGTAGTGGGCTTGTAACTGCCCAGTCGTGGTAACGGCTTATGCCTCCGATCTTTAACCCCTAAAGGTATTGCTACCTAAAGTGGCGTTGCATCACAGGGTGGTTGACGGCATCCTTTACAGCAAAGTTTACTCGGCTGTAACTGTACTAGGTACGAAACGTCCCATATAATACAGTATTTTTATTATGTTTAAGATTTTACGTTGCATACGATTCGATGCAATAACCTTATATCTTAACTTGTCAAAGTACGTAAGAGTGCCTTCAGAGCGATGCTCCCAACGGAAGTGGGAGGAACCTATGACAAACGAAAGGATTTTAATTATGAAGAAAATAATTTATGCTGCAGTAGCGGTATTACTCATCATTGTGATTTTTTTTGCTGGGATGGTTGGCTATCTAATGGCAAAACTAAACACAGAAGTTACCAATGAAAAAGAGACTGCCGTTGAACAAAGTTTGGAGATTGTGTCTGAAACTACCAATGAAAAAGAGACTGCCGTTGAACAAAGTTTGGAGATTGTGTCTGAGACGGAGAATGCAACGGAGCGGGCCCATGAAACCAAAACAGCGGAACAGAATATATTAGGACTTTCCTGCTCGGTACAGTTGGGCGTTCTTGATATCGTGGAAGGAGAGGACTTTCAGGTATACGAATCGAATGGAACAGATTATGAAATGCTGGTCGAAAATGGGATTTTCACTGTCACTGGCAGTACGGTAGGTGAAAATCATATTGTTGTAACAATACCGGAAGGATATGTATTCCAGACGGTCGAATTAAAGGTGGCAGGCGGCGCCATTGTGACAGAAAATATAGTAACTGAGAATCTATATACGGACTGCGGACAGGGTTCTATAGAATTTAACGGCACATTGAATGGGCTCGCGGAAATCGAACAGATTCAGGGACGTACGCAATTGAATTTGAAAGGCACAGAAAAAGACTTTAACTATGACTTGAAACTTCAGTATGGGCATATTGCTATCGGTAATCTTCAATTCGCAGCTCCTAACGAAACGAAAAATATAGACAATGGAGCAAATAAGTCATTGCAGATTAATTGTGCAATGGGAACAGTGAATATTGCTTTTGAATGAAACATTATAATTACTCAATATGGTTGGAGTATATGTTGTGGTCAAGCTTTTTTGCAACACTTGCGGCTATTGATGTGAACATTGAAGGTTTCCAGGCGATAAAGAATGCTGGACATGAGATATTGCTAGCAGCTTACAAGGAGTTTGAAGGTGACGTGTATCGAAAGGCTTGTTTAAATAAAAAGTGGCATTCCTTTTTTAGGAATGCCACTTTTGTAATCAACATTTTTATTATAGATTAGAATTCAGGTCCGATCAGACCGTATGTGCCATCTTTTCTCTTATAAACAACGTTTACACGATCCTCATCGCAATTGTAGAATACGAAGAAACTATGTCCCAAAAGTTCCATCTGTAAGCAAGCTTCTTCCGGATTCATTGGCTTCATCGGGAAACGCTTTTCACGAGCAATCTTAATGCCTTCTGCTTCTTCAGCAACACCATCTTCCTCCTCAAGGAAAGCATTCGAGAAGTCACCGCCATCCTGTTCTTTGGAGATTAGTTTAGTCTTATAACGTCTAAGCTGGCGTTCAATGATTTCTTCCACTAAATCGATTGAAACATACATATCCGAACTTGCCTGCTCTGCACGAATCAGGCTTCCTTTCATAGGGATTGTAATCTCGATTTTCTGACGATCCTTCTGAACACTTAATGTAACGTGAACTTCTGCATCTGGTGTAAAATAACGTTCCAGTTTTCCAAGCTTTTCATAAATTGCTGATTTCAGGCCTTCAGTGACCTCGATATTTCTTCCTGTAATGATATACTTCATACAATCAGCTCCTTCCGACAGAATCATAGAAATAAATAAAAACTGTCTTTATTTATTTACCAAGAGTATACCACTAAAAGCTAATTTTGTAAATATAATTTTGACTTACTTTTGAGAATTTTTATACATCTTTTATACATTTCCCTCAATACCCATTCATAAAAATAGGTTGAATTCTTACAGGAAAAATGATAGAATTAATCTGTTGTACTATCGGTATATATTAGGAGGCAAATATGGGATTCATAAATAAGATCTTTGGTACTCACAGCCAGCATGAGCTTAAGCGTATCAAGCCAATCGTGGACAAGATCCTAGGTATGCGTGAGCAGTGGGTTGCACTGTCAGATGAGGAACTTCAGCATAAGACAGTAGAATTTAAGGAGCGCCTTGCAAAGGGCGAGACACTGGATGATATCCTTCCGGAAGCCTTCGCTACAGTTCGTGAGGCCTCCAGAAGAGTGCTGGGCGAGGAACATTATCCGGTTCAGCTGACGGGTGGTATCGTACTGCATCAGGGACGTATCGCTGAGATGAGGACTGGTGAAGGAAAGACCAACGTGGCAGCACTTCCTTCTTATTTAAACGCACTGGCAGGCGAGGGTGTTCATGTCGTTACTGTTAACGATTATTTGGCACAGCGTGATGCTGAGAACGAAGGAAAAGTTCACCGTTTCCTTGGTTTGACGGTTGGCTGTGTATTAAATAGCATGAACAATGATGAGCGAAGAAGAGCATATAACTGCGATATCACTTATGTAACAAATAATGAACTTGGTTTTGATTATCTTCGTGATAACATGGTCGTATACAAGGAGCAGCTCGTAATGAGAGGTCTTCACTATGCAATTATCGATGAGGTCGATTCCATTTTGATCGATGAGGCGAGAACTCCTCTTATCATTTCAGGTCAGAGTGGAAAGTCCACCAAGCTGTATGAGGTCTGCGATATCTTAGCGAAGCGTCTGGAAAAGGGCGAGGCAAGCGCAGAGTTCTCTAAGATGAATGCTTTGATGGGCGAGGAAATCACTGAGACAGGCGATTTCGTTGTCAGCGAGAAGGACAAAACGATTAACTTAACTGAGGATGGTGTTCGTAAGGTAGAGCAGTTCTTCCATATTGAAAATCTTGCCGATGCAGAGAATCTTGAGATTCAGCATAATATGATCATGGCACTTAAGGCAAATTATATGATGTTCCGTGATCAGGATTATGTTGTAAAGGACGATGAGATTTTGATTGTCGATGAGTTTACCGGACGTATTATGCCGGGCAGACGTTACTCAGATGGTCTGCATCAGGCAATTGAGGCGAAAGAGCATGTAAAGGTAAAGAGAGAGAGCAAGACGCTTGCGACTATTACTTTCCAGAACTTCTTCAATAAATTTGACAAAAAGTGTGGTATGACCGGTACAGCGCTGACAGAGGAGAAAGAGTTTCGTAACATTTACGGTATGGATGTTGTTGAGATTCCGACCAATAAGCCGATTGCACGTATTGACCATCAGGATGCCGTTTATAAGACAAAGAAAGAAAAGTACAAGGCTGTCTGCGATGAGGTTGAGGAGACTTATAAGAAGGGGCAGCCGGTGCTCGTTGGTACTGTAAATATTGATACATCAGAGCTTTTGAGCGGTATGTTAAAGAGACGCGGTATTCCGCACAACGTATTGAATGCAAAATATCATGAGTTAGAGGCTCAGATCGTTGCCGGTGCCGGTGCACATGGTTCTGTTACCATTGCAACCAACATGGCAGGTCGTGGTACCGATATTAAGCTTGACGATGAGTCCAGACAGCTTGGCGGATTAAAGATTATTGGTACCGAGCGTCACGAGTCCAGACGTATTGATAACCAGTTAAGAGGTCGTGCCGGCCGTCAGGGTGATCCTGGTGAGTCGCGCTTCTATATTTCTCTTGAGGATGATCTGATGCGTCTGTTTGGTTCTGAGAAGATCATGAACATGTTTAATGCGCTTGGTGTTCAGGATGGCGAGCAGATCGAGCACAAGATGCTGACATCCGCGATTGAAAAGGCACAGAAGAAGATCGAGGGCAACAACTACGGAATTCGTGAGAATGTCTTAAAGTATGATGAGGTCATGAACGAGCAGCGTGAAATTATCTACAAGGAACGTCGCCAGGTTCTCGATGGCGAAAGTATGAAGGACGTTGTCTTAAAGATGATAAAGGATATCGTAATCCAAATCGTAGACCGCACCATTTCAGACGAGCAGGCACCAGAGGATTGGGATTTCGCACAGTTAAACATCGAACTGCGTTCTGTCATTCCGATTACTGAGTATATGCCGTCTGCTGATGAGATTAAAAACATGAAGAAGGCGACCCTCAAGGAGACGCTGACTGAGATGGCAGTTCAGGCATATGCCGATAAGGAGAAGGAGTTCCCGGATCCGGAGAGTATGAGAGAGGCAGAGCGTGTTGTTCTGTTAAAGACTATTGACCGCAAGTGGATGGATCACATCGATGATATGGATCAGCTTCGTCAGGGTATCGGCCTTCAGGCATACGCACAGCGTGACCCGCTCAATGAGTACAAGATGGCAGGTTACGACATGTTCAACGAGATGATGGCAAGCATCCGCGAGGATACTGTTAAGATGATGTTCCGTGTTAAGGTTGAGAAGCCTGAGGAGCGTGAGCAGGTTGCCAAGGTAACAGGAACCAACAAGGATGACAGCGGTGTAAAGGCTCCAACTCGCAGAACTGCACCGAAGATTCAGCCAAACGATCCATGCCCATGTGGTTCCGGCAAGAAGTACAAGCAGTGCTGCGGTCGCTTTGCAGAATAAATTGTATAGTAAATATGAGGAAATGGTGGTGTCAGATGGACTTGTTTGGCACCACCAAGTTAGAAAAGAAAGTTGAGGAAGAAAAGTGGTTGAGTTAGATCAGTTTAAATATACACTGTCTACTTATGTTCCGATGTTAAAGGAGCTCGGAGCTTCTTTGAGTCTGGACGCCAAAAAAGAGAGAATTGCCGAGCTTCAGCGATACATGGAAGCTGCTGATTTCTGGGATGACCCGGAGCGTTCTCAGAAGATGACAAGAGAATTAAAGAGCCTGGAGGATACTGTAAAGAGCTACACTACACTGTCCACCCAGTATGACGATATCAATGACCTGATTGAGATGGGCTACGAGGAGAATGATCCGGAGGTAATTCCAGTCATTCAAGAGTCTCTTGATGAGTTTATTACCAACCTGGAATCCCTTAGATTGAGCACTTTGCTAAATGGTGAGTATGATAAAAATAATGCGATTATCCGTCTGAATGCCGGTGCAGGTGGTACCGAGGCCTGTGACTGGTCTGGTATGCTGTATCGTATGTATACACGTTATGCAGACCGCAAGGGCTTCTCTGTTGAAGTTCTTGATATGCTTGACGGCGATGAGGCTGGTATCAAGTCTGTTACCTTTCAGGTAAATGGCGAGAATGCATATGGTTATTTAAAGTCGGAGAAGGGCGTTCATAGACTGGTTCGTATTTCACCGTTCAATGCGGCAGGAAAGCGTCAGACTTCATTTGTTTCCTGTGATGTTATGCCGGAGATCGAGGAAGATTTGGATGTTGAGATTAACGATGACGATCTGCGTATCGATACTTACCGTTCCAGTGGTGCCGGTGGACAGCACATCAACAAGACTTCATCTGCAATTCGAATCACCCATCTTCCGACTGGTATCGTTGTTACCTGTCAGAATGAGCGTTCTCAGTTCCAGAACAAGGATAAGGCAATGCAGATGTTAAAGGCAAAGCTGTATATGTTAAAGCAGCAGGAGAATGCAGAGAAGATTTCTGGCATTCGTGGTGAAGTAAAGGATATCGCATGGGGAAACCAGATTCGTTCTTATGTGCTTCAGCCATATACTATGGTAAAGGATCATCGTACCGGAGCCAGCAGCGGAAACGCAGGCGCAGTGCTTGATGGAGACATTGATCTGTTTATCAGCGCATATTTAAGATGGCTGTCCACAGGTGAGAAGGTATCTGATGACACCGGGGAATAAAATTATCTTCCGATTAGTCGAAAAATAACCTCAAAGCTAAAAAACGCATAACTGATAACTGGAAAGGTTGGGCATAAGTATGATTAAGGTAGCAGTATTAGGATATGGAAATATCGGTTCAGGAGTTGTACAGGTATTACTGAAGAACAAAGAGACGATCGCAAAGAAAGCAGGAGACGAGATTGTGCCAGAGTGCGTGTTAGATCTTCGCGATTTTCCAGGCGATGTGATGGAAAATAAGGTAGTAAAGGATATTAATCTGATTACTCAGAATCCGGAAATTTCTATTGTTGTTGAGACAATGGGAGGAACAAAGCCGGCATATGCCTTTGTAAAGGCGTGTCTTGAGGCAGGAAAGCATGTTGCCACATCTAATAAGGAGCTTGTTGCAGCATACGGTCCGGAACTTCTTGAAGTTGCAAAAGCACATCACGTGAACTTTTTATTTGAGGCCAGTGTAGGCGGTGGTATTCCGATTATTCGTCCGCTTGTTTCCTGTATCACATCCGATGCAGTGACTGAGATTACCGGTATTCTGAACGGTACTACGAACTATATGCTGACTAAGATGAGCGAGGAAGGTCTTGATTATGATGATGTCCTTAAGGATGCGCAGGAGAGAGGATATGCGGAGCGTAATCCAGCAGCGGACGTTGAGGGTCATGATGCGCGCAGAAAGATTGCCATTTTGTCTTCTTTGGCATTTGGCAAATATGTAGACTATGAAGATGTCTATACGGAAGGTATCACTAAGATTACATCCTCTGATTTTGCATATGCAAAAGTTTTGAATAGTCGCATTAAGCTGTTTGGAACCAGCAAAAAGAATGCAGATGGCACAATCAGTGCGATGGTATGCCCAGTTATGATTACTGCCAAGCACCCGCTTTTTGCTGTAAATGATGTTATGAATGCCATTCTTGTACGCGGTGAGTGTATGGGTGATTTGATGTTCTATGGTGCCGGAGCAGGAAAGCTTCCTACCGCATCCGCAGTTGTGGCAGATGTTGTCAGTGCGGCAAGAAATCCGCATGGAACTGAGATCGCACCGTATGAGCCTGGCAAGATGGAAGTTTCGGATCATAGCGAGTCTGCTCATGGCTATTTTGTCCGTGTAAAGGGAGACGATGCACAGATAGCAGCGCAGTTTAAGGCAACTCAGGTTGTAAATGCAGGTATTGACGGCGAGTTCGGACTGATTACTGCAGAATGGAACGAAAGCGAGTTTTATGCACTGTGCGAGAAATATCAGGTTATCAGTGTAATTCGTCTGGCAAAATAAATGTATCGCTAGAATGAATTATTGTGATTAAATGAATTGAAAAATTGACAAAATCAATACTAATTATTGAGAACAACAAATGAAAGATCAAAAATCATTTGAAAATAGAAAAATGGATCATGCAGAGAGGACAGAGGATGTCCTCTTTTGCATTTTGGTAGTAGGAATAGTGTTAGCTGTCGGGGGATTGGTGCTTTTACATGCACTTGGCCTTGATTGGGTTGCACAGGGTGCGCCGTGCAGTATTTACCGTCTTACCGGATGGTATTGTCCCGGATGCGGAGGAACGCGTGCTGTAAAGGCATTTCTTCACGGACGGCTCGTTACCAGCTTTTTGTATCATCCGGCAGTGCCATATTTGGCGGTGTGGACGATTACATTTTTGCTCTGGCAGAGTATTCATTATTTGTCACGTGGGCGAATTCGCGGCTTTCGATATCATAATTGGCAGCTGTGGGTGGCAGCGGGGCTGTTTTTGTTTAATTTTCTTATAAAAAATGCGGCACAGCTGATGGGATAATGCCATCGGCCATGCCGCATTTTGCGTACTTTTAGGCTTACAAAGGTGTTACTTGGGAAGTTCTGTTTCACTCGGTAAAGTGATTTTGCAACCAGAACTAACTTCACAAAATTCACTACACATTTTCAATGTAATTACATGTTGAGTTAGATCGTATCGTTGCCGCCTGCCGAAGCCGGAGTGGTACTCGGCACTTCTACGGCGTTAGACTGCGATGGAAGCAACGAATCTGTCTGATTATTTAAGATATCCTGCAGTTGCTGAAGAATGTCGCGGTAAGTCGGATCCTGCAGCAGCTGTGGGTAAAGAACCAGGTAGAAGAAAAGAAGAAATACAACAATTACGATTGAAATGCCGCTGATTATAATGGCTGCGATTGCAATCGGGTGGAAGCGATGCTCATCGTTTGCAAAAAAACGTGAACAAATTGAGACGGCAAGTGCCATTATTGACGCACCAAGCGTCATATAGATATTTGAGCAGCAACAGCAGATCAAAGCGGCAATACTCAGCGCAAAGCCGATTTTCTCTAAGCTTGTGGCACGTCTGCGGCGTGGGCGATAAGAGCGCCCCTTGTTATCCTCAGGCCCCATTTGTGGATCTGTGTAGCGTGCATATGAATCACCATATTCCTCCTTTTGCTCCTCGTGAATCTTGTCATTTACATATTCCTCATATGGATCATAGGAGTCATTGTTATCGCCTTCATGATCCTTGTAGTTCTTATTTTCATCCATAAAAAATAAAATCCTTTCTTTTGGTGTTTGTATATCTTCTGGGTTGCAAAATATTGTATCGCAATGTATGATAGCCAGTAGTGTTATCATATCACACAAAACAAAAAGTCACAACCAATATTTGCACTATACAGAGTTATGGTGCAGAAAGGCATAGCAATGGATATTATTAAAAAGATAGCAGAAGAATTGCAAATCCGTCCCGCTCAGGTTCAAGCTGTTGTAAACTTGATTGACGAAGGCAATACCATTCCGTTTATTGCCCGTTATCGAAAGGAGGCTCACGGCGCATTAAATGACGAAGTCCTTCGTAACCTTGATGAACGATTGACCTACCTTCGCAATCTCGAAGAGAAAAAGGCAAACGTCATTGCTTCCATGGAAGAGTTAGGTGTCCTCACAGACGATCTGAAAAAGAAAATGGAACAGGCACAGACATTAGCAGTTATCGAAGACTTGTATCGTCCATACCGCCCAAAGCGTCGCACCAGAGCCACCATCGCAAAAGAGAAGGGCTTAGAGCCACTTGCAAATGAGATTTTACTCGGACAGGCAGTAAAGCCTGTAAGTGAGCTTGCAAAAGCCTATATTTCCATAGAAAAAGGCGTAGAGAGTGCAGAAGACGCACTTACAGGTGCAATGGATATTTTAGCTGAGCATATTTCAGATGATGCTGCATTCCGCGCGCAGATTCGTAAAATGACTTGGGAAAATGGCATGATTATCTCTGCAGCACGTGAGGAAGGTATCGAATCTGTATTTGAAAATTATTATGAGTTTCAGGCACCGCTGACTAAGATAAACGGACATCAGGTGCTTGCCTTAAACCGTGGAGAAAATCAGAAAATCTTAAGTGTCAAGATCGAGGCGCCGCAGGAAGCCATCATTTCGTGGTTAAACAGAAGTCTCACAAAGGGAAAAAATCAAAATTGTGCGACTGTATTATGTGATGCGGCAGAGGATGCATATAAGCGTCTTATTGCCCCGGCGATCGAGCGTGAGCTTCGCGCCACACTGACCGAGACGGCAGAAGAAGGCGGTATGAGGGTTTTTGGACAGAACCTGCGTCAGCTTTTGATGCAGCCTCCAATCGCAGGTCAGACCGTACTTGGCTGGGATCCGGCTTTTCGCACCGGCTGTAAATTAGCTGTAATTGACCCATTTGGAAAGGTACTTGATACAAAGGTTATTTATCCGACTGCACCGCATAACAAGGTAAAGGAGTCCAAAGAAATCTTAAAGGCATTGATTAAAAAGTACCATATTACCTTGATTTCAGTTGGAAATGGTACCGCATCTCGTGAATCTGAGCAGATTATTGCCGAATTAATCAAAGAAATCAATATGCCAGTACGTTACGTTATCACAAATGAGGCTGGTGCGTCTGTCTACTCTGCGAGTAAGCAGGCAACCGAGGAATTTCCAAATTTTGACGTTGGTCAGCGAAGCGCCGTATCCATCGCAAGACGAGTACAGGATCCGCTTGCCGAGCTTGTCAAGATTGATCCGAAGGCAATTGGTGTCGGTCAATATCAGCACGACATGAATCAGAAAAAGCTTGACGAGATGCTACATGGAACGGTCGAGGACTGTGTAAATCAGGTTGGCGTTGATTTGAACACCGCATCGGCGGCGCTTCTTGAGTATGTATCCGGTATCACAAAGACCATCGCAAAGAATATTGTCACTTACCGTGAGGAAAACGGTCAGTTTACAAACCGCAGGCAGCTGCTAAAGGTTGTAAAGCTCGGACCCAAGGCGTATGAGCAGTGTGCAGGCTTCCTTCGCATCAGAGGTGGTGATGAGCCACTCGATGCAACTGCTGTCCATCCGGAAAGCTACGAGGCCGCAAGAGCCGTTCTTTCTTCTTGTGGATTACAGCCAAGGGATATTCTCGAGGGAAAAGCCGCAGGTATCGCAAAGAATATTCAGACTGCAAAGCTTGCCAGACAGCTTCAGATCGGAGAGATGACCCTTACAGATATTGTAAAAGAACTTGAAAAGCCATCAAGAGATCCGCGTGATGAGATGCCAAAGCCAATACTTAGAAGCGACGTCCTCTCCATGGAAGATCTCAAGCCAGATATGGAGTTAAAGGGAACTGTAAGAAATGTCGTTGATTTCGGAGCATTTGTCGATATTGGAGTCCATGAGGATGGTCTTGTCCATCTTTCTCAGATTTGTGATCGCTACATCAAGCATCCTTCTGAGGTATTAAGTGTTGGCGATATCGTAAATGTAAGAGTTCTAAGTGTCGATATTAAGAAAAAACGTATTTCTCTTACGATGAAAGCCCAGGTAAAATAATTATAGGTTACAGTTAATGCGTCATGCTAGAGGCTTCAGTAAACTGAGATGATAATCTCATGCTTGCACGAAACTAGTTAGCAGGATAAAGTTAGTGTTGTTTGTGAAAAAAATAACTTGCAATTTTGAGCATCCTGTGTTATATTCTTTGCAGAAAATGGAATATTCTTTGGGGCGGGGTGTAAATCCCCACTGGCGGTAAAGTCCGCGACCCGCATTTTGCGGCTGATTCGGTGCGTGTATAAAACACAACTCCGAAACCAACAGTAAAGTGATGCAGCATTAGGTGTTCATTAGAGTGCAGCATCCAAAGTCTGGATGGGAAAAGAAAAGTGCACTGTTATAGAAAGACAGAAAAGTGCAGCTATGCAAGCTTAGCAGAATCTTATGTTAGCAAAGACTAACAAAAAATGACTAAGCTGCAAGTTGTGATAGATTTGTAAGCCCCCTAAATCAGGGGGCTTTTTCTGTTGCAGATGTACAAATTAGTAACGGCCAGGCATTTTAAGCAGTGACAGCTGCAAGTCATGCCAGGTAGTTATTGATATTCTTATTTCGCATAATTATACCAAAAGAAATCTGCTTTCGATTTTCAAACAAAAGGCGTATTATCAGCGCAGAAAAGAGGAAAGAGAAATGGAAAACTTATGGAAGACAGTAACAGAAAATGTCGGCTTTCTTGTCGTCATTGTGATCACAGCAGCGGTGCTTTTACTTGTGGCAAAGTTTGGCGAAAAATGGGCAGGTGCAGGCTCGTCCCAGAGCATGCGTACACGAAAGCTCGTTACCGTCGGCATGATGTCTGCACTTGCATTTATTCTGCAGATCTTTGAATTTCCGGTGCCATTCGCACCACCGTTCTACAAGCTCGACTTTTCAGAGGTACCAGTACTGATCTGTGCCTTTGCAATGGGTCCAGTCGCAGGTGTCACAACTGAGCTGTTAAAGAATGTATTAAAGGTATTGTTTAGAGGAACAAGTACTGCATTTGTCGGTGATTATGCGAACTTTATGATTGGATGCAGTTTTATTGTCCCGGCAGCAATCATCTATTTTAAGCATAAGACAAAGAAAAATGCCATAATTGGTTGTGTGGTTGGCACCGTTATTATAGCAATTTTCGGAAGCTTATTTAACGCATTTTATTTACTTCCGGCGTTTTCAAAGCTTTATGGCATGCCGCTTGATCAGATTTTAGAGATGGGTCATGCGATTTTTTCTGGCTTAAAGGAATTCAACCTTTTGACATTTGTTGCCATGTGCGTTGCACCGCTTAATTTGTTAAAGGGTGCTGCTGTATCGGTTATCGTTATTCTGATTTACAAGCCAATCAGCCGTGTTATTCATCAAGTGTAAAAATTCTGTTGTTTTTCTTGTGCATTCGTTGTAAAATCAATACGATGCACGAATGTGTATCCGCAGTCGCATGGCTGCGGATATTTACGTTATAAAGACGATGGAATGTCTTGTTTACAGGATGCGCTATGATTTATGAAACGCATTGCTATTATTAGAATGCGCTATGATTTATGAAACACATTGCTATTATTAGAATGCGTTATGATTTATAAGATATGTGAACAATGACATGACAATGTTTGGAGGAATAAATGGCAATATCAGAAAAAATTTATGAGACGAATGGTGCAGAGGAGACCTTCGAGGTAGGAAAGTGTCTTGCAAAAAAGGCTGTGGCTGGAGAAATCTACTGCCTGGATGGAGATCTGGGCACCGGAAAGACTGTCTTTTCACAGGGCTTTGCTGCAGGTCTTGGCATAAAAGAAGCAGTAAATAGTCCGACTTTCACGATTGTATGTGAATATGAGGACGGACGTCTGCCGCTGTATCATTTTGACGTATATCGTATCGAAGAACCGGAAGAAATGGAGGAAATTGGATATGAGGAATACTTTTACGGACAAGGTGTGTGCCTTGTCGAGTGGGCATCCCTTGTCGAAGAGATTATTCCGCCAGAAGCTGTATGGATCACAATTGAAAAAGATCTGGACAAAGGGTTTGACTATCGAAAGATAACAGTGCGCAGCAAGTGCGAAGTGTAAGTTTTGCAATATGACAATATGGCATTGCAGGCATGAAATACAATCCGCAATGCTACATTGCAAAAATATTTTGCAAAACTGTGAAAAGAAAGGCAATAAGGTTAAAAATATGCAGATATTAGCAATTGAAAGTTCATCTCTGACAGCAGGTGCCGCTATAATAAAGGACGATGTAGTGCTGGCAGAGTATTCTGTTTCGTTTAAAAAGACACATTCACAGACACTTCTTCCAATGATTGATGAGGTTGTGAAGATGACTGAGACTGATTTAAAGGAGCTTGATGCGATCGCCATTTCCGCAGGTCCGGGTTCATTTACCGGACTTCGCATTGGAAGCGCTACCGCAAAGGGATTGTGCCTGGCACTTAATAAGCCACTCGTTGAGGTGTCTACGCTCGAAGCAATGGCATTTGGTTGTGGCCCATTTGCAGGATTGATCTGCCCGGTCATTGATGCCAGACGCAGACAGGTTTATACCGCACTGTATCGGTTTGACGAAAACATGCAGATGGTATGCGCGATGGAACCCAAGCTTTTGCTGGTGGAGGAGTTAGCTCAGGTATTACAGGATATAAAGAGGGAGAACGAGGCCGTACTGTTTACAGGAGATGGCATTTATGCGCATGGCGCATGGTTTCAGGAAACGATATCAAACAGTCATATTGCACCGGCAGTTTGCAGCACACCGCGCGCCGCAGCAGTGGCTGAGCTCGGTATTCGTAAATTCCGTGCCGGAGAGGCAATCAATGCTGATGATCATCGCCCAATTTATTTGAAAAAATCACAGGCTGAGCAGGAGAGAGAGGCTGGAATCTATACAAAGGGTTCGCTTCGTCCGGGCGAGAGCGGAACAGAGGCAAAGATTTGTTAATGCAAACAAACACCACATCTGCAACAGTATCCATACGGCAAATGATGGCAGAGGATATTCCAGCTGTGGCTGGTCTTGAACAGGAATGCTTTGCTGAGCCGTGGTCTGAAAATGCGATTGCAGAGAGCCTTGCTGATGCCAACTATGTATTTCTTGTTGCAATATTTTCAAATGATGCCAGTATATTAACGTTTTCAGAGTCAACTTCATCGTCACTCTGCGACAAAACAGAAGAAAGCATATCAACATTTTCGGCACCGGCATCTTCATTGCTTTGCAACAAAACAGAAAAAAACAATCAAAATGCAGCTTTTCGTGAAACAGTTGCAGGCTACGTCGGTGCCTATCTGGCAGCAGATGAGCTGTCCATCACCAATATCGCCGTGTCTGCTTCTTACCGTAGATGTGGTGCAGCAGATCGCTTGATGAAGGCGCTTGATGCATTTGCAGAAGAAAAAAAACTGTATGGAATTACGCTTGAGGTGCGTGTATCTAACAGCGCGGCAATCGCATTATATGAAAAAAATGGTTATGAAAAATCTGGAGTTCGCAAAGGATTTTACAGCAAACCAAAGGAGGATGCACTGATCATGTGGAAATACTTCCAATGGTGACAGACATTACCATTGCTATTCTTCCTGAAATCAGTTAAAAAATTATGTGTAACTATTTGGAACAATGCGAATTGAGTTGCAGATCTGAATAGTTCAGGACGTGCGCAATTGCTGCGTCCGTTTATTGCCAGTTGAAAACGGAATTTTTTTGAAAATTAGCTTCACTGATTTGATAATGTATGAGGTTATTTTTCCAATAAGGATGGGGATGAAATCATCTTCAATCTATGCGAGAATTGTGTACAAAAAATGATTAAACAGTTTCGCCTGCCTGTGTACCAGAAGACGATAGGCGTTTACTTAGAATGAGAGAGAACAGATGCTAGATTTATGTTTGTTGGGAACCGGCGGTATGATGCCGCTTCCCTACCGTTGGCTGACATCACTGATGACCAGATTCAACGGTAGTACATTAATGATTGACTGCGGAGAGGGTACTCAGATCGCAGTAAGAGAAAAAGGATGGAGTTGTAATCCGATTGATGTGATTTGCTTTACCCATTATCACGGGGATCATATCAGCGGTCTGCCGGGACTCCTTTTAACGATGGGCAATGCAGATCGTACCGAGCCGCTGACATTGATTGGACCCAAAGGTCTTGAGCGTGTTGTCAATGCACTTCGCGTCATTGCACCTGAACTGCCATTTTCGATTATTTTTCAGGAGATTACACAGAATGAGCAGGATTTTGAGATAAAGGGCTATCATATTCACGCATTTCGTGTGCTTCACAATGTTACCTGCTATGGCTACACGATTGAGATTCCGCGCGCAGGTCGTTTTCATGCCGAGAAGGCAAAGGAACTTAGCATTCCACTTAAATTTTGGAGCCGTTTGCAAAAAGGAGAGACAATGACAGATGGTGATAAGATTTACACACCGGATATGGTCATGGGAGAAGCAAGAAAGGGAATCAAGGTTACGTATGCGACTGATACCAGACCGCTTCCAATTATTGCAGAGCAGGCAAAAAATGCTGATCTTTTTATCTGTGAGGGTATGTACGGAGAGCAGGATAAGCTTGCCAAGGCGAAGGAACACAAGCACATGACATTCTGCGAGGCAGCTACACTGGCAAAGGAGGCACAACCAAAGGAAATGTGGCTGACGCATTACAGCCCATCATTGACGCATCCGGAGGAATTTATCGAGGAGGCAAGGAAAATCTTCCCGAGAACCATTGCAGCCAAGGACGGAAGAAGTGTTTCACTCGATTTTGAGCAGGAAGAAGGTAAGAATTAAAATGGAAGAAAAGAAAAATATAAAGATACTGGCAATTGAGAGCAGCTGTGACGAGACTGCAGCCGCAATTGTGGAGAATGGCCGTAAGGTATTGTCAAATGTAATTTCAACGCAGATTGACATTCATACATTGTACGGTGGTGTTGTGCCGGAGATCGCATCCAGAAAGCATCTTGAGCGCATCAATCAGGTTGTAAAGGAGTCATTAAAGCAGGCGTCTGTAACCTTGGACGACGTTGATGCTGTTGCAGTCACCTATGGGCCTGGTCTTGTCGGCGCACTTCTTGTCGGAACGGCAGAGGCAAAAGCCATCGCTTATGCGGCAGGAAAGCCACTTGTTGGCGTTCATCACATAGAGGGCCACATTGCAGCTAATTATATCGAGAATCCAGATCTTGAGCCGCCATTTATGTGCCTGATTGTTTCCGGCGGACATACGCATCTGGTTGTAGTAGAAGATTACGATAAGTTCAATATTATCGGCCGTACCAGAGACGATGCAGCAGGTGAGGCATTCGACAAGGTAGCCAGAAGTATCGGACTTGGCTATCCGGGTGGCCCGAAAATTGATAAGGCGGCGAAGCTTGGCAATCCGGACGCAATCACCTTCCCAAAGGCAAAGATGTCTGACAATCCATATGATTTTAGCTTCAGTGGTCTGAAATCCGCGGTATTAAATTACTTAAACCATGCGAAGATGACAGGTGAAAAGGTCAATCCCAATGATTTGGCGGCATCCTTCCAGAAAGCAGTTGTTCAGGTGCTTGTAGAGCATGCTGTGCGCGGTACAAAAGAGCACGGCTTCCATAAGCTTGCACTCGCGGGTGGAGTGGCATCTAATTCGGCACTTCGCGCTAGTTTAAAAGAGGCATGCGAGAAAAATGGAATCACGCTATATTATCCGTCACCGATTTTCTGCACAGACAATGCGGCAATGATCGGTGCAGCAGGCTACTATGAGTATATAAAAGGAAGACGAAGCGGTTGGGATTTAAATGCAGCGGCATCATTAAAGCTGGGAGAGCGATAAGATGGATGGTATGGAAAACCAGATAAAGCAAGAAAAACACAAGACACAAGAGACAGAAAAAATACATGAGAACCAGAAACATCACGAGACAAAAGCTGCCATAATTCTGGCAGCAGGCAGCGGACGACGCATGAATGCGCCTGTAGCCAAGCAGTTTCTTGATTTGATGGGAAGTCCTGTATTTTTACATAGTGTGCGTATATTTGATAAAGTTGCGGATAAGATTGTACTTGTAACACCACCAGATGCCGTGGAGTATTGTCGTAGCCTTCTAAAAGAGGAAAATCTTCATGCCGAGACGATAGTCATTGCAGGAAAGAGTGAGCGTTTCCTTTCTTCTATGGAAGGAGTAAAAGTGGCTTCTGAATGCGATCTGATCATGATTCACGATGCGGCAAGAGCATGTGTCAGTATGGATGTGATTCGAAATTCAATTACTTCTGCGAAAACGTACGGAAGTGGTGTGGCAGCAGTGCCTTTAAAGGATACCGTAAAGGTAGCGGATGAAAAAGGAATGGTTCTTTCCACACCAGACAGAAGTACCCTACGGGTCATACAGACACCGCAGACTTTTAAACGCGAGGTCATCTGTGAAGCCTATCAGCGCCTGGCTCATATAATAGAGACAAAAAGCCTACAGGCAGCAGGACCGATTACAGATGACGCAATGGTGGTAGAACAGTTTACAGACAATTGCGTCTATCTCTCCGAGGGCAGCTATGAGAATATCAAGCTCACCACTCCAGAGGATATGACAGCAGCGCAGGGAATTCTGGCTAGTAGAGGAAAATAGAATTAAAAGTTGGGAAAGAAGCAATAATTAAAAAAAACTTGAAAAAACTTGAAAAAAGGTATTGACATTTCAAAGAAGCCGTGATAGTATATAGAAGTCGCTTGAAGCGATAACAAAACTTCCAAGTCACGGCTTTAATGAAATGAAAATCTTAAAAAAGATTTGAAAAAAGTTAAAAAAGTGCTTGACAAAAGCGAAACGACGAGTTATAATAAACAAGTCACTTAACTGCTTTGGAGAGGTGTCCGAGTGGTTTAAGGAGCCGGTCTTGAAAACCGGTGATTCCGAAAGGGACCGTGGGTTCGAATCCCACCTTCTCCGCTGATATTTACAATTAAATATCATTTAGAGGATCAACTTATGCTTGGAGAAGTACCCAAGAGGTTGAAGGGGCTCCCCTGGAAAGGGAGTAGGTCGTTAGTAGCGGCGCAAGGGTTCAAATCCCTTCTTCTCCGTCGGTCTCCAAGATAGGGAGACTATGAAAAGAACCTTGATAATTGAACAGTATAACCAACCCTGAAGATTTCTTAAACAGCTT
>CAVCPW010000036.1:0-3421 GCA_963604075.1 Anaerovoracaceae bacterium | reverse complement strand
TGTCAGTATTGCACTTGCCTTCTTGATGAACCCGTCCGTTATTGTGGCCGACGAACCGGTCTCTGCACTTGATGTTTCTGTGCAGGCACAGATCTTGAATCTAATGCATGATTTACAGGAAAAATATCAGATGACCTCTCTTTTTATCTCACATGATCTGGGAGTGGTATCTTATCTGTCTGACCGCATCGGTGTCATGTATTTAGGCCATCTTGTCGAGATCGGTACAGCAGAGGAACTGTTAGCGCATCCGGCTCATCCGTACACAAAGGCATTATTTGATGCCAATGCAAAGGTGCTTCCGGGCGAAATTCCAAGCCCGTCTGATCCACCGAGTGGCTGTCCGTTTCACACCAGATGCGAGTATTGTACCGAACGCTGCAAAACAGAAATGCCACAGATGCAAACGCTTTCTGGGGAAGGCTACAGCGTGCATGCTGCAGCATGTCACGAGAAGTATTCTGCTGTGTAAATTTTGTCGTAGTGAGATGAGCAGTGGCTTGAAAATTTTGTCGCGATGAGGTGAGCAGTGGCTTTAAAATTTTGCCATGATCAGGTGAATGGTGGCTTTGAAATGTGAATTGTTAGAAATTACTAATTGCAGTTAGTTGATATATATACAAAAACAGCACTTTGCCATTTTTGAATAAAATGACTTTTTTTCTCATTTAAAGGGTTGATTTATGAATATTTGTTAGCTTATACTAACCGACAGGCAGCGATCCAAAACGGATGTCTGGAGAAAGGAGAAAATATGGCAGCAAGAGTGGTATTGGCTGTATTAGCAGCAGGCACAATGGCAGCGGGCAGTATGAATTGTTTTGCAGGAGTTGTATCAAAGAATGAGACAACACCATCTACATCAGAGGAGGCATCTTCAGAGGAAGTATCTTCAGAGGCAGCAAAAGAAAGCAGCGCAGTGACTATCGATACAAGCAAGTATTATTTCGGAAAGATCAATGTTCCATATGCAGATTTCTACTACGGAGAGATTAATAAGGTAGAGCCGGAAGCACTTGAGGACGGAGCAGAAGGTCAGTACGATGTTGAGGATAAGGTAACCGCAGCAGGATTCCGTGAGGAAGGTATGTATGATGCAGTTTCATCTGCTACCAGCACAAAGTCTCAGCGTTTTGCAGGCAGCTATTTTGAGGCAACAGATGAAGGAACAAATATTCTTGGAGTATCAGGCGTTAACGTTGCAATTTCAAAGGATCTGTATGACAATGTAAAGGCGGCAATCGAGGCAAATACCGAGTGCAGCAATCCACTGGTTGATTTTGTATCAGCTCTGACTGAGGTATCTGAGGAGGTTCCGGCTGAATACAAGGTAATCAATTCTGACGGAACACTGAGCCAGACTATTGGCACATCAAAGGAAGCAGAGAATGTAGAAGTATCTTTCGCAAGTGTTTCTGTATGGGGAAACTATCAGATCGACTTCGATGGTCTTGAAATTGAATCTGACGATGTTCAAGGAGCTCTTATCGAGACATCTGACGGATCTATCTATGGTCTGGAGCATCTGGACAATCTGTGGCTTCGCGCAAATGAGATTGCATTTGCAGCAGAGGAAATGACAGAGCCACACGGAAATACACCATCATGGAAGCGTTTTGAGGATATCCAGGGAAAGACTATCACAAAGGTTACATACATGCTGGCAGATCAGGATGATATCATAATCACTACAGATCTGTATTGCAAGGAACTGCTTGGCGCTGATTATTCCATCACAGGTGATGAGACTACTACCTATTCTAAGGATGGCACTGTAATCAATATCACTATCAATCAGCCGGAAGATGCAGATTATCAGTTAACTAAGATCGAGTCTGATAATGGTTATCTGACCGAGGATCAGTATACAATCGATGGAAATGTTGTTACACTTGCAGCAGATCAGAAGGCAGGAGATTACTATCTGGTATTCTCAGACGAGAAGTATGCAGATCAGGAAGTTGACTGCTTCGTGGAGTCTGGTTTACCGGAAGGCAGCGTAACAATCGAAAATAATACGATTGTTGTTGCTGAGAATGACGGAAATATGACAGGAGCTGACTATGCTGCACAGATTAGTGCTGTATATGTAAATGGCGAGCAGGTAAAGGCAAGACACGTCGGATCAATCGTTGTAAATGAAGACGGAAGCATCAACATGGACGCTGAAATCGAGGGCGAGAACGGAAATGTAAAGGTATTTGACGGAAGTGACTCCTATGAGGTTACTTTTGAAGCAAATGGATATCCGTCAGTAACAGGTACTGTAACTGCAACAGCAGAATAATGAGCGATTATGCGCAAGGCTGAAATTGAAAAAAATCAGCTTTGTATGCGTTTGCAAAATCGTCTTTTCAAGGTATAGCAGATTTATTAAAAAGGCCGGCTGCCTTTGTGCGGCTGGCCTTTTTGCAATATAAGTTTATGATATAAAATTGTGATATAAAATCATTATGGAGAAAGTGGTTGCTAATAGTTGCCGGATTATTACGAAAGGTATGTTTATCACGAAAAAGGTATGCTTGGAGTCAGCTACCAACCGCCTAAAGACAGTGGGTTTCTGTCAGCGAAAAATGAAAGGATTTAATTTATGAAAAATTTAAATAATATTATCAGCACTTTTAGAGTCAGTCTGATGGGGATATCATTTGCAGCAGCCTGTTTATACATTGGTACAGATGTTGTATGGGCAGATACACAGGATGACAGCGAGAGTATAACAGATACAGCGATGGGAACAGACTGCAGTGTTAAAGTCTTTGGCGCAAAAGGAACAGCAAAAAACATCATGGAAATGCTCTCTGACATTGAAAATAAGTATCTTTCGTGGCGCGTAGATGGCAGTGATATTGCTAATATAAATGAAAATGCATCAGAAACAGAGTCTGTGACACCATCTGAGTGGACATATGATTATCTGAAAAAAATAGTTGAGCTTGCTCAAAAAAGTAATGGCGCATTTGATCCGACACTGGGCCTTTTATCACAGCTTTGGAATCTTGGAACAGCAAACCCTTACATCCCGCAAAAGTCAGAAGTGACAGAATTACTTTCAAAGACAGGCTGGAAAAATATACGTCTGGATGACGGAGAAGTCCTCTTAAAGGATGGAGTACAGATAGATCTGGGAGCGGTAGGAAAGGGAATTGGTTGTGATGAGGCACTAAAACTCCTTGAAGAAAATGATGCATCTGCTGCTGTCGTATCTGTCGGAGGAAGTATTCTGACGTATGGAGAAAAGCCGGATGGAAATCCATGGAAGGTAGGAATCGCAAATCCGAGAAACGAAGACGGCGAATCCTATCTGGGAGCGCTTACGATTGAAGGAACAAAAAGCATTTCAACGTCAGGCGACTATGAAAAATATGTAATAGAGGATGGCGTTCGTTACCATCACATACTCGATCCAAAGACAGGATAT
>CAVCPW010000035.1:0-16094 GCA_963604075.1 Anaerovoracaceae bacterium | reverse complement strand
CATACAGCCAGCATGCGCTGAATCAGGTGTATTCTGACGCACAGCGAGCACGTGAAACATATTATTTGCACCGCGACAAAGCCACGGATCAATCAAAGTCTTTGTCACACCGACAAATTCATTTTCCTCAAAGGATGCCTTTGCAAATAGAATACCTGTATTGTTGCGAAGGGGCGTAAAATGTTTGCCATCCTCGCTGAGTGCTAAATGCATCGCATGCTCCCAGTCACAATTATATCCAACATGTCCCGGATAATTAAAATCCGGATAGCATCCCTCTCCCTTTTTGGTATATGCAAGTAAATATGCCATTTCATCCTCCCTCGTTCAAAGTTTTGACCGTTATGTATCCGTTTTCAATATCGAATCAAAGCCTTCACCATTTTATCTTATTCACAATCAGCCCTTAATTCCGGAAGAAACCTGTCCTGCAACGAAATACTTCTGTCCGAAGATATACAAAATCAGCATCGGAAGCATAGATACAGTCGCTGCCGTGAATGCCAGACTATACTCAGATGTACGATCTCCTATAAAAATAGCAAGACCATTTGACAGAGTACGCATCGTCGATGCATTCGCTACAATTAATGGCCACAGCAAATCATTCCAGCAGTTATTGATGCCAAGAAGAAGCATTGTGATCATCGTTGGCTTTACAAGCGGCAGCATAATTTTCCAGAAAATCCCAAACTCGCCGAGACCATCAATACGTGCCGCATCCTCAAGTTCCTTAGGAAGCTCCTGAAATGCCGCTCTGCACAGGAAAATCCAATACGCAGACGCAATCTTCGGGATAATTAAGCCCCAGTAGGTATTCAGCCACTTTAGGTAATAAACCTCCAGATACAGCGGAACCATGATTACCTGAAATGGAATCATCATTGTCGCCAAAAACAGAAGGAACAAAACATTCTTTCCCTTGAAATTGAAACGGGCAAATGCATATCCTGCCAGTGCATTTATAAACATAGAAGGAATCGTACATCCAATTGCATAGATGACAGTATTCTTTGTCATTGATAAGAAATCAATTCGTGATAATACAGCCTTCCAGTTCTCGATCAGATGATTTGCCTGTGGAAAAAACTTTGGAGGATATTGCATAACCTCTGTATCACTCTTAAAAGAGCCGAGGCACATCCAGACAAGCGGTGCCAGCAGCAAAAATGCAAACACGCACAAAATAACGAAGATTGGAAAATATTTAATACCATTTTTAATTCGCAACTCTAACGGTTTCTTATTTGTGATTAATTCCTGATTTTTCATCTTTTCTACCATGCCTTTCCGATTTTAATCGTCTGATGTCTTGTTCATAATGGTATACATAATAACCGTGATAATCATAATAAAGCCAAACAGAACCTCACTCATCGCTGTTGCGTAACCAGTCTTGTCAAGTGAGTTGAATGCAGTGTCATAAATATATACAACAAGTGTGGTAGTGGAACGACTCGGACCTCCTTTAGTAAGCGTATATACAATATCGAACATCTGAAGAGAACCTATAATACGTGTCATGAGCAAAAACCAGAAGGACGGCATGATACCCGGCAGCGTAACATGGAAAAACTGGTTAAGCTTTCCAGCGCCATCTATTGCAGAAGCCTCATACAGAGATTCAGGAATATTCTGAATGGCTGCCACCAAAATGATAGTAGAAATACCAAATGTCTTCCAGATAGCAACAAACACAACTACAAAAATCGCCGAACCTGTATCATTTAACAGATTTGTATTGTAGAATCCAAGAAGCTTTAACCAATAAGTGAAAATACCGATATTGGAATGAAGAACAAGCTGCCAGGTGACACCTACTGTTACCGCAGATGCAATAACCGGAAGGAAATAGATACTTCTGAAAATTTTATTTGTGCGAGTATTCTTTGCCAGTAATGCCGACAACACAACACCGATAATCATCTGGAGTGGAATCTCAACAGCTGTATATTTCAGTGTAACTCCCACGCTCTGCCAGAAACGTCTGTCACTCACAATTTTCTTATAATTATCAAAGCCAACAAATTTCGCTGCTGACAGATCTACGCCCATTTTCTGTGTACTTATATAAAAAGATGCTATCAATGGAACGATGCAAAATACTATCAACAAAATTGCTGCAGGCGCAATAAACAGATAGGCTGTCCTTGCGCGCCTTTTTTCGATTGATACAGTTTTCTTTTTTCCGGTCGCAGTCATGATACTATCTCCCTTCTATTATTTTTATAGAGTCAATGATATTCGCAATCCGCTTCGCTACTTGCTCATATAAATAACTGTTTATTATCTTCACATGTAATTATTAAGTGCATTTGCAGTTACAATACAAAACGCACGCCCTTATATACATCTCTTTGTAAACAAAACAAAGAGGATGCCGGCTTTTTCCGGCATCCTCTTCCTTGATCACTCGATCTACCGGTTATTCGATCAATCGTAATAATCAGAAATGTAGCTCTCCAAATCTGCCTGATAATCAGCAAAGAAATCCTGAACATCATCATAAGTCGGATTTGTTGGTCCGTTGAATACCCAATCCTCTATGTAGTCAGCCTGGCAGCTTGCTGCATCACTGTAGAACAATGTTCCAGGTGCAGTAAACATCTGAACCTGAGCTGTCTCACTTGGAGTCAGATCAACCAGAACATCAACCGCCTGATATTCATCACTATTAACTGTCGGCAGATATGCATTTAAGTAGCACATCGAAATGGACCACTCTGTATTTGGTGTCACATTGCTATAATCAACATCCTGTGTTGTCTCACAAGCTTCCAGACCAGTGCCTGTCATCCACCAGTTAATGAATTCTTCTGCTGCCTTTGCAGTCTCATCTGTAGCAGATGTCGTAATCATGAAGCTTGACATATCACCAAGTGCATATTCCTTCTGGTCTTCTCCGGTAACTGTCGGTAGACTGGCAATACCATAGTTAATGCCTGCTGCATCCAGTGTTCCCTTTAACCATCCTCCGTTGGTCATCATACCAATCTGACCTGCTGCCATCATGGAGTCAATGTCAATCTCCTGCGGATTATATCCATTGTCATACAAATTCTTCATCCAGATCATAGCATCTGCAAATGCCTGATTATCAAGAAGATTTGCCTTAAATCCATCTTCCTCATTTCCAGTAATCATGTAATCAGTTCCAAAACGCTGAATAACTGACTGATTTTGTCCATTATAGCAATAGAATAATCCTGATCCGTAAATCGGATTGTCATCTGTTGAAAGTGCACTGATCTTCTCTGCTGCCTCTGTCCACTCATCAAATGTGGTCGGAACTTCCTCGATGCCTGCCTGCTCAAACAAATCCTTATTGTAATACATCATGTATGTACTGATCTGGAACGGAATCGCGTATAAAGTATCATCGTTGTAGCACATATTCAGGTATGCTGCAGAGAAATCTTCTTCCTTGAGTCCTGTATTTTCCCAGATATCATCCATAGAACGAAGATAACTCTTATAACGTGTAATCTCATTTGTACTCAACAAAATAAGGTCAGCTGCCTCTCCTGTAGGGAGGCTTGTCTGGAGCATATCAGAGAAGGATGTTGTACGTGTCATCTCTACATGAACAGTTTCACTTTCTTCATTAAACTTATTTACAAGAGCCTCAAGTGTGTCACCATCGCCACCTGTCCAGCTGTTCCAGAATACCACGGTCGTCTTCTCATCATCAGCTGCATTTGCAACTGTTGCAATTCCGGATGTCATAACCATACTCAGTGCAAGGGCAAAAGAAATCTGTTTTCTCATAGCAAAAATCCTCCTTAAATAATCCTCTGACCTATAGAAGGGCAAAGTTCTAACGCATGTGCATTTTGCACATCTTTTAAGAAATGTTCACGTGTTCATTCATCTATATTCCATATTATAATCTTTTTTTACAATTTGTCAACTGTTTTCTTCGATTTTTTATGTAAAAATCACTATTAAAATTGCTATTTATATTACTATTCGCGAAACTAACAAATCTGAATTAGTGCCCCGTCAAATCTCTTTTTTCTGAAACAAACGTCTGCTATACATCCGGAGTATTACCCATACTGTTTAAAATAATATATGATTTAGAAGAAGGAACACCACTCTTAAAGCGATGTTCCTTCTTCTAGATCATATGCTACTTCTATATCTTTTGGTATTTTCTTTTCTTCTATCCGATCTATAATGGCATTTGCAACACTTATCCCAATCTGCTCTACATGATTATCCACTGCGGCAATTGCTTCTTCATTCCAAAAACGATACATCAGCCTATCATATGTCATAAGGCCATAATCTCTTGGACTTTTGAATCCATTTTTTTTCAAAAATTTCTGAAGTGGCAATGCAAACATTTCACCCGTACACAGAAATGCTGGCTTTTCACCTATATTGTTCTTTAGATACGCTAATGCCTGCGCATTCGTATCATTTCCATAGAAAACATGATAATCACATCCTACTCGCTCAGCTTCCTCTTTAAATCCAGATGCTCGCTGATAATGCGGGATATTTATCATTCCATCTTCCCTATACAAAGGCGGCACGATAAATATCTGCTTATTATATCCGTGCGCCTTTAAAAAATGAACAACATCCTTTGCCGACTTATTCTCATTTATGCCAACCGTATAACTCCCCGGCAGCAACTGATATCCCAGAATTACATATTTCATTCCAAGATTGTCAAGCCACCGCTTAAATTCTTCTCCACGATTAACACAATTTAAAATCAGACCATCAACGCAATAACCCTTCATCGTCTCAATCAGATGTTTTTCTTCCTGAAAATCACTATCATGTGTACATGTGCATACCATGTAGCCGCGTACCCTTGCCTGGTGAGTAATTGCATCAACAATCTCTGAGAAATACAGATTTTTCACGTCTGATATGACTATGCCTATCATATGGCTTTTACCATTTACAAGACTTCGCGCAAGCAAATTCGGCACATAGCCCATCTCCTGAGCCTTTGCCAGAATTTTTTCCCGCGTCTCTTGTTTTACACTTTCATTTCCACTGAGCGCACGATTCACTGTGACACGAGATACACCACATGCCTCTGCGACATCCTTTGCTGTTACTGCCATTTCCTACCAGTCCTTTTTTCTACGTTACTCTCTTTTCTAAGCGTTACTTATGATACTTTATATGAGCTTTTACATGATCCTTTACTATACGTGTGAATCACTCAACAAACTTTTCTTCAAGTTCCTTCGGTGTATCGA
This sequence comes from Anaerovoracaceae bacterium, assembly GCA_963604075.1. Taxonomy (GTDB): domain Bacteria; phylum Bacillota; class Clostridia; order Lachnospirales; family Lachnospiraceae; genus Anthropogastromicrobium. The sequence continues at coordinate 10,869 of CAVCPW010000035.1, read as the reverse complement.
CAATAGACTTAGACTCTGCGCCATGTTCGATCAGAAATTCTCTGCCACGAAATCCCCAGCTTACAAAGATTCCATCCATGCCAGCCTGCTTTGCTGTCTCTACGTCAACATCAGAATCTCCGATATAGACGGCTTCATCTGCTGTCTTTTTCAATGTTCTTAGCACTTCAAAAACGCTGTCCGGGCACGGTTTTCTGCGAATACCCTCTCGTTCACCAACTACAAAATCAAATGCATCTGGAAAATACTTGCTGCACAGCTCCTGTACAGCAAAGTCTGCCTTATTTGAGACAACCGCCGTCTGAATGCCACGCTTTCGCAAGTTCTCCAAGAGTTCTAAAATGCCATCATACGGCTTTGTATGGTCAGCGCAATGTATACCATAATGTCTTTTAAAGCTTTCCAGCGTCTTTTCTGCAGCCTCCTTTGATGTTCCCTGCGGTACAGCACGCTCAATCAGCTTTCCGATACCGTTTCCAACAAAGCGACGCACTTCATCAAGTGTGCGCGCCGGATAACCATTTGATGCAAGCGCTGCATTTGTGCTTTCCTTTAAATCTTCTAGTGTATCAAGAATTGTTCCATCTAAATCAAATATGGCTAGTTTGTAACTCATCCTATACTTCTTCCTTTCCGTGCGATTATGATAACGTCAATTGCTCCGAGGTGAATGTGCTTTGCTGAAACTATCGTCTGCTACGCAGCCGGGAACATTGTAGCGGGTTCGTTGTCAAAATACACTTACGTAAAAAGCACGTAGTGGTATCCAGTGAAATTGGGCCCCTCGACAAAATAACTTCGCCGAGCGGGCCTTCGTAAGCTGCTGGGCTACACCCTTATCCGCGCTTCTTCCTCCACAGCCCGGTACGATATACCACATACAGCACCGCTGCTGACAACGCATTGCTGACAACTACACTATACCAGATGCTGCGCACTCCCATATTAAGCCAGTTTTCGCATACAAAAAGTGTGGCAAATCTAAACACCCACAGTCTCGTTGCATCAACTGCCATTGTAACCTCTGTGTGACCGCTTCCCTGAAACAGTCCGCTCGTGGAGCTATACACACCATTTGTAAAGCACCACAATGCCATGATGCTTAAGAAATCTGCTGCCATGGCGATAACCTGTTCGTCATTTGAAAACAATCCGACTATTGCTTCTGACAAAAACGGACGCGATAATATCACTCCTCCAACGAATAAAAAGATAACACTTGCACGTCTCGCAAGACGATACCCCTTATCGGCACGATCAAGCTGATTGGCGCCAATATTCTGACCGACAATCGTAGCTACTGCCGAACCGATACCGTTTGACGGCAGGGTAATCAGTCCATTTACTTTGTTGCCGATACCATATGCAGCCATTGCCTGCGTACCATACACATACACATTTCGGCTCATCAGAAGAAATCCAAGCTGCATGGTGCTGCCTCCTATAGCTGTCGGCAAACCTACTACCAGAATACTTTTTAACTTATTTTTTTCAAAATGAAAATCTTTTAAATGGATGCGTACGCCTGTCTTATCTCTGTATAGAATAATCTGTGACAGTACTGCCGGCACAGCCTTCGCTGCGACCGTTGCCAGTGCAGCACCTGCAGCGCCCCAGTGAATCACGATCATCAAAAGCGGATCAAGCACGACATTAAGCAGAATACCTGTCAGATTTAGAAACATCGGCGATACCGTATCTCCTTGTGCCTGCCGTATTGCCGCGAAAATATTTACCATATACAAAAATGGCATATCCAATATAACAATACGAAGATACACATTGGCTACCTTTGCAGTAGCTTCATCTGCTCCCAGCCAATTTACCACAGCTGGCGTAAAGATCGCAATCAAACTTGCACAAACGACAGAAAATATCATTGCGCATACAAATATCTGGCTCGCCATCGAGCCTGCTTCATCCTTTTTCCCGGCTCCAATCAGCTGTGCTATGAGCACTGCTCCTGCCACTGTCAAGCCTGAGCCAAAGTTTACTACAATCTGCTGCAGTGGTGATACTAGATTAATCGCAGCCAATTCATTTGTTCCAAGCTGCCCAAGCCAGTATGTATCAGTCAGGTTATACATGGTTTGCAAAAAACTGTTGATCACAACTGGGACTGCCAGCGACAATATCGCCCGCCCCATACTACCATGAAGTATCAGCTGAATGTTTTTTTCTGTTACTCTTGCTTTCGCCATAACTCTCCGCCTTTCTTTTCCTACTAGAAACTTCTCTCAGCAAAACACAATTGCTTTTTGCCGTTTGTACTGTATTATAACGCAAAAAAGCGCTGTCGCCAATTGGCAACAACGCCTTTTTTAATAAATGTCATATAATTTACAACATTTTAACCCTTTACGGCACCTACATTAACACCCTTTACAAAGTACTTCTGCAGGAATGGATACAGAATCATGAATGGCAGGATTGCAATAATGATTGCTGCACTCTTTACTGTATTCTCAGTTGCACCACCATTTGCCTGAGGAAGATCACTTCCCATCATGATACTTCTCAACTTCATCTGGAAGTTGTACAGATTTGAATCTGTGATATACAGCTTGTAGTTGGTATAATCATTCCAGTAGGAAACTGCAAACATCAAACCGATAGAAGCAAGTGCTGCCTTAGAAAGCGGAAGTACGACTTTGATAAATGTAGCCATTGGGGTACATCCGTCAAGCGTAGCTGCCTCAAACAAACTCTGCGGAATACCCTCGAAGAAGTTACGCATCAATACGAGGTTATAAATATTGATAGCCGGAAGTAATACAACGCCGAGAAGGTTGTTTGTCAATCCTAAGTTCTTCATAACTAAGTATGTAGGAATCATACCACCATTGAAGATCATGGTAAACAGAAGGAAATTTGCGAAGAATGTTCTTCCAGGCATATCCCACTGAATCAGTACGTAAGCACCGAGTGTGGAAAGAGCCAGACCAAGGAATGTACCAACAAGTGTAGTACCCACTGAAATTAAAAGCGGACGATACAGAGTCGGGTTAGACAATACACTCGCATATCCGGCCAGACCAAACTGCTTTGGCCACAGTCTCATACCATATGCAGAATTTAAATCGAAGGAATCGACTAATACCTTATAAATCGGAATCAGCATGATAATGGAGAGCACAATAAAGAGAATTCCATTAATCACATTAAAAACTTTAATCTTTGGACGATCTTTCATCTTATCTCCACCTCCTTATACAATACCACGTCCGTTGCGGACCTTCTTACTGATATAGTTGCAGATCAGCACGAGTACGCAGCCAACAAGTGACTTAAACAAACCTACCGCTGTGGTATAACCATAGTTCGGGATACCGCCGCTGTTGAATGTCTGGTTGTAAACGTAGGTCTGGATAACCTCGGACTTTTCCATAACCGCATCGTTCTGTAATACGAATACAGACTCGAACAAGTTAAGAACCTTAGCCAGGTTAAGAATGATAACGGTGATGATTGTATTTGCAAGTGCCGGCATGGTAATGTACCACATCTTCTTCCAGCGTCCTGCACCATCGATAGAAGCAGCCTCGTAAATTTCCTGACTGATACCAACCAGAGTAGCCATGATAATGATGGTCTGCCATCCTGTATCCTTCCATACGTTGATTACGAAGAATATAGGAGTCCACCACTTTGAACTTCCCAGGAAATAAATCTCACTTCCTTTTTCAACAACGCCGATTGATACAAGGAAGGAGTTTACCAGACCTGAGCTGGATGGTGAAAGGATCAATCCGAATACGGATGCTGTAACTACCCATGATAAGAAGTGCGGCAGATAAATGATAGTCTGTGCAACCTTCTTAAAATGAACATTTATGATTTCATTTAATAACAGAGATACAATTACTGCTGCAAAGGTATTTAAAAGCAGCTTAGTGATACTTAAAAACAGCGTATTTTTAAATGCACGCCAGAACATTGGCTTTGAGAACAGAGTCTCAAAGTTCTTTAATCCTGTCCATACAGGATCCTTAATCAGCTTATATTCGGTAAATGAATAAATAATACCAAACATTGGCAGATAATAGAATACCACTACGAAAAGGAATACCGGAAGGAACATCAGATAGAACCATCTATACTTATAAATCTGATCCTTGAGTGGCTTCTTGTGTGATACAACGGTCCCGTCAGGGAGCGTTAGTGTGTTCTTTTTTGCCATCGCATTCTGCTACTAAAAACATACACCAACGGTATATGTCAGATGATTAACTGCAATCTTGCGATTTGCAGCCGTTACTTTCCCAGATAGCTCCAGGTACATAATCGCCTTTCCTTGTACATAGGTCATGGCAATCATTCATCTAAATAGCTTTTCCTTTCTTAGTATTTTTTCCACCTGGTTTTGTGGACTTGTACATCTACTAAACAAAAAGCTGCAAAGAGTCAAATAAACGATATGCCTCTCCGCAGCTATCCGTCTGTCACAAATCGATTATCCTGCACTTTTCCTAACCGAATCCATGCAGGTCAAATTTTGGACCGATTAGTTGTTGTTCAGAGAATCAACAATCTTCTGGGACCACTCATTTCCACCCTGCTCATCGAAGTATGCCATACCGTCCTCAACGCTCATGCCCTGAGTAACAACCTTAGCGATAACTTCGTTCTTAAGTGTGGTCAGGTCACCATTGTACTCTGACATCTCATCAGTAGAGAGAACCAGCTGAGCCATCTTGCTGTTTGCCTGGAATGTCTCTGCAGAAGTCTGTGCTTCCTCTGCTACTGCCTCTTCCTTAGGATCGTTCTCAAGTGTAGTGATAGCAAGCATTGGGTCGATGTGGTTCTTTGTATAAACGGTGCCTTCCTTCTCCATGTTCTCTAACATGTGGAACTCGCCTTCCTCATAAGTAACACCGCAAACTTCCTCAGCTGCTGTGGACCAGTGAACACCCTCAACACCATATGTCCATAAGAACTGCATGTCACCGCCATCAAGCATAGTCTCAATGAAGTACTTGAATACGCCTTCCGGATTCTCACAAGCCTCTGTGATACACCATGCCGGAGCAACACGCTCTGTGTAGTTGCCAAGCTCTGCGATCGGTGGGATAGCAACTAATTCGCTGTCAAGACCGTTTGCTTCAAGATTGGTCTTAAGGTTGGTTGCCCATGTACCTGCCCAGTAAGTAAATACACCGAACTTGTCCTCATAGAACTTAGTACGGCAATCAGATGTAGCATTGGTCAGAGACTCCTTGTCAATATATCCAGCCTCATATGCGCTCTTTAATCTCTCCAGAGCTTCCTTCATGGAATCCTCTGTGAAACCATCTACCCATACACCGTCATCGTTCTGGTAGAAGCTCGGATAAGCATCCTGATAGAACTCCGGCAGATAGTTTGTATACGGAGACTCAGTTCCGATCAGACCTGCTGAAGATACACCGTATGTATCGCCGTCAATACCATTTCCATCCGGGTCACCAGTGGTAAATGCTTCGAGCATTGCAATATACTCATCATATGTAGTAGGAACGTCAAGTCCACAGTTGTCCAACCATGCCTTCTTTACGTAAGTAATACATCCGTTTCCTCTTGATGGAGAAATTCCGTACAGAGAACCATCGATTCTTAAACCATCGATAACGCTCTGATCATTAACACGATCCTTCAGTTCAGAATTCTCGTATGCTTCTGTCATATCCCACAGAACACCCTCTGCTGCGTAGCTTGCATAGTAGGTAGAACCTAACAGAACAACATCCGGCCAATCGCCGCCTGCAATAGTCTGTCCTAATACATCATAGTACTGGGAATGGTCTGGCTGAATGATCTCAAGCTCAATACCGGTAAGCTCTTCCCATTTAGCCTTAAACTCTGCCTGGCCGTTCTCCTGTGTGAAAACAGTACCATCAACCATCATTGTAATCTTCTCTGGCTTCTCTACCTCATCGTCTGCCATAGCAACTGCCGGTGCCATGCCCATAGAAGTAAGTACCATAGCAGCACTTGATGCCAGTGCCATCAGTTTCTTCTTCTCCATAAAAAATCCTCCTTAATTGTTTCTTAGTTGTTCGTCACAACATCGTTAGACTTATTTTACTACTTAAACGTTAAAATTACAAGTAATTTTTAAAATTTTACCAATAAACTATTTCTGCCAATACATGTTTATAGCATTTTCGAAAAAAATCTGTGTTTTTTTTGCATCTTTGAATTGACGTTTTTTTATTACTTTCGTATACTTAACAAAAAAGAAGGAGGATTTTCATATTTTATGGACACAATTCTGACAATTTCATTTCCCGAGGAGAGGGGGATATCTGCCTCCTGTATTACGGATGCACTGAAAGAGATTGATCAAAAAGGGATTTTCATGCACAGCTTCCTGCTCTGGAAGGATGAAAGCCTTGTCGCCGAAGGATATTATGCTCCTGTAAAGTGCAATGATCTTCACCGAATGTTTTCTGTTACAAAGAGTTTCGTTAGCATCGCAATTGGTCTTTTGCAGGAAGAAAAACTTCTTTCGCTCGAAGATCCGATCATAAATTTTTTTCCTGAATACGTTCCTGACCCTGCAAATGTACATCCATGGCTTGCGGCGACCACCATCCGAAACATGTTATCCATGCGCTCCTGTCATGCATCAACCACCTACGACAAATTCAGCTCAAAAACTGACTGGGTGAAGAGTTTTTTTACAGTCCCACCAACACACAAACCTGGAACTATATTCCACTATGACACTTCTGCCACTCATACGTTGTGTGCTCTTGTGGAAAAGCTTTCTGGCATGACTATGCTTGACTATCTGCGTGGGAAAGTGCTCGATGAGATTGGTTTTTCAAAAGAAGCCTACTGCCTAAAAGATGGCTTTGGCGTAAGCATGGGCGGTTCCGGTCTGATGGCGACCTCACGCGATCTAATGCTATTTGCACTCCTCATCCTTAAGCAGGGAAAGCTAAATGGAAAACAATACGTGCCTGCTGATTACATCAGAGAAGCAACATCGTTTCAAACTGCCACCTGCGTCACTGGACCCGTACCGTCAGAGAGTATGGGGTATGGGCTGCAATTCTGGATTGGAGAGCATAACTCAATCATTTGCTATGGCATGGGTGGTCAGCTGGTGATTCTTCTGCCGAAGCACAACACAATAATCGTAACTACTGCCGACACGCAAGGCCGCCAGGGCGGCAATCAGGTTATCTATGATGCTATCTGGAGGCATATCCTTCCGGAATTAGAAAAGAAGCTTGCACCATGGACACCGGATAAAACAAGTCGGTGTGAATTTGAACAGTTTATGCATGGACTCGCAATACAGCCGTTACAGCAGCAGTATGAGCTTGTTCCTCGATCATTGAACAATAAAATTAAAAATATCAATGACATAAACAGCACTTCTTTCATGGATTTCCGGCAAATCATGTCAAGTTTCAAAGGAACCTATGTCATTAATAACGACGTTGCAGGCAATACTGGAGATAAAAACAAAATCAATGGGGAAATTGCATGGAAGCAGGTTTCATTTGAAATGAATCAGGATCAGACACTTGGTGAAAAATCAGTGGAGGCAGGTCAGCCACCAAAGTCAGGTAAAATAGCTCTAAATAGCCGCATTTCTCCGACCTCGATAGCCTCCCCTGCTGAGACGGTTGTTATAAATTTTGGTATCGGTACACTAAAGGAAGGCACGCTCACTATGACCACCCACATGGGGAATCGTGCCGATGAGCCTGTAGCAGTTTCGATGTGCTACGCGGCAAGCGCAGCATGGCTTAGTGAAAACACACTGTACATTCGCGTTCACTTGCTTGACACCTGCGTCGGCTCTATCCATATTCAGGCGGTATTTGGAGACGATGATGTGACTATTTTCCTTCGCAAGCAAGAGGAGACGCTATTCGGAGAGTTTGCAGGACATCTCTACGGAACCCGCCAAATTCTTTGTCAAGACTACGGTGATCAAAGTGGCACTGGCAAACGCTCCACTGATACGCGCACTTCATAATTTTCCAGACTGCAAAGAATATCTATTTTTAATCAGTATTTAGTCGAAAATAGTCCATTTACAACGATGAGTCATCATGCTACAACGAAAGAAGAAAAAACGAAAGGGGAGGGTATCACTCATGAAACCTTCATCAAACGCTGCTGACATGACAAAAGGCAGCCCGGTCAGACTGATTCTGACCTTCTCAATCCCATTAATTATCGGCAATATCTTTCAGCAGTTTTACAACATGGTGGACTCCATCGTGGTGGGAAATTTCGTTGGCGCCGATGCTCTCGGCGCTGTCGGTGCCTGCAGCTCATTAAATTGGCTCTTTTTCTCACTATCCTCTGGTCTAGGCATCGGAATCGGTGTCATTGTCTCGCAATTTTACGGAGCAAAACAATTTGATCAAGTACGCGCCACGATTGCTAACTCGTTCTATGTATTAATCTCTTCAGCCGTTGTAGTCAGCGTTTTATGCTTCGCAATCACACCCGCTGTTCTTCGCCTGTTAAACACGCCCGACAATATCATCAACGACTCGATTATCTACATGCGAACCACCTGCATAGGCATCGTAGCCATCTCACTCTACAACGGTATCTCGTCGATTTTGCGTGCGTTTGGCGATTCCAAGACACCTCTGTATTTTCTGATTTTATCAAGCATCTGTAACGTACTTCTCGACCTGCTCTTTGTCATTGCCTTTGACTGGGGCGTGTTCGGAGTGGCTTTTGCGACAATCATTTCTCAGGCACTCTCTGCTGTCGTAAGCCTTATCTATTCCCTCAAAAAAATTCCATATTTTCATCTAACAAAGGAACAGATGAAGCCAGATTTTGCAATTATTAAAACCTCTTATCGTCTGGGTGTCCCTGTTGCACTGCAAAGCAGTATGATTGCCATCTCCTGCGTAATGCTTCAATCAGTTGTAAACAAATTTGGATCCACAGTTGTATCTGCATTCACAATCACGAACCGTATTGAACAATTGATTAATCAGCCTTACAACTCACTCGGAACTGCTCTTACAACATACGCTGGTCAAAACATAGGCGCAAAAGATACTGGGCGTGTGAAACTTGGCTTTAAAAAGTCGATCTATATTGTCGCTGTGTTCAGTGCTATTATGATTCCGATCACTTTTCTTTTTGGAAAAAATATCGCCGGTCTCTTTGTTAAAGAAACCGACGTTATCGAACTCAGCGCATCTGCGCTTCGCATTACAAGTGTATGTTATTTCTTCCTTGGCACGATTTACATTCCAAGAGGCATCTTAAACGGATGTGGCGATGCCGCATTCTCGATGATCAACGGATTGGCCGAAGTGGTCTGCCGTCTGCTCTATTCTTCTATCCTGACACGCATTCCTCAAATTGGATACTGGGGCATCTGGATCACAACAGGGCTGACTTGGCTTAGTGTTTCTATCGTGTGCCTGCTGCGCTACTTCTCTGGTAAATGGAAGGAAAAGGCAATTAGTTCAGAACAAGGGGATTAGTGATGTCTAAAGAACGTTTGCAAAGGATTTAAAAATATATTTTCAAAATCTTTTGCAAACGTTTTGCGCTCACCTGTGCAGCCAGTCCTGTAAAACAGCCTGTAATCATAGCACTGACCATAAGAATCGGCAGATATGCAATTACACTCATTGACTGTGTAATCACGATTGCAGTTGCAATCTGCCCAATATTATGCGCGGCAGCGCCACACATACTGGTCAACACGAGAAACTTCTTCCTCAAAAGTGCATTGATCAGACTCATAATAAGCCAGCACAAAACTCCCCCTGACAGACTATAGAAAAACGAGATCATCTGCCCTCCAAAAATACTTCCAAGAATAATCCTTACAATCAATACAAACAGTGCTTCCTTTGGACCATACAGATACAGCACTAGAAGCGTTACGATATTTGCCAGTCCCAGCTTAATGCCCGGAATCGGTACAATTGTTCCGATCATAGACTCTGCTGTAAAAATAGTAAGTGCAATGACTGAAAACATGGCGAGCACTGTCATTTTTTTTATATCCATTCTATTTATTTTCTCTGTATTCATTATCCTTTTTCTCCTGACTTCTTGTGATATCAATGATGTTGAGATCAAAAGATATTTTGCCCTCAACTGATTCTCAATGTGAAGCCCCACACTACTAAAGTCGCGTGCGTGCGACGGCAACTCGTCAAAACTCCTAGAGCTTTACACCTTTTGACCCTGTTATCATATCAATATGTCAGCACATCGAATCCATCGTCTGTATCCTCATCAGGTGCAGATGTGATAACTAGATGATTCGGCAGACATACTATTGGAAGTGAGCCGCTTCCCTTCCACACAGTATACATACAGATCTTGTCCGGACAGCTTGCTCCACTCACATGTATGCCATCTTCGTCCACAGTAATCTCATTCCAATTTTCACCATCTTCAATTTTAAATGTCTCCTCATGATCTGTTGAAACTGTTTTTATCAGCACGCCATTTTGATAAATCGCAGCACTTGCCTTCTTTGGCTTCGCCAGAAACTGGTGCGCTGTCCAGACAGCCGACAGACAAAATATCACACCAAGCACAGTTGCTATCACAATTGCTATCTTCTTTTCTCTCATTAGTTTTTTCTCACTTTTCGACCTGCTCATATGCAGAATCTGTCAGCGTAAATATATCCTTTAGGCCATCTGTAACGAGCACTTCCTTATCCTCGGTGACAAATATTGCCTCCGCATCATACTCTTCCAGCAAAGACAGGCTATCATCATATCCAAGTACAAAGCACGCCGTAGAAAGACCATCGCTAAGCCATCCTTCATCGCACACAATCGTGACAGAAATCAGACCACTGTCTGCCGGATATCCTGTCTTTGGATCGAGTATGTGATGGTAACGAACGCCATCCTCTATTACTAG
>CAVCPW010000034.1:0-6664 GCA_963604075.1 Anaerovoracaceae bacterium | reverse complement strand
CATATGGTCCCATGCTATTAAAGAAGCTACGGTATCAGGCGGCAGGGGGCGGCGAAGCGGTAACCGCGCTTAGACAGGAAGAAAATCGTTTGGTTGCGCGTTTTCAGGCGATTAGTGGAACAAGCCGTATTCCATTTATGGGAAAGGTGATTCCAAGTGAACAGTTGTATTTTTATAAGGGCGATAAAAACCGGACAGTGAGACGAGAAGCTTATCAGGCAGAGGGAGCCTATTTTGAGCAGTACAGTGATCAACTGGAGGAGATTTTCGATGCACTTGTAAAAAATCGTAATGCACAGGCGAGAGCACTTGGTTTTCAGGATTATTCACAGCTTAGTCTGATTTTTATGAACCGTATGGGGTACGGACTGGAGGAGATAGCACATTATCGTGAGCAGGTAAAGAAATATTGGGTGCCGGCTGTAAATGAGATCAAGAAGATGCAGCAAAAGCGCTTAGGACTGTCAGATTGGAAGGGTTATGATAATTTGCTTTATTTCCCGGATTACAATCCGACACCAAAGGGTGATTCAAATGCAATGAAGAATGCATGTAGGGAAATGTTTAAGGGACTCTCTGATGAGACAGGTGAATTTTTTGACTTTTTGATGGAACGTGACATGTTCGATCTGGATTCAAGGGAGGGAAAGGCACCGGGCGGTTATTGCGGCAGCGTTGATTCCATGAAAAGTCCATTTATTTTTTCAAATTTTAATGGAACGACAATGGATGTTGATGTGTTGATTCATGAATCCGGCCATGCCTTTGCCGCATATGAGGCATATAAAAACAAGATTGTGGCAGAGTGCCGTGAGGCTTCGGCAGAGGTATGCGAGACGCATTCAACAGCTATGGAAATGCTGACAATGCCATATCATAAATTGTTTTTCAAAGAGGATGTGGACCGGTATGATCTGTTTTTGATTGAACGTACATTAACATATCTTCCAGGGGGCTGTTCAGGGGATGAATTTTTGACAATTGTATATCAGAATCCGGACATGACATCAGCTGAGCGTCATGCACTTTGGAAGCGTCTCAGACAGGAGTATGAGCCTCATTTCTCGGACTTTGATGATATACCGTTATACAGTCAGGGAAAGGAATGGCTGATTGAGCCACAGCTCTTTTTGTGTCCGTTTTACCTGGTTGATTATGGCCTGGCAAGAAATGTGTCGCTCCAGCTTTTTATGATGCAGCAGACAAACCCAGAGATGGCATGGGAAAAATATCTGAAGTTTTTGAGTTTTGGCGGAACTAAGACCTATATGGAAGCAGTGCGTGAAATTGGTCTTGAAATACCGTTTGAGGGCGAGGCTATCCGACATGTAATTGAACCAATGCTTGAATGGGTAAAAAGGCAAAATGAAAAGGTTGGTAAGCAGGGGGCATGTGATAATGTGGAAAATTAAACATATATTCGATGGTGACTACGGCTGTGAGGAACTGGCATCAGGAGAAAAAACGAAGGTATCAGTGACGTTGGTAAATGAAGCAGGGAAAACTAAAATTTTGTCTGTTGAGGATCAGTGGCTGCTTGATAAAAATCTGGATGAGGGCTCTATATGGCCAAAACAGACATCTTTTTTCAATTATCATTTGTCTCCACAAAAGTGTTCTCCATTTCATGAAGGAAAATTTGAGGGCTGGGGAAGTAGCTTTTGCTGGTGGCCAAACCGTATTGGATATTCGGACGAACTTTCAGAGCAGGCTGCCAAACTTTTTTTTGATCCGCAGGAAGGGTTAGGCCTGACGATAATCAGGTATAACATTGGTGGTGGGGACGATCCTAATCATCATCATATTACAAGAACCGATTCGATGGTTCCAGGTTATGCAATAGCAGCCTATCGTGATGCAGAGGGCTATCACTGGTCATATGATTGGAGTGCAGACGCGAACCAGCGAAATGTATTAATGAAAGTGGCAGAGCATTATGGAGAGAATCTGATTGTTGAAGGCTTTTCTAATTCGCCGCCGTATTTTATGACAAATTCTGGCTGCTCAAGCGGCGCTGAGAATGCGGGAAAAAATAATCTTCGCGAGGATGCGTATGGAGCATTTGCAGCTTATCTTGCTGATGTCGCCAAACAATTTTCAGATGAATGGGGGATTCATTTTCAGAGTATGACAGCGATGAATGAACCGGATACCGAGTATTGGCATGCATTTAGTGAGAAACAGGAAGGCTGCCATTTTGATCCGGGTGAGTCACAATCTGTTATGATTTTGTCACTGAGAGACGCACTTGATGAGAGAGGTCTATCAGATATTTTGATTTCAGGGACGGATGAGACAGGAATTGATCTTCAGAAAAATAGCATTTGTAAGTTAAGTGAGGCAGCAAGAGAGGCGATTGCCCGCATTGATACTCATAGTTATCTGGAAGGAGACAGCAAAGAGCTTCAGGAGCTTGCTCGGGAGTATCGAAAGAATCTGTGGATGTCTGAGGTAGATGGAGGCGATGTAGCAGGCTGCAATGCGGGTGAGATGGGCGCTGCGCTGTGGCTTGCAAACAAAATTGTTTCTGATATAAATGGTCTTCTTCCATCGGCATGGGTTCTTTGGCAGGTGATTGACAGTCATATCAGCAGTGACGGCTATATTGGAAATAAAGATAGCGGTAAACCGGATTATACAGGCGGCTATTGGGGACTAGCGACGGCTGATCATGATGAGAAAAAAATTCTTTTAACTATGAAATATTATGCGATGGGGCAGTTCTCTCGCTATATCCGACCAAATGATACCATTCTTCAGGCGGGGGAGAGAGCCGTTGCGGCGTGGAATCCGCAGGAAAGGAAGCTAGTTTTAGTGGTTGTCAATGACAGCGATCAGATACAGAACTGCCAGTTTGATTTGAATGAGTTCGCATTGAGAGAAGCCATTGTACATCCAATTCGCACAAGTGGCTCCATTGAGAAGGGAGAGCATTGGAAGCAGTTAGAGGCATATCCACTTGAGGGAACAGTCTTTGAGACACAGCTGAAGGCAAATTCTATTACAACATTTGTTATTAGTCACTGAGCGATTTAGGACGATTAATAACAATTACAATTAAAAAGGAATGGCAGAGTAGATATGGAAAACAGAAAAATTGTAATATTGGATGGATATACGGAAAATCCGGGCGATTTGAGCTGGGATGGTTTTCGCCAGTTCGGCGAGGTGATTGTCTATGACAGAACACCATCAAAACTTGTCTGCACTCGTATGGCAGATGCAGAAGTGATTTTTACAAATAAAACGGTGATTACACGAGAGATGATTGAGTCAAATCCGAAGCTTCGATTTATTGGTACATTATCGACTGGATATAATACGGTAGACTTGGATGCAGCAAATGAGCGAAGGATTCCGGTCAGCAATATCCCTGATTATAGCACACAGGCAGTCGCGCAGCTGACGATGGCATTGCTGTTGGAAATTTGTCACCATGTAGGTGCACATTCCAAACAGGTAATGGAAGGAAAATGGAGTGACTGTCCTGATTTCTGTTTCTGGAGCTATCCGACCATGGAGCTTTCTGGAAAAACTATTGGGATCATAGGATTTGGCAGCATCGGTCAGGCGGTTGCCCGTCTGGCAGTGGCATTTGGCATGGAAGTGGTGGCGTATGGTCATCATGGAATTAAAGAAGAACTTCTTGGTGCACATATAAAATCAGTAAGCCTGGATGAATTATATCAGACGGCTGATATTATCAGTCTCCATTGTCCATTGACAAAAGAAAATCAGGCGATGATTAACAAAGACAGCATTGTTAAGATGAAGGATGGTGTGATTTTGCTCAATACAGCAAGGGGTCCGCTGATCTGTGAACAGGATCTTGCGGATGCGCTTTCTTCTGGAAAGGTTTCCTACGCGGCAATGGATGTTGTAGAGCAGGAGCCAATTCCAAGGGAGAGCCCGCTTTTGACAGCGCCGAATGTATTTATCACACCGCATATTGCATGGGCAGCAAAAGAGACGCGTCAAAGACTAATGGATATCGCAGTTGCAAATCTTGAAGCGTATGTACAGGGACATCCGATTCATGTTGTAAATCTTAAGGATTAAAGAACTGTAATATGCGTCATTATTTTAAAGAAGTGTTACAAGCAAAGTAGGTGTAGATAGCGAGAGGCAGATAGCGAGAGGCAGATAACGAGAGGCATTGCTGGAAATAGCAATGCTTTTTGTTTAAAAAACGCTTGACAAAGGTGTACACTATAGTATACAATATTGAACGGGAGGGAGATATATGGAGTATGAAAATTGCGAAATTCAGATTGAAAATTAGCAGAAGCACTCGAATGAGGTGATCAGGCTGCATGTGATGAGATAGCAATAATTGATTGTATCTGATTAGGCTGCGGAATAACAAAAGAAAAATAATAAAAAACAAACATACATAAGAAAAAGCATCTAAATAATTTCTGAAAAATACAGGATTTATTGTTGATGCTTTTTTTGTACCATTTTTTACTGTGTCTGCTTCGGACACGCGATAAAATACTGAATACGCTGAAAAATTTTAACTACAAACGGGTCTTATTCCTCAAAAGATGCTGCATCCGGTAAGTAACTGACCGTGCAGAATAATTCAATCCGGTAAAAATAGCATTGCTGTTTTTATATAAAAAGGCTCAGGTATCGGCCCCCAAAAGATACAAATTAAAAATTCCTAGGAGGGAAGACATTATGAAAAAAGTTACAAACAGACGTATGTTGGCAGTAGCAGCTCTTATGACATGCTCACTGGCATCTCAGGTTATGGCGGCACCGCAGTATGATCAGTCCGGCAAGACCAATGTGGCAACATCAGGTGACGTTACCTACTTCGATAAGTATCTGGTACTTGATGATAATGCGAATGTACCGCATTATACATCTTACTACACTGTTACAGCAGGAAATCCGGTAAGCGCAACCGCGTCCACTCCGGAGGTATTTGCAGGTGTTGACGCAGCCAATATCACAATCACCCAGCCTGATGAGTTCTATCCTGGTCAGACAACTTATCAGGAAGTACAGTTAGGTGATACAGTAGAGTTTGAGGCAAACCAGAAGTATGCAAAGCAGCGCATTAAGCTGTCCTTTGAGAATGTTACATACACACAGCCTGGCATCTACCGCTACATCGTAACAGAGGAGGCGAGAACGGTAGATCAGCAGGGTATCACAAACGATAGTGACCAGTCTCGTTTCCTTGATGTTTACGTTGAGACAAAGGAAACAGGTGAGCTTGATATTGTAGGATACGTATTCCATGACGATGACAGCGTAGAGACCTTAAAGGATGAGCCTACTTTTGCAATTGTTGCAGCAGAAGATCTTCTTAGAAATGGTGAGTATTACATTCAGGACAGCACAGCTGTACTTGGAGATTTTGGTGTACTGACTGACTCAACGGGAAAAGTTTTCCGCTCGGCAACACAGACTGAGATTGATAGTGCAATCGAAAATAAGACTTCAAATCTCTATAGTGCAACACAGACATTGAAGGATGCGGGTTTTAAGAACCTTTATAGCACGTATGACATTCTTCTTGAGAAGCAGGTGACAGGCAATCAGGGTAATCGTGAGGAGTATTTCGAGTTTACAGTAACCATTTCAGGCGGCGTTCCTAACTCACGTTATCATGTAGATCTTACAAATGCAACGGCAGATAATATTCCGTATACTCTTAATGGTGTTAACACAACCACAAAGAGCAATATTTCACAGTTGACAAAGGGTGAGATTTTAACCAACACAGGGGATACACTTGGTGAAAACCAGTCTGAGTATTACTTTACAACAGATAACAACGGTGCAAAGACGCTTACTTTTTACTTAAAGGATGATCAGCGTATTGAGATATGGGGTCTGACAGAGGATATGTCCTATACCGTCACTGAGAGTGCAAAGACAGGTGAGGGTTATGATATCTCTTATAGACAGGATACCACTCAGAATACACGTGACGTTTCCAAGCAGCAGAAGGTTGCAGATGCAGTCACATCTGTAACCAAGATGGGTGCATCCGATGATACCGTAATCTATGACAACTATCGTAATGGTGTTGTCCCGACGGGTGTTGTTATGACTGCAGCGCCGTTTGCATTGGCTATGGGTCTTGCAGGCGGTACATTAGTTTTAGGCAGAAAGCGCAAGAAGAAGGATATCAAGTGAGAACAGTAAGGCTTTCAATAGTCAGCGGTAAGATCGCTAAAAAAATATATAAAAAACTCCATATATAAACTATAAAATTCAGGCGGCTCCCTATATTTACCCAGCATGAGGGAGCTGTAAAGGGAGGATAACTGTGCCGAACAGAGAAAAGATGGGGATTCGTGTTATAGATGTGCTTGATTGGATCATTAATTGCGCATTTCATATGATAATGTTGGCGATACTGGGAATCAGTGCGTTTTCTCTGTATGACACGTACAAGATTTATAATGACGCAGCTCCCGACAACATGTATTCACGTTATCGTCCTCTCGCAGATGGAAGTTTGAGTTTGTCATTTGGGGAGCTGATGGAGCAAAATCCGGATGTCATTGCATGGCTTACGATTGATGATACCAATATCGACTATCCGGTTGTTCAGGGAGAAAACAATTCGT
This sequence comes from Anaerovoracaceae bacterium, assembly GCA_963604075.1. Lineage (GTDB taxonomy): Bacteria > Bacillota > Clostridia > Lachnospirales > Lachnospiraceae > Anthropogastromicrobium. The sequence goes on along the minus strand of CAVCPW010000034.1, from coordinate 71 downwards.
ATTACCTAAACCGTGACGCGCTTGGGGACTACTCACTGTCAGGAAGCATCTTCGTGGATTCGGAAAACGCA
>CAVCPW010000033.1:0-3453 GCA_963604075.1 Anaerovoracaceae bacterium | reverse complement strand
AATGTCGCCTTCTTCAACGAGTGCGATCGGTCCGCCGACAGCCGCCTCCGGGCACACATGTCCGATGCTTGCGCCTCTGGATGCACCTGAGAAACGTCCATCTGTGATCAGTGCAACGCTGGAGCCAAGACCCATACCCGCGATTGCAGAAGTCGGATTTAACATCTCTCTCATACCAGGGCCACCCTTTGGTCCCTCGTAACGGATGACTACGACATCACCTGCAACGATCTTGCCGCCCTTGATAGCTGCGATGGCATCATCCTCACAGTCGAATACACGAGCCGGTCCCTCATGAACCATCATCTCCGGTGCAACTGCAGAACGCTTTACAACACCGGAATCCGGTGCCAGATTACCCTTTAATACAGCAATTCCACCAGTCTGGCTGTATGGATTATCGATTGGACGGATAACCTCTGGATCCTTATTTACAACATTTGCGATATTCTCGCCAATGGTCTTTCCTGTAACGGTCATGCAGTCAAGATTAAGCAAATTCTTCTTAGACAATTCGTTCATAACGGCATATACACCGCCTGCCTCATTTAACTGCTCCATATAGGTATGACCTGCCGGTGCTAAATGACACAGGTTCGGGGTCTTTGCGCTGATACCATTTGCGATATCAACATTAAGTGTAACGCCAGCTTCTCTTGCGATTGCCGGAAGATGAAGCATACTGTTAGTGGAACATCCAAGTGCCATATCAACAGTCAGCGCATTGGTAAATGCCTTCTCAGTCATAATATCTCTTGGACGAATGTTCTTTTCAACCATCTCCATAACCTTCATACCAGCATGCTTTGCAAGCTTGATTCTTTCAGAATAAACAGCCGGGATGGTTCCGTTGCCCTGAAGACCCATACCAAGAGCCTCTGTCAGACAGTTCATGGAGTTTGCGGTATACATACCGGAACAAGAACCGCAAGTTGGACATGTCTTGCACTCGTACTCGTATACGTCCTCCTCAGTCATCTTGCCTGCAGCATAAGCGCCAACTGCCTCGAACATTGAGGAAAGGCTAGTTCTCTGTCCCTTTACGTGACCGGCAAGCATTGGACCACCGCTGACAAATACAGTCGGGATATTGATTCTGGCTGCTGCCATTAACAGACCTGGTACGTTCTTGTCACAGTTCGGAACCATAACAAGACCATCAAACTGATGTGCCATTGCCATACATTCGGTAGAATCAGCAATCAGATCTCTTGTTACAAGAGAATACTTCATGCCAACATGACCCATGGCGATACCATCACAGACAGCGATAGCTGGGAATACGACCGGCACACCTCCTGCCATTGCTACACCTAACTTAACAGCATCTACGATCTTATCCAGATTCATATGACCTGGAACGATCTCATTATAAGAGCTGACAATACCGATCATCGGCTTGTCCATCTCTTCCTTTGTAAATCCTAATGCATTGAACAGGGATCTGTGTGGTGCCTGCTGCATTCCTTTTCTTACATTATCACTTCTCATGGTATAAAGCCCCCTATATTAACCAAAAATCTTTTCTGCGATCAAATCGCCCATCTGAACGGTACCTACCTGTGTCATGCCATCTGACATGATATCAATGGTACGATAACCTGCCTGTAAAACCTGTTCTACTGCATTCTCAACCGCATTGGCCTCTTCATCAAGATCAAAAGAGTAACGAAGAAGCATAGCGGCTGAGAGAATGGTTGCGATCGGGTTTGCAATGCCCTTTCCTGCGATATCCGGTGCTGAACCGTGGCTTGGCTCATAGAGTCCTAGCTTTCCTGCACCAAGGCTTGCAGATGACAGCATACCAATGGAACCTGTGATCATGCTCGCTTCATCGGAAAGAATATCCCCAAACATGTTCTCGGTCAGGATGACATCAAACTGTCTTGGGTTCATGACAAGCTGCATTGCACAGTTGTCGACCAGCATATGCTTTACGGTAACATCCGGATAATCCTTTGCGACCTCATCGACAACAGCTCTCCACAGTCTAGATGTATCCAAAACATTTGCCTTATCGACGCTAATTACATTCTTGCCGCGCTTTCTTGCAATCTCAAATGCCTTAATCGCAATTCTCTTAATCTCATTCTCGTCATAGGCCATAATATCGGTAGACTTGCGGATACCATCAACTTCTTCTGTCTTATGCTCTCCGAAATATACGCCTCCGGTCAGTTCTCTCATCATAACGATATCAAATCCATCGCCAATGATCTCCGGCTTTAATGGGCAGGCATCCTTTAACTGTGCAAACAGCTTTGCAGGTCGGATGTTCGCAAACAATCCTAATCCCTTACGAATCTTTAACAGGCCTGCCTCCGGTCTTAAATTTGGTGCTACCTGATACCATCTTGAATTTCCGACATTGCCACCTACTGCACCAAGCAATACTGCATCACTTGCCTTTGCCTTTGCAAGTGCTTCCTCTGTCAACGGCTCGCCGTATGCGTCGATGGAGCAGCCACCCATCAGAAGTGTCTCATATTCAAATTCATGTCCATATTTTTTTGCTACAGTATCTAATACTTTCTTGGCTTCTGCTACGATCTCAGGACCAATTCCGTCACCTGGTATCAACGCAATCTTTCCAGTCATCTTTTATCCTTTCCAACAGCCAATTGCTGTTTACACGAAATTTCTTTAATGACTACAGTTCACGTAACGCCTATCCGCAAAAACACACATTTCATGCGGCGCTGCAAAACGCGAACAACGTCCACGCACAGCTTTGTTTTGTTCATGAACAGACGTCCACTCCATCACATTGACTCGTGAACAGTAGAACAAATCATAATGAAAGTACAAGTACCTCACAGCACTTGTACTTCCCTATGTTAGTATATTTTGGATTATTTTTCAAGAGAACAAACTTTGTTCCACAAATACTATCAACAAGTAATTAAATTTCATCAAGTTTTTTGAAGTAACTCAACACTTATTAATAAAAAGCAATGAGGTTATTTGCTCTAATATATCCTATGTTACGCTTACTCCTTCATTCTCTCAAATGCCATCTCATAGCCATCACTTCCAAAATTCAGGCTTCGGTTTACACGGCTGATTGTCGCGGTGGATGCGCCTGTCTTCTGCGCGATCTCAAGATAGGTATTCTTCTGACGCAGCATAGAAGCGACCTCAAAACGCTGCGCAATGGACTGAAGCTCATTCACAGTACATACATCCTCAAAAAAGGCATAACACTCTTCAATGTTCTCCAATGTCAGAATTGCCCGAAACAGATGATCGGTCTCAGGATTTTTAATTTTTTTATTCATTTCGTTTACCGTGTGTTTTCCTGACAGATACTAGCAACTCATGATGAAAACTGTCAGCACACGCGATTTCTCCTTTCCTTTGTCTTTTCTAGCTAATTATATTTTGACACGGTGAAGTGAAAAAGTCAAGTCTTTTTGGTAAGTTACAATTGTTTCATTGGTATTGCTATTTATC